>NZ_JAIQUM010000053.1 GCF_020075705.1 Metabacillus rhizolycopersici | reverse complement strand
ATCCAACTTGGAAATGATGTGAAACAACTTATGCACGATATAGCCAATAGATACCATTTTAGAATAAGCAAATGGAAGTAGATAAGGATCATATCCATTTGCTTATTCAGTATGAGCCTAAGATGAGTATTCTTGAAATCGTGAGACTACTCAAGCAAATGACTACGTTTCATATTTGGAAACAACATGAAAAGTATCTTTCTAAACATTTTTGGAAGGAACGAACCTTTTGGAGCGACGGATATTTCGCTTGTTCCATTGGAAATGTCAGCAAAGAGATGATTCAAGAATAGATTCACGAACAAGGATGAAAACCGTGGGCGTACATCCACGAACCTAAAGGTATCGTGGTTTTACGCCCACAGATAAAAAAAACCTAACGTACGGAAGTCTTGCTTTATCTAAAATGTTTAAATGTGGAGAAATCACAAAGTGAACAAATTATCAGATGGCAATCTCTTATATACAATAGAAGAAATAAGTTGAAAGACAAACTTCCTTGGCAGTAAAGGTCCACTGATGGAAGTCTCGTTTTATTTGATCAACAACGTTTTTAGTAGAGAGGATCCTTGACTTATAGTGAATATATGGGATTATGATAGTTTGGAAGAATACATTTATGGAGTGAAACATGATGAGCAATCAAATTAAAGTAGGAATTGTTGGATACGGTAATCTAGGTAGGGGGACTGTAGAAGCAATTAAACAATGTCCGGATATGGAGCTTGTGGCTATTTTTACAAGAAGAACTCCCGACAGTGTTTCAGTTAATGAATCAAATGTGCAAGTTTTACATATTTCAGATGCAGAGAAATATAAAGATGAGATCGATGTTATGATTTTATGTGGTGGGTCGGCGACTGATCTTCCTGATCAAGGACCTTATTTTGCTAGAATGTTTAACACAATTGATAGTTATGATACACATGCTAAAATTCCAGAATATTTTAGCGTTGTTGATAATGCAGCGAAGGAAAGTGGAAAGACAAGTATTATCTCAGTTGGTTGGGATCCAGGTTTGTTCTCACTCAATCGCTTAATGGCAGAGGCTATTTTGCCAAATGGTGAAAACTACACTTTCTGGGGAAAAGGACTAAGCCAAGGGCACTCAGACGCAATCCGACGAGTCGAAGGTGTGGTAGGTGGAGTTCAGTATACTGTACCGATTACAGAAGCGGTGGAAAAAGTGAAAAGTGGAGAAAACCCTGAATTAACGACTGCAGAAAAACATCAACGTATTTGTTATGTAGTTGCTGAAGAAGGATATGATAAAGCAAAAATTGAACATGACATTTTAACGATGCCTAACTACTTTGCTGACTATCATACAGAAGTTAACTTTATTACAGCAGAAGAATTAAAAGCGAATCATTCACAATTGCCACATGGTGGATTTGTCATTCGAGGTGGAAAAACAGGTGATAATCATAAACAAATTATTGAATTTTCACTTAACCTCGAGAGTAACCCAGAATTTACCTCTAGCGTTTTAGTAGCATATGCAAGAGCTGCATATCGTTTAAACAAAGAGGGACAAGCTGGTGCAAAAACGGTTTATGATGTTGCGCCTGGGTATTTGTCTCCTAAGTCTGCAGAAGAATTGAGAAGAGATTTGTTGTAGAATTTACCTAAGCTATGGGAGTCAGGAAGTGGTAGTGGATTCCAGGACTCCTAGATGCTTTTCATCTATATTCTCCTAAATAATAAGAGGGGGACTAAGTAATCTAAACGCCTCCTATACTGTTGGAGATGCTTGCAGCATGAGTGAAGAGAGGTCCCCTATCCATTTCTATACTATTCAGACCTGTTAAGAATTTCGTAAAGTTTAGAGCAAATTCAATTTTTTCCATGTTATTGGATTCGTTTAAAAAATAATTAACAATCCTGTCCTTTAAAGAAATTTACGATGCTATAGGGAGTGACAAGCTACTCTTTTATGTTAAAATGAATTAGTATTTTGAATTTTCGCACATAACATATCGTGCTGCTCGAAAGGAAGGATCCAATGATTATAGGGCTACTTATTATTCTACTTCTTGTGCTATTTTTGCCCTTTTTCGTTAAATATATTGAAAAAAATTTAGAAGTATTTTTATTTATCATGGGTTTTTTAGCTGCAATCGTTGGTGGAGTTTTTGACACACATCTCCTTATTAAAGGACTAGAGGATCCGATTAAAATTACGATTGCCGTATTGGTCGCCGGACTATTATTTAAGTGGCTTCAGTCACCTTTAGAAAAGGCGATTCTTGGCATCAGTCATACAATCCCTTTTCGCCTATTTATCGCTCTAATTGTTATCATATTAGGTTTGATTTCAAGTGTAATTACTGCGATTATCGCCGCTCTAATATTGGTATTAATTGTAAGCGTGATCAAACTTGATCGTCAATCAGAGGTTAGACTTGTTGTTTTAGCTTGCTTCTCCATTGGGCTAGGAGCGGCTTTAACACCAATTGGAGAGCCACTGTCAACAATTGCTATTAGTAAATTAGGAGAGGATTTCTTTTATCTCTTACAGATAATTGGACCTGAAGTTATTTCTGCTGTCCTGATTTTTGGCGTTATTTCTGCGTTTCTTGTGCATCCAAAACAAGATAGTAGAGGCTTAGCTAGCGATCAATCAAGTGAATCTTACAAAGAGATTATTATCCGGACGGTTAAAATTTATTTGTTTGTTATGGGACTAACACTTTTAGGGGCAGGATTCGAACCTTTAATCAACCAATATCTTCTTGATTTACATCCGGCTGTCTTATATTGGATCAATATGATTTCAGCTACTCTTGACAATGCTACTCTCGCTGCCGCTGAAATCAGCCCTGCGATGGACGAGCCAACAATAAAGGCAATCCTACTAGGTCTTATGATTAGTGGTGGGATGCTAATACCAGGTAATATTCCGAATATCATTGCGGCTGGAAAGCTAGGCATCGAAAGTAAGGAATGGGCAAATTTCGGAGTACCTGTTGGCCTAATTGCTATGGTTGTTTATTTTATTGTCCTTTTTGCATTTTAAGAATAGTAGTTACTAATAGGAGAAGATTTATTGTTACATATGCTAAATTGTCTTTTGGTTGCAATTGACAATAAAAATTTCTATTTAAAAAGGAACCCATTAAATGCTAGGTGGGTTCCTTTTATTAGTTCCTATAGTGGGGAGTGAAACAATGAAGGAAAAGTATTTTGATGAATTGTTGAACATTAATACAGGGGGAGACCAAAAGGGGTTCAATAAGTCATTGCATTATCATCGTTATGAACCAACACCGTACAGTGCATTAGAAAAGTTATTCAATCATTATGAAGTGAAAAGTAGTGATCGAATTGTCGATTTTGGGTGCGGGAAAGGGCGATTAAATTTCTATATCAATTATTTTTTTCATGCAACGGTTATAGGTGTAGAAATGAACGAAACTTTTTATCAAGAGGCAGTTGCGAATCGAGAGCGTTATTTGAAGAAAGCGAAAAATAGAAATGATCATATCTATTTTCATTGTTGCTTTGCAGAGGAGTATCAGATTGACATATTGGACAATCGCTTTTACTTTTTTAATCCGTTTTCTATCCAGATTTTTATAAAAATTATCAACAATATCTTACTTTCTGTAGAGAAGTCTGAGCGGGAAATAGAACTTATTTTATATTACGGATCAGAGGATTATATTTATTTCTTAGAGAACCAAACCTCATTTGAATTGAAGGATGAAATAATCCTGACAGGTAGAAATGAACATAATCCCTTTGAGAGGTTTTTAATATATAGGCTAGGATTTTAGGTTGCGTGCGTAGTACGATCGTTTTTTCGACAGAAACGACAAATTTTCGAGGAGTGAAAGTTACTATATTATGATAAAATTAAGAATATTCATATTACACAATGGGAGTGAAGATAGTGAATACAATCTTAAAAAACGGCGTAGCAATGGCAGAAATAAAAAAGGCCGGAGCAGAGATCGTAAGCTTTAAACGTTTAGAAGATGGCACTGAATATATGTGGAATGGTGATGAAACATTTTGGCCAAGCCATGCGCCAGTATTATTTCCAATTGTCTGTGCAGTTGTTAATGGTGAAATTAGAGTAGATGGTAAGACCTATCAAATTGGTAACCATGGATTTGCAAAGTGGAGTGAATTTGAGTTAGTTGAAGAAAGTGATACAAAAGCTGTGTTTAAGTTAACTTATAACGAAGAAACATTAACTAAGTACCCTTTCAAATTCGATTTATTTATTACATATACATTAGTTGAAAATAAGCTTGAGGTAAAATATAAAGTAGACAATATCGATGATAAAGATATTTATTTCCAAATTGGTACACATCCGGGTTTTAATTGTCCATTAGATAAGGATACTCAATTTGAAGATTATTATCTTGAATTTGAAAAAGAAGAGACTCTTGAGCGATTCTTTATGGATAAAACGAATGTAGTCATTAGTGGGAAATCTGATACTTTAATTAAAGATAGCAAAATATTACCGCTAACGCATGAGCTCTTCTATGAGGGAGCACTTGTATTCAAAAATATAAATTCAAGCAAAGTTACGTTGAAAAGTAAAAAATCAGCTAAAAATGTCGTTCTTTCTTATGAAAATCTCCCAACAATGGGAATATGGCAGCCGAAGAATGCTCCGTTTGTTTGCATAGAACCTTGGTATGGATTAGCTGATACAGATGATTATACTGGGGAATTTAAAGACCGTGATCGAATGATTCATTTAAAACGAGATGAAAGTTTTGAATGCTTACATGTAATTGAAATGAATTAATTACAAGTACTTGCTAATCGACACAGTCAAATCATTTTCGTCGAATTGGCAGGTACTTTGTAAGTATCTTCTGAATAACTTCCCTAGTACACATAAATGCTTTCCTTTTTTCTTCTTATACCCTCTTTCCATTATGTAGCACCCAAGTTATTTGTTCATCAGGTTTCTTTTACTATTAAAGCGAAAATGACAAACTTAAATACTGCGATGTGGTGGTAATAGTGGAGGCTTGACACGAAATGTCGGACTATTTAATATATTTATATATCAAAACATGATCGTAGCTTACTAAACAGCGAGAGGCTCTTTCATCTTTGCTCCTTCATATTTAAAGGGATTTTGATAGTGCGTAAGTAAGGATTAGGGAAAATGATTATCAGTTCCGTTCGCCATTAAACGAACGGATACTACAGTTTTTTAGAATATATATGGAGTAAAAATACTCACTGATTAATAATTAGAGGGGGGAAAAGGATGAGCTTATTAAAGAACCAAGAAGCGGTTAACAATAAGTATGCATTTTTAAGTGAAGATGAAATTGTCAAGTATGTCAAAAAGCATGGCTTCTTTCAGGAACAGGAACAAGTGTCAGTGACGGAAATAAGTGATGGTAAAATTAATCATGTGTATCGAGTGGTAGGTGAGCACAAGTCATTAATTTATAAGCAGGCTGTACCTTACGCTAGAACGGTAGGAGAAACGATGCCATTGCCTCTTGATCGGGTAAGAGTTGAGGCGAAAGTATTGCAGGAATATAACAAGATTCTTCCTGGTTCTGTCCCGCAAGTTCTTCTATTAGATGAGGTCATGGCAATTGTGGTGACGGAAGATATGGCTCCAATGGAAGTGGGACGGGTTGCTTTAATTAATGGGACAGAGTCGGCAAGATTTTCGGAGGATGTTGGTGTATTTAGTGCCAAGACAATCTTTTATACATCCGATTTTTACCTCGATCCAATGGTAAAAAAGGAACTGAATGCATCTTTAAATAATCCAGGTATGAGACGTCTAACAGAAGAATTAGTTTTCGATTGTCCATTTAATTTTCATGAAAGTAACTTTTTTGAAGAAGCACTGAAAAACGATGTGCTATTTCTTAGTCGTGATCAAAAGTTGCGGTTGGAAGTAGCGAAGTTGAAACATAAATTTATGACCAAGGCGGATGCGCTGATTCATAGTGATTTACACAGTGGTGCTATTTTTACTGGGGAAGACAAAACAATCGTATTCGATACTGAATTTGCTTGTTTTGGTCCTTTTGGATTTGACATGGGTCATTTTATTGCAAACTTGTTTTTAAATGGAATCGGCAGTCCTGATTTCCAATTTAAACGTTTTCAAAATGCTCTTGAATCATGGTATGCGTTTACCGATACTTTTTCGCAACTATGGAGAAATGAATCAGCTGAGCCTTATACACAAATTGATGGCTATCTTTCTGATTTATTGGAGGAAATTTTCGCCGACATGTTGGGGTATGCAGGGTGTGAATTGATTCGTCGTGCCATTGGCATTGCGCAAATTGATGATTTGAATCATGAGAAAGATGAACAAAAACGCATAGAGAGAAGAAAAAGGGCGGTAGAATTGGGGAAATATTTAATTATGGAACGTAACAATATTCGCTCTTTAGAAGAATTGGAAAATTGGTTTAATTAGTCCTGAAGAACAAAAGCGCAAGCGCCTTGATCAGCCCCGACAAGCATAAGCCAATCAGGAATAGAAGGTGTTTTTTACCTTCAATTCCTGATTGGCTTATGACCTCGAGGGGCTAGGCGCTGGAGCTGGATGTCGTGCACTTATCTACAGTACAAGAATTTTATAATTTCCTAAACGATAAGGAAAAGTCGTCTCAAATGGGCGGTTCATTAAAAAATAAGATGAATGAAGGAGGATGTTCTATGGGAGTTACTGCTACGTATCTATTTCCAACGCATCCAGAGCAAAGGAAAATAGCTGAACAGCATGCATTAGGTCTGACAATCGGTTCTTGGACAGACATACAGCATCTCGAACAAGAACAATTAAAGAAACATAAAGGTGAAGTAGTATCGGTGGAAAAAGGAGAGGTCAAGGATACGATCAAAATCTATTATCCGGCTGCTAATTTTTCTGCAGATCTTCCTGCAATTTTTACCACTGTTTACGGAAAGCTATCTTTCTTCGAAGGGTATGAACTCATTGATTTAACTTTTGACGGAGAATTACTCGCACAATTTCCTGGGCCACGGTTTGGTGTGAATGGAATTAGGGAACAACTAAATGTTTCTGATCGTCCATTGTTAAAAGCTATTTTTAAAGGGGTAATGGGAAGAGACCTTTCCTTCTTTTCTGCTCAACTAGAAGAGCTGTTAGCAGGCGGAATTGATCTAATTAAAGATGATGAAATTCTTTTTGAAAATGAATTAACTCCTTTTTATAAGCGGATTACAACGGCAAAAGAGATCATCAATCGTCATTATGAACATACTGGGCAACGTGCGCTATATGCGGTGAATTTGTCAGGTAGAACGAATGAACTTCATGAGAAGGCGGAGCGCGCAGCAGAATTGGGAGCAAATGCTTTATTATTCAATGTTCATGCGTATGGATTGGATGCACTTCAAACGTTGCGTGAAAATAATAATATTAACTTACCAATTGTTGCCCATTCAGCCTTATCGGGTGTCCTTGCTGGACAAGCTGGTGGGGGATTCTCGTATTCGTTACTAGTAGGAAAATTAACACGTCTAGTAGGTGGAGATTTTTCACTATTTCCAAGCCCATACGGAAACGTTGCGATTTCTAGGTCTGACGCATTAGCAATTAATCAGACGCTAACAGAAGAGAATGGCTTTGAAAAAACGTTTGCTGTTCCTTCTGCTGGGATACATCCTGGAATGGTACCGCAATTACTGAAGGATTTTGGCGATAACCTTGTCGTAAATGCAGGTGGCGGCATATTTGGACATCCAGATGGACCAACATCTGGTGCGCAAGCCTTTAGGGCAGCAATAGAAGCAAGTGTAAACAATATCCCATTAACGGAAGCTGCAAAAACATCTGAGCCTTTGAAACGCGCTATCGATCAATGGGGGACTGTTGTCACTTCGTAAGATAAATGAATAGAATTTTGTTTGATATTCACAAAAGCTTGGCATCATGCCAAGCTTTTGTTGTATAAAGGAAAACTTAATGATTTGACAAGTAGGGAAGACGATTAAATAGTTGTTTATGTAATAGGAGAAAGATGGAAGGATGATTCAAGTCTGTTTAAGTTCTAAAAGAACTGCTAAAGACCAAAAAACCGAGTCTCCTCTGATGGTGAGAAAATCGGTTAGTTGGTCACTTTGATAGATTTTGTTAGATTTATATACTCTTTCTTGCTTTGCTGCATTAATTGTTTTTGCATTTCGTTAGAGACTTTTAACTTTTTAGGATGACAGTTAATATCCCCGTACAAAGAATTTGTATACATTTCAATTCCGTATTTAAATGATTCTAAAAGTTTTTTCATAAGTATTATCCCCTTTCTAATTTATACTCTTATTATGGTGTATAAGCTAAAAATTAACAATGTTGATGGAAACGGCAACAATGGATAAGAAAACGGCAACATAATTGATGAAAACGGGGCCACACGCTCTTATCTCATCATTTCGCTGTTTTCCTTGTGTTTTCCATGGTTTTGAAATTATCTTGATCTATTGCAGTAAAAGAGAAGGGAAGTCTCGCAATCTCCCAAAAAAAATAGACCAAAACGCTAGGCGCTTCAGTCTGCTAATTAAACGTTTGATTAAGGTGTAGGTCTACCTTTTAGGAAGTTAGACTATACCTAATGGTTCTATTAAAAAAAACTCTATTCTATAACCCGTGTCCTACACCTAATTCATGTTCCTCATCGAGAGGAACAGTGATATCACGTAAATGTTTTTCAAGATCTGCACTGAAGGTCGCTTTTTGCTCTTCATTCCAATCTAGCTTTTCACCCATTAGTGCCATTACTGGTATTTTCCATTGGTTCACCCATTCGGTATCAAAAAGCAATGATCCTGTACGTCTTAAAAAGAAGTCAACTGGTGTATAGGTAAATTCATTCGTAATTGAATAAATAACTTTAGCATATAGATCGATCGGCACTCCAAATTTTTCTGCTTCTTGTTGGTCTTTCTTAACTAACTCGTAAAGATCATCAATATTTGATCCATATTTTTTGACGAGTGAATAAGCTGTTTCTTCAGTTAAGCCGAGTCCTACTCCTAGTTTCATTTTGTCTTTCATGAAGGCTTCAAAATTTTTCGAACCGCCAACATGGCCTCCTGAAATTGGCATGTTTTTCGTCTTGCAAGGAGGAAAAGTCTTTCCCTCTACTTGTTGAAATTTCGATGCAATTAAATCTACAATTGTTTCAGCCATCTTTCTATATCCAGTTAGCTTTCCACCAGCAATTGTAACTAATCCGGACTCCGATTCCCAAATTTCATCTTTTCTTGAAATTTCAGATGCACCTTTTCCTACTTCGTGAATTAAAGGTCTTATCCCTACCCAGCTTGATACAAAATCACTAGACGTAATGTTTAAACTTGGAAAAATAAAATTAATCATCCCAATCACATATTCGATGTCCTTTACTGTCATTCTAGGGTGTGCTATGTCCCCTTTGTAAGCAGTATCTGTCGTACCGACATACGTTTTTCCGTCTCTAGGGATCATTAAGACCATCCGACCATCTGGAGTGTCAAAATAGACGGCTTGTTTTAAAGGTAAAACACTTTGGTCAAAAACGAGATGAATTCCTTTTGTTAAATGTAATTGCTTACTATTTAAGGAATGATCTTTTTTTCTTAAAGAATCTACCCATGGACCTGCGGCATTTACTATTTTTTTCGCACGTATTTCACTTACTTGACCATTTACTTGATTAACGATTTGAACTCCTATGACTTTGCCATCTTTATAAATAAAATCAGTAACTTTAGTGTAATTAATGACTGTTGCACCTTGAGTTGCTGCTTCTTTCATCACTTCAATTGTTAATCTAGCATCATCGGAACGGTATTCGACGAAACGACCGCCTCCTACTAACCCATCTTGCTTAAACTTAGGCTCCAATGCTAGAAGTTTTTTTGTATCCAACATACTCTTTCGTTCTTCCTTTTTAACCCCTGCTAGAAAATCATAAAGGCTAAGCCCGATTGTAGTCATAAACATTCCGTTAGGCCCCTTTTTGTATAGAGGCATGATCATCCATTCGGGAGTCGTAACATGTGGCCCATTTTCATAAACAACTGCCCGCTCTCTCCCTACTTCAGATACTAATTTGATTTCTAATTTCTTTAAGTAACGTAACCCGCCATGAATCATTTTCGATGAACGACTGGAGGTTCCGGCAGCAAAATCCTGCATTTCAACAAGTGCCGTTTTAATGAAGCGACTGGTAGCATCTAAAGCAATACCTGCCCCAGTGATTCCGCCTCCAATGACTAATAAATCAAATTCTTCTGCTTGCATCTTCGCAATAATTTCATCTCGCTTTAAACTTGAAAACTGTTCACTCACTAAGCATACCTCCATTTGTGAAATAGATAATGATTTATTACTTTATCCGGTATTAACGGGCAGACATATCTGAACCTCTAAGAAGCGAAGGTGGGGATAACTGCTCGTAAAAGCTAAGGTAATTCTTGTTTTATTGAAGCTGTGAAAAGCTACTTTTTTCGTAGATGAACGTGCAGTATACTCCGCCTTCAATGAGTTGATGTGGGAGTATACTGCACGTAAGAGTTAGGGTTCGTCTTATTTTTTTGTTTAGCTATAACATTTTTATAACGAGGTTAAGCGATTTGAAATCTAGCTTTTGTATTTATGTTCAAAATGTTGACCTGTTCAGATAAGGGAGAGAATCCTAAAAAGATGTAGTAGACTCACCCTGTTTTGACGATAAATAATCCTGAAGAATGATGGCTAAATATGTCGAATCTAATTAATATTTTAACTCTTATTGATTAATTATTCCATAAACAATCAAGCTATTGCTGTAATTCTGATTCAAAATTGCTGGGGGATAATTGCTTGTAAAGAGTAGAGGAAGTCTTGATTGATAAATAAATAACTTTTCGTTAAAGAGGGCAAATTAATCATTACAAAAGGTAGGTGTAGCATAGATAGGTGGGATTAAATTGTATGAATCAAGTAAAAGTTAAATTGTGGACGGGACAATATACGACAATTGTGGTATCTTCGTTAGTGCTTTTCGCCGCATTTTATATGATTACAGCAGGCTTTCCTCTATATGTAACGACGATTAGCAATAATCCAAGTATTGCTGGAACAATGACGACAGCTCTTATGACCGCATCATTTATTACACGTTTTTTTGCAAGTGTTATTATTCAAAAAATAAATATGAAGTTACTATTAGTTATTTCGCTTATTTATTTCATGATAACAATTGCTATTAGCTTTCTAAGTGACTCAATTGGATTTTTGATTTTTGTTCGAGCACTGCAGGGAATAGGATTTTGTATGTTGACGAACTTACTCTTCACATTATCAAGTAGCTTAGTTCCAAGCTCGCGTTTGGGAGAGGGAATCGTTTTTTTTGCCATGTCAACGAGTATTGGGACGACGTTAGGACCGATGATTGCGATTGCTTATCTTGCTAACTACTCGTTTAAGTCGATGCTGCTTATCACGCTAGTCCTTATGTTGTTTTCATTCATTTGCAGCTTATTTGTAAAAAATATGAAAATAGAAGAGCCAACCGAACAAAAGACAGCAACGAAAGAACCTTTTTACACCTATATGTTTGATCGTCGTATCCTCGTTCCAAGCATTTTGGTTGCGCTGAATTATATGGCTATTTCAGGAACTGTCAATTTTATTGGGGCATTAGGTAACGAAATGAAGATTGGGGGGAGTATTTCACAGTTTTTCACTGCGCAAGGGATAACCATCGTTGCTGTTAGAATCGTCTCTGGTAAAATATTCGATCGATTTGGTCATAAAATCTTGATCATTCCTGCAGCCATTTCAGGATCAATTGGATTGTTCTTACTAAGCTTATCTCATAGTCTTGGTTTGGTCCTGCTTTCCGGATGTTTATTCGGTATAGCCTACGGTGTCATGCAGCCAATTATTCAAGCTTGGGCTTTAACTCTAGTTCCACTTGAGAAAAAGGCGACAGCAAATTCAATGTTATTGCTTTTTATGGATCTTGGCATGGCGATTGGATCAATCGGGCTTGGTAGTCTAGCAAGTTATGTTGGGTACGGTATGATGTTCGGATATTCAGCTACTTTTATGGTCTTGATTTTATTGATCTACCTTTTTGGGAGTAAAGTGAAAAGCTCAGAGGCAGGAACGTGTTAACCCATTTAGTTGTTGTACCAATGTCCTTGTCAGAAAAATCTATTATTTAAAAATTGTAAGGGTGCATTTCCTAGAGAATACGAAAAGGGAATGTCTCCTTATCATTTTTTCTTTAAAAAATTATTTTAATATATTGTATGGTTGTTGTAAATATGCTATTGTATACAAATAGTTTGGACTTAGTATGCGCCTTTAGTTGTAAAATAAATCCAATAATCATCAGTTTAATTTTCTGATTATTTACAATATAACAAATTTGGGAAAGATTGGGTGTTTACGTAAAATCTATTATAGGTAAATAGTTTTTTATGGAGGTAGAATCGTGTCAAAAAATGTACCATTTTCATTTATTATTGTTATTGGCTTTATGCTGTTTGCATTGTTTTTCGGTGCAGGAAATTTAATTTTCCCTGCTTTATTAGGGCAATCAGCTGGAATAAACGTTTGGGCGGCTAATGCTGGCTTTTTAGTGACAGGAGCTGGATTACCTTTACTCGGTGTACTAGCGTTAGGTATTTCTGGGAAAGATGATTTACAATCATTAGCAAGTCGTGTCAATCCGATGTTCGGGGTAATTTTTACAGTTGTTTTGTATCTATCAATTGGACCATTGTTTGCTATTCCAAGAACAGGAACAGTTTCGTTTGAAATAGCGATCAGACCTTTCTTAGGCGCTGAAATTAGTTTCCTGCCGTTACTTATTTTCACTTTGATCTTCTTTGCAGTTACTTGTTTTATTTCAATCAATCCTTCCAAAATGGTTGATATTATTGGGAAATGGTTAACGCCAATTATGATTGCCTTTATTGCAATTCTTATGGCTCTTGTCGTTTTCAAACCAATGGGTGATTTCCAAGCTCCTATGGATGCTTATTCATCTCATGCCTTCTTTAAAGGATTCCAAGAAGGGTATTTGACGATGGATGCCCTTGCTGCTTTCGTATTTGGAATTATTGTTATTAATGCGATTAGAGAAAAAGGGATAACAGATAAGAAGCATCTTCTTGTGGCTTGTATGAAAGCAGCAGTTATTGCAGTTGCTCTTTTAGCTTTAATTTATACAGGATTATCTTATCTTGGTGCTTTAAGTGTGGAACAACTAGGTTATTTAGATAATGGTGGACAAGTTTTATCTGAAGTTTCAGGCCACTACTTTGGTGCTTTCGGTGGAGTATTACTAGGATTGATTGTGCTACTAGCTTGTTTAACAACAAGTGTTGGTTTAATTACTGCTTGTGCAACTTATTTCCATAAGCTAGTTCCAAGTGTATCTTATAAAAATTTCGCGATTATTTTTTCTGTTATTAGTACAATCTTTGCGAATTTCGGGTTAACACAATTAATTTCATTGTCAGTTCCTGTATTGACAGCTATTTATCCGTTAGCGATCGTCTTGATTTTCTTAACTTTCACACATTCACTTTTCAAAGGAAGAGCGGAAGTGTATCAAGGAAGTCTATTATTAACATTCATTGTTAGTTTATTTGATGGTTTAAATGGAGCGGGGATCAGTGTTCAAGGAGTAAATACTCTTTTTGCACAAATGCTTCCTTTTTATGAAATTGGATTAGGATGGATTGTACCTGCTATTGTCGGTGGTATTTTAGGATTCATCTATAGCTTAGTACGACCTGTCCGCGTCGTGAAAGAGGCTAATTCGTAAAGTCTTGGCCTATGGAGAGTCGAAAAACCTAAAGGTTAGTCTAATGAAGTCTATAGGAATCTCTCCTAGGCTTCTTTTTTTGCGCCTTTTTCTGTTTTTGTTCTTTCGATAGTAAATGTCTCTTTCAACTAGAGGGGCTTTTCACAAAGCGGATGTATATGTGATAAACTAGACAAGTTAAAAACAAGTATACGGATGTAATAGCTCAAATATTTCTTTTAGTACTATCAGAATTTATATGTTTTGTACTTAGTTTGGGTGTCTAGCGCAAGCGGCCTAGCCCCGAAGCACAGGACGTGCAAGTGCAGTTACAGCGACAGGACGTCGCGTTCGTAACTGCCTCGGGATCATAAGCTACACATGAATTGAAGGCAAAGAACGCCTTCTATTCATGTGCGTCTTATGCCATGCCTGAGGCTGAACAAGGTGCTTACGCTTTTCTTAATTGAGTTATTAAAATTCCATAAAATAAGGGGGATAATATGGAGGGGAAACGAGAGCAGTGGTCGTCTAAAATTGGCTTTATTCTTTCCTCGGCAGGGGCTGCGATTGGCCTTGGGGCAATTTGGAAGTTTCCATATGTTGCAGGGATGAATGGCGGGGCGGCTTTCTTTTTAGTCTTTATCGTGTTTACGATACTAATTGGACTTCCGATGCTTATTTCGGAGTTTATTATTGGGCGGGGAGCGAAGCGAGAGGCCATTTCGGCATACAAAAAGTTGGCTCCAGGAAGCCAGTGGAATAAAATTGGGTTGCTTGGTGTAATAGGTTGTTTTTTACTGCTATCATTTTATAGTGTAGTTGGCGGATGGGTGTTAATTTATAGCCTTCTTTCACTTGTAGGTCAGGTTATTCAAAAGGGGGCTAACTATCCGGAACTCTTTGCTAGTATTACGAGTACGCCGAGTATAACTCTTCTCGGTGTAGCGATCTACTTAATCATCAATATTATTGTGATTACATTTGGGATCAAAAATGGGATTGAGAAATCAAACAAATATATGATGCCGTTACTATTTCTCTTTTTTATTATCCTTGTAGTGAGATCCTTAACATTAGAGGGTGCGGTTGAGGGCGTCAGATTTTTCTTGAATCCTGACTTCGCAAGCTTGACGAGTGAGGGGATTCTGTACGCGCTTGGTCATTCCTTTTTTGCATTGGCAGTTGGGTTTTCGTGTATGGTCACTTACAGCTCATATCTTGATAAAAATGTGAGTATCCCATCTTCGGCCACATCTGTTGTTCTGATGAATCTATTTGTGTCAATGCTTGCAGGACTGGCGATATTTCCAGCAGTCTTTGCACTTGGGCTCGAACCTACAGAAGGTCCAGGACTCTTATTTATTGTTCTACCTACAGTATTTTCACAAATCCCATTTGGAGAAGTATTTTTAAGCCTATTTTTGCTCCTTTTCTTATTTGCAACGCTAACATCTTCATTTAGTTTATTAGAGATTATTGTGTCTGCATTAACAGAAGGGGGGAAACGATCAAGAAAGAAAGTTTCTTGGGTGTCGGGTATAGTGGTCTTTATCGCTGGTATACCGGCTGCGTTGTCAATGGGAGTACTAGCTGATTTCCACATTTTTGATAAAACAGTATTCGATGCGACCGATTACCTTGTAAGTAATATCATGCTCCCGCTTGGTTGTTTATTAATTGCTATTTTTATTTCATTTAAAATGAACAGAACGATTGTTGAACAAGAATTTAGAATGGCAAACACATTTCCGCTAGTCTATTTCCCGACATGGACATTTTTAATGAAATGGATTGTACCATTAACAATTGTGGTTGTCTATCTACATATGCTAGGTGTGATTTAAGAAGTTTTTGTTTACTATGCAAAATAAAAAAGACCAGAAAACTGGGTGCGTTTAAGCCTGTTTTCTGGTCTTTTTGGATTGTTTGGTTGAGTCAGATTAAAATAAGATAGTCTTGAGAAACCTGAGATTTAATAATAGGGTGAAATCATGATGTAGACTAACACTCCCGTGAAGCTAACATAAAGCCAAAGTGGCATCGTAATACGTGCGATTTTTCGATGCTTTTCAACTTGCATATTCAGCCCTCTACCAAGTGAGATGAGAGCAAGTGGTACAATCACTGCAGCGAGAACAATATGTGTGATCAAGACGAAGTAGTAAATATACTTTAAGGTGCCATCTCCGCCATAGCTCGTGGACTCAGCCATCGCATGGAATGTTAAGTAAGTGATACAAAACAGAAAAGTCGTCGTAAATGCTGCGATAATGAAACGGCGATGTAGTTTTATATTTTTTTGTTTAATCATAAATAAAGCGACTAATAGAAAGAGAAAGGTAAAAGTGTTAAAGATAGCATTCATTAGCGGCAAAACGGTTAAGTCTATCCCTAGCACAGTACCATCGTTGCTTTTAGGTAAAAAATATGTTGCAAAAATGACACCGACAATTACAAATGACAACACCCAAATCAACGGATTGTAATTACGTTGTTTCGGATGGTTTATATCGTTACTCATGTTATTCGCTCCTATTCTAAAATTCCTTCTTTAAGCATAAAAAAAAAACATTCAAAGAGCAATCAAAACGCGATACTTATTCATTATAAATGAAGAGGATGTCATAGATTCGACAAAAACCATCCATTCTTTGGACATTAATTCTCTAGGATGTCCTATCATACATCAGTATAAACGGATAAAATGAATAAATTGCAAATAGAAAAGAGTGTAAACAAGTTTTTCCTCCTTCAGTATTTTTTAGGTGGAGGATAAATATCCGGAAAGGCTGAGGTTAATCTTGTTTTAGTCATAATTTTAGTCGCTCCTTGACAAAATTTATCCACGTTTTAGTTGCATTGGAAATATAGCTTTCCTTCCTCCAGGCAATCCCTAGATGCCAATTGATTTGTGGGTCAGTGAGACGTAATACTTTTATGTGCTTGTCAGTATAATCGATTTCTTTTTGGGTGCTCTGAGGAAGAATCGCTATACCTTGTTTAATGGAGACCATTTCGATCATAAAATTCCATTGTGAAGATTCACAAATAATAGTTGGTTCAAAACCAAGTCTTTTGCATTCCTCAAATATTGTGTCACGTATACTGAACCCCTCACGAAAGATGATAAAATCTTCATTTTGCAAATCTGACCAGGCGACTTCCTCTTTGTTTGCAAGAGCATGGTTTTTATGCACGAGAAGGCGTAAATCTCCTTTCAAAAAGGGGAGGAAATTGAATTCTTCCTTTTCGATTGGAAGAGGCATAACGACTAAATCTAACTCTCCTTGAATTAGTGATTTTTTTAAATTGTACGCACCATCTTCCTCAAATCGGATGCTGATTCCAGGATATCGCTTATGGAATTCAGCGAGGATTTCAGTGAAAAAGTGCATACCTAACATTGGGAAAATTCCTATTTTTATCGATCCCTTTTTCCTATTTTTCATATCATCTAATTCTTGGTGAAAAAACTGAAGTGATTGAAAAATTTGTTGTCCGTATTGGAAGAGTAACTTTCCTGTATCGGTAAGCTCTACTTTTCTAGTTGTTCGGATTAGTAGCGTTACATCCAATTCTTTTTCTAAATCTTTTATAACATTACTAATATTTGGTTGAGAAATATATAACTGTTCAGCAGCCTTTGAAAAGCTTCCTTGCTTCACTACTTCGGTAAAGTAATGTATTTGTTTTAATTCCATGGATTCACCCTATTTATAAGTATTTTAAATAGAATATATCATACATATATATTTATATTATTAATAGAAAATACTTATACTATTCTTATGAGGACAAAATAATGAAGGTTCAAATTTCGGAGGGAAAAGAAATGATTGAAAATAAATTTAAAAAAGAGCAAGTCATTGGAATTTGGACTTTAGTTTCGTATGAAGTGGTAGATAATATGGGCAATAAAACATATCCAATGGGTGAAGATGCAACGGGCTTTATTATGTATCATCCAGAAGGATTTATGTCAGCACAAATGATGACTAAAGGGCGTCCTAAATATGCATCTGGTGCGTTGCACACTGGAACCCAAGAAGAAATGGCTACTGCAGCACAAGGATACCTAGCTTACGCAGGACCATACAAAGTGGATGAAGTGAACAAAGTTGTTACACATCAAATGACAGTTAGCATGAATCCAACGTGGTTGGGCGATTCACAACCACGTTATGTCAATCTTGATGGAGACATTCTTGAGATTGTGAGTCCACCAATTATTGAAGATGGTAAAGAGCAAAATACGAAATTAATCTGGAAACGAGTTGCAGCATAATAGTTGAAGTATCTGAGGAAGCATTCGCAAAAAGTGGATGCTTTTTGCATTCGAAAACTCAGATTTCTACTAATGACTTTTTGAATGCAAAACGTAGTTAGTAAAATGGGTATAATAATTATATTTGATATATTTAATATATCTGATATAGTAAATGTATAAAGAAGGTGATTTTAATTAAAATATGTCCATACTTACAATATTCTTTTGCAATATTGGGTAAAAAGTGGAATGGGTTGATTATACATTACCTGTCCCTTTGTCCAAATGGGACAGCCCATTTTTCTGAAATAAAAAGGGATCTTACAGAGATTACGCCTAGAGCCCTTTCATTGAAACTGACTGAGCTCATTGACCACGGATTAATCGAAAAAAAAGTGACGTCTGGAACTCCTGTTATGATTTCGTATGAATTAACAGAAAAAGGGCGATCTTTGACAGTAGCTTTAGAACCGATCCAGAAATGGGCGCAACATTATAATAAACAATAAAGAAATGGGGAGAGGAATTGAGTAAAAATAATATGGTTTGTGATTTAGAAACTGGTGTATGTGGTGAAGTTGGGGAAGATGCAATAGAAACAATTAATTTGAACCAGCCTCAGAAAAAAATCACTCTTTATTATGTTACTGATCCAATTTGTTCACACTGCTGGGCACTTGAACCTGTTTTACGCCGATTTGAAAAGCAATACGGACAATATATTAAATTCCAAACTGTAATGGGTGGATTATTACCAAATTGGGATGGATTCGCAGACAGAGCAAATGGCATTGGTAGCCCAGCAGACGTAGCTGGACATTGGAGAGAGGTTGGCGAGCATACTCGTATGCCAATTGATGGAACATTATGGCTTGATAATCCTATTCAATCATCGTTTCCACCTTCCCGCGTGTTTAAAGTCATTCAACAGCAAAGTGAAGAGTTAGCAAACACGTATTTACGTAGAGCGAGAGAAGCTGTTTTTGCCTTTAATAAAAATATTGCAGACGATCAAGTTTTGATTGATCTTGTCAATCAAATGGGCCTCGACGGTGAATCAATCGTGAAGGAAGCAGCACTTGAGTCAAGTCAACAGCTTTTAGAACAAGATTTCGCACTAGCTGGAAGTCTTGGTGTCAGAGGGTTCCCAACGGTTATTATGGTCAACGAAGAGAATAAAGGGGTTAAAATTGTTGGTCAACGTTCATTAGAATTCTATGCACAAGGATTACAACAAGTATTGGAAACAGCCGAACCTCTTCAACCACAACCACTTCCAACACTTAAAAGTCTTCTTGAGAAAGAAGAACTCTTGTTTTCAAGAGAAATTGAAGATATGTATGATATTAAACAAAGTGAGGTATCTTCATATTTGCAAGAACAACTTTCATCCGATGAATATCAACTTAGTGAGATTCTCGGTGAAGTATATATTGAAAAACGATAAAATAATTTCAAAGATTGTACTTAAAGGAGAATGAAAAATGGCATACGTATTACAAGTAGATTTTAAACATGAAGGACCTTTTGGAGATGAAATGGCTAATGCATTTTCTGATTTAGCCAAAAGTATCAATGAAGAACCAGGATTTCTTTGGAAGATTTGGACGGAAAATGTAGAAACAAAAGAAGCTGGGGGAATTTATATTTTCGAAACAAAGGAAGACGCTCAAAAATATGAAGATATGCACAGAGAAAGAATGGGTAGTCTTGGCGTAACTAATCCGAATTTCAAAATTTTTGATATTAATGAAAGACTAACACAAATTACGAATGGACCTATTAAATAACAATCCTTAGGTAAAGAAAAACACAGGCAAACTCAAGCCTGTGTTTTTTTAGATTCAGCAATGTCTCCATCTCAACCATTTCAGATTATTTGCTTCACTGCTTCAATTTTTTATTTCAATTTCATCATGAAGTCTCACTTTATAGCTCTGTTGATAATGGTTTCATTTACAACAAGGATCGATGTGACGAAATAAAGCTGATGAAAATATACTATAAAATGAAAGGGTTTTTAGGTTGTTGGATAGTGTACAGCTCGATATGAATGGAATGAGGGAGATAACAATGAAAAAAGAAGAAACATACCATTTCGAAACAAAAGCAATCCATGCAGGTTATGATTCAAAGAATCACTCCGATAGCTTAACTCTACCAATTTATCAAACATCAACGTTTTCTTTTTCAACGTTCGAGCAAGGGGCGAATCGATTTGCTGGTGTAGAAGATGGTTATATTTATTCTCGACTTTCGAATCCAACTGTTACGGTTTTAGAAGAGCGTATGGCGCAGTTAGAAGAGGGGGAGTCGGCGCTTGCATTCGGATCTGGTATGGCGGCCGTATCAGCTGTCTTAATTGGTATAACAAAGGCCCATGATCATATCTTATGTTCAAAAGGTTTGTATGGATGTACTTATGGATTGCTACAGATTCTAAAGGGAAAATATGAGATCGATTATTCCTTCTCCGATTTAGCCACAAGTGAAGAAATCATTGCAAATATTCATGAAAATACAAGGTGTATCTACATTGAAACACCGACTAATCCTACATTAAAGGTAATTGATTTAGAACTCGTTGTTTCCGTTGCAAAAGAAAAGGGAATTCTCGTAGTTGTAGATAATACGTTTTCAACCCCCTATTTACAAAAGCCTCTTCAATTAGGCTGTGATATTGCCATCCATAGTGCAACGAAATACATTGGTGGACATGGTGATGTGATTGCGGGTATCGTTATCGGCAAAAAGGATATCATTGGTCGTTTAAAGAAAACCGTACAAAAGGATATTGGAGGCATCATTTCTCCGTTTGATGCCTGGTTATTGCTTCGGGGAATAAAAACATTGGCAGTAAGAATGGATCGCCACTGCGCAAATGCCGAAAAGCTTGCTAGTTTGTTGAAAAGACATCCTAAAGTTAACGCTGTGTATTATCCTGGTGACCAAGATCATCCAGACTTTTCTGTTAGGATGAAACAAATGAAAAAAGGTGGAGGGCTACTTTCGTTTGAAGTAGGCAGGACATACGAAGACGTCAAAAATATGGTAAATCAACTAAAATTAATCCCAATAGCTGTAAGCCTTGGTGATGCTGAAACATTGATTCAACATCCCGCCTCAATGACACATGCAGGTGTTCCTGAAGAAGTAAGAAAGGAAATGGGGATTTCAAATGAATTACTACGTTTATCGGTCGGACTTGAAGCGTGGGAAGATATTTGGGCGGACTTAAAACAGGCTTTAGATTCATTGTGAGGAATGTTTACTAAGACATCAGACTTAAGCTACCACGAGAGCAATCTACTTATTTACATGAAAAGTAGCTAGAAAAGACATTTTATCTCATCTGTCTTATCTAGCTACTTGTGTTTTATACCGATAAAACAAGTGTATTACCTATTTGGGAAAGGTGGAATCAAAAGTACAAAAGAGAAGTACTTTACTCATTCCTCTTCTTTTTCTTTTGTTTATCTACTTGAAGAAACAACAAACCATTCCCCTGCGCCTTTCTTGATAGTCCGATTGATACGGTGTTTTTTCGTAAATATTCGTAAATTTCTGGTTCGGTTAAGGTACGTCCGTATTTTTTTTCTGTTTTATTGATAATTAATGCCACAGCACCTGAAACATGGGGAGCGGCCATAGACGTACCGGATAGTTTTGCCGTTTTGCTTCCTGGGTAGGTAGACAAAATATTTACGCCGGGGGCAACTAAATCAATTTCACCATTTGTATTTGAAAATCTAGCAAGATTTTTGTTTTCATCAACAGCTCCGACCTGAACAACCTCATTATAAAAACCTGGATAGGCTGTTTCATCGGTACGTTCGGACGAATCACCTTCGTTACCTGCCGCACAAATGATAAGAATACCAGCTTTAACGGCCAATTTGATGGCGTTGTGTAGTTCTGGGACATCATTAGGTCCACCTAAAGACATAGAGATGATTCTTACCTTTTCTTGATTTGGTCCGCGCCATGTTCTAGCATAATGAATGGCGTCAATGATACCTTCGTAACTGCCACTTCCATTTTCATCTAATACTTTTAAGATTAATAATTTAGACTCGGGAGCGATACCAATTACCCCTTGTCCATTTGACGAAGCAGCAATGGTTCCGGCAACATGCGTTCCATGAAAATGGGAATCCGAGTAATCATCACGATCACTACTGGTAAAATTACGCCCGCCAATGATTCGATCGGCTAAATCAGGATGAGATAGATCACATCCGGTATCTAAAACTGCGACAACAACATCTTCTCCTTTTGTTTCTTGCCAAAATGAAGGTGCATTGACCATTTCGATACCATAAGGAATATAATCAACTAATTCTTCCGATATTTCTTCTAGTTTAAATGGGATTAGTTGAATTTTACTAATCGTTATTGCCTCCTTTCTATAAAATTCATTTAACGCAGATTAACTTACAGTAAAACCCCACTGATGGAAGTTTCACTTTATAGTAAATGCAAAATAATAGAGTTTCGTAACGGACAAAGACATAAATTAATTGCTAGTTTGGCTCTTGACAACATTGTTTGGCTTTTTATATGGGGGAGCAAATTGATAGGTTTGTGGCATCTTCACGTTTTAAAATTTTCCTATATAAACTTACTAATGACTAAAATCGTATTTAAGAACAAGCTTTAGACCTGATGGGGAGTATGAATCTATATAGAGCTAAGAACAAAAGCGCAAGCTCTGAACAAATTTATATGTGTTTTGTAAGTGGTTTTTTCTGTCCAGCTGTTGAAGAATTTATTTTATTTTTACTTTTAATAGTCGGAGTGGCTGCTGCCTCTTCAATTAAAGACAAAGTATTTGGAGAGATTTCTGAAAAGGAATTGGAATATCGTCTTGATAGTGCTACAAGTGGTTATATGATTCAAATGAATTCCTCATGATGTATTAACAATGTTCCTTGTCATTAAACTTGTCGTGATTCCAACAAATAGAATAGTAATAACAGAAAGCAATAAAGTGTCTGTAGATAGTAAAAGACCACCGGATAGGATGACAAGTGCATCGATAAGAAAAATAAGAACACCTACATTTATTCCCGTCCTGTCTGATAAAAATTGAGCGACAAGGTCAGTGCCGCCAGTACTTGTCTTATACTTCAGCATTAACCCGATTCCCACCCCTACTAATATTCCACCTATTATGGAGCTAAAAACCGCATCAATATGAAATAGGGCTTTAAGTGGGTGGAAGATATCTATGAAGAAGGAAGAAATAAACATTCCGTGTAAACTATTGTAAAAATAATCTCTATAGCGATACCATGCGATAAGAAAAATAGGGATACTGAGGAGGATAATCATTAAACCAGCTTTAAGTCCCCATAAATAATTAGCGATTAATCCAATGCCGATAATTCCTCCATCCAGTACTTTGTAGGGGACTAAGAAGTAATTTATTCCTAATGCAATAAAAATGCTCCCAATGATAATGATTATTGCTTTTTTTATAAAATTCATCGACCGCATCCTCCGAAGTATTTGGACATGTATCTATCATATGTCTTGACCTAACTGAAAATGAGGTTAGAAGTCGAATTTAAGGAAGATAAATCGCGAGTTCATTTAAATCTTTTGTCATAATCCTAAGGCTTTTTAGAACAATAACAATATAGATAAACTGCTTATGGAGGCGATAGAATGAAAAATGAAACAGACCAAAATGGCTTTTTCTCTTTACTTAAAAAGGGAAATAAGTCCTCTGCAGTAGCGGCGATTGGTAATGTGATTATTGCAGTGTGTAAAGGTTTTGCCTTTTTCGTGGGGGGAAGTGGAGCGATGTTTGCGTCAGCTATGCACTCTCTTGCTGATGCACTAAATCAAGGGTTTGTTTTTATTGGTAGTGTTCTATCTGAAAAGAAGCCGACGCCGCGATTTCCAACCGGCTTTGGTCGAGTGATTAATATTTTCTGTATGATTGCGGTACTTGTTGTGACCATAATGGCGTATGAAACAATTAAGGAAGGGTGGCATTTGCTTCAACACCCGACTGGAGCTACAGGTGGGTTTTGGCTGAGTGTAATTGTCCTCATCATTAACCTAGTTATAGATGGGGCTATTCTTGTAAAAGCGATGAAGGAGATTTTACATGAAGCAAGAGTAGAGAATGTAACAGGCTTGGGAATTGTCGGTGGTGCATTTAAAAATGTTGGACGAGCAGCACCTCCGACTCGTTTAGTTTTTTATGAAGATATTGTTGCAGTAACAGGGGCCTTATTAGCATTAATTGCTATCCTTGTTACAGCCTTAACTAATTTTAATCTTTTGGACGGCATAGCGACAATTCTAATTGGTTTCTTGATGATGGGAGTAGCGTTTAGGGTAGGGTATGATAATATGGTTGGCCTTATCGGGGTAGCGGCGCCTGAAGATGTAGAGATGAAAGTCATACGTCTAATCCTAAGTGATAAGGATGTTTCTGATATAAAAGCATTGCGGGTCTTACAAGAGGGGCGTTATTATCATGTCGAAGGGTTAGTTGAATTAAGAAAAGGATTCTCTCTAGCAGACGCAGACGATATAAAATATCGGGTAAAAGATAAACTTATTGCCGATCCAGATATTACGGATGTCACTCTCGGTATTATTGAAGAGGATGACATTATCGATCTGGTTGATCGATTAATTCCTTTATAAAAATGAGACAATGATAAAAGAGTGGATTTTCGAGCAGATATCTTTCTATGATTGGTGGTACGGTTACCAGTCATAGAAAGATGTCCTTATCAATGATAGATGTAAAAAAATCTAGATAGATGCGAATGAACAACAATCAGTGAACATTCGCTCAGAAAATTTGGACAAGCAAGTGTATGGATCCTTGTCCAATCTGGAGATTAACTGCAAGGCTTTAATAATACTTGAGTTTCAAAAATTAATTTATCCAATTCTTGACTGTACTTTATTGTCTCAGGATTATTGAATCCCTTTGTTTGTGCGGTAACAATCATTAAATTTCTAATACTGTCAATTTTATTTATCAACTCAGAATCTAATGTATTTTCCATCGCGCATAGCTCCTAATAAAGATATGTGATTAATATATTTCTATTATTAAGGATTTTGATCAAGATTGAAATGCTTTCGACAATAGTTCTAGGAAAAAGACAATTTTCCTAGATATTTTCACGGGAGAATAGAAAAAATAATAGGCTGAACAGTTGTTGTATAAACGGATTTCATAGAAACAAGGAAGTAGTAAGCCTGTTACTATTCTCTCAAGGTATCGTTACTAGTCGACGGAGGATCTTCATTTTTGTAACTTGTTCATCAAATGGTATAATGAGCAGTATTCAAATTTCAGATTACTTGGAGGTAACATGCTTACTTTTGAACAAAAACTTGCAATTATAGAAACCTTTCCTCAATTAGAACGCAAAAACGTTTCACTCGGACGCGTTAATTTTCACTTTGAAGAAAGTGTAACAGAGAAGAAAAATGTTGTATATCATTTGCATCCTAATGGAAATGGATTTGTTTATACGGAGGAAATAAAGGATTTTCCAAGTGATAACAAAGGAATGGTAAACATTCGTGACTTTTCTGAGGAAGACCTTCGTACGGTGATCGAACAATCGATTCTTTCCTTATCAGCTAAATCATCGGAAGAAACAGCAACTGTTAAGGAAATCGATGAGGAGCAATGGATAAATGCCGAAAATCATACACTTATTCTTGTTCACGAAGACGATGAAATGTGGAATGTTTATGCCGGGGTGAATTTAGATGGGACATTCCTTTCATATAGTGAAGCAAAGCAATATTTAGAAGAAGAAGGGTTTAAAAAAAAGTAATTGTAAAGACTGATCATTCGATGATATGGATGAACAGTCTTTTTCAATTCCGATTATCCCATTCTTAACGAAAGAGCCTAGTAGATACTCTATAAAAAGACGAGAAATTATATGGTTCATAGATAATGTAAAAGCCGCTAAAGACTGTTATAGTTAGTTTATCCAGCAATAACTAGTTCTTAAAAGCTATGATAAGTCTTACTTTATAGTTGATTTACCCCGCATTAACGGGCAGTAATACCCCCTAAGCTTGAGTAGATTACAGTGAAGTGAAGGTGGGGGATAACTGCCCGTAAAAGCTAAGGTAAGTCTCGCTTTATTATTTTTACGGAGGATCTTGTATGGAATTTATCATCATTGTATTACCAGCTTTTCTTATTTTTGTAATAGGTTATATTGGTCAAAAAAAGCTAACGATAGATAGGAAGTCAGTTTCCACAACCGCACTATATTTAATGTCTCCCTTTTTGGCCTTCAGAACATTCTATACGAATGATCTAACATATGATTATTTACATATTATAATGTTCTGTGTGACGCTTTGTGTGGCGCTATTGCTCTTGACATTGCTCATTGGAAGAGTAAAGAAACTCCAACAATCAATGATTTCTGCGATGATTTTATCAGGTGTCTTTATGAATAGCGGCAATTATGGCGTACCTATTATCTTGTTTGCATTCGGAAGTGTCGGATTTGATTATGCGGTTATTATGATGGTCATTCAATCGTTACTAATGAATACAATTGGCTTGTATTATGCAGCGAGAGGTAGTAAAGAGACGAATAGTATCAAAGAGTCGTTGAAGAAAGTCGCTAAAATGCCAGTCATCTATGGAGCTGCATCAGGTTTGATTTTTCAACTATCAGGGCTTAAAATCCCCAGCTTTTTCATGCAATCTATCGATTTAATCGCAAATGCCGCAATCCCTACGGTTATGCTTGTTTTAGGAATGCAATTAGCGACACTTAGTCGGAAAGACGTGAAATTAGGTGAAATTTCAAGCATTATTATTATTAGAGCAGTCATTTCTCCTGTGTTTGCCTATCTTATCATCATGATGTTTTCTATTGAAGGGCTTTTAGCGAAAACTTTAATTGTTTTAGCAGCTATGCCAACTGCCGCCAATACAACTATGTATGCATTACAATATAATACTGAGCCTGATTTTGTCTCATCTAGTACGCTAATAACAACACTATTAAGTATCGTTACAGTTCCAATTATGTTAATGCTCGTATCTTAACGTGCTAAAAATAAGGCAGAATCGTAAAACGGATGAGTGCGCGATTAAATGAAGCCCAGATGAGATGAGAAATCTAGTTAAAAGAGGACGGATAAAAATGTACTTAACAATCGAAGAAACATCAGACTACTTATCTATACCCGAAGAACAAGTGAAAAACTTGATTCTTCAAAGGAAAATTAGAGCTCTGTATGACGGCGAACAATATTTGATTTATCAAGATCAGTTTAAAACCCACTTTGAACAATTGGAAAAATATAAAAATATGGTAGATGAATATATGAAGGAGCCAATTCCAGAGGATATAGATGTAAAAGATGAGGATTAAAAGTCCTTATAAACGAAAGGGGCTGACATTTTAATGTTAAGTCAGCCCCTGGGTTAAACTAAATTGCATGAACAACTTAGAAACTTTTTCTTAGAAGATAAGTATAAATCTTTTGACTTAGTTTTCATGCCCAGCGCAAGCGTCCGGCCCCTCTTGGGTCTAAGCCACTCAGGAATTGAAGGCAAAGAACACCTTCTATTCCTGAGCGTCTTATTTGCCCGAGGCTGCACAAGGCGCTTGCGCATTTCTTATTTTAATTTAAATGAACTCTTTAACGAAACAATGCGGTTGAAAACTGTTTTTTCTTTTGTTGTTTGTTTAGGATCTACGTTAAAGTATCCATGACGGAAGAATTGAAACTTATCATGACCCTCAACTTCACTCATATTTGGCTCAACAAAGCCTTGTAAAACCTCTAAAGAATTTTCGTTTACATAGTCAAGGAATGTTTTTTCTGCTGAATTTTCTTGTTCCTCTTCATTTTCTTCTTTATCAAGAATAAGCGGTTCATATAGACGGAACTCAGCTGGCAACGCGTGTTTAGCATCCACCCAATGAAGAGTACCTTTTACTTTACGTCCAGTGAACCCAGAGCCACTCTTCGTTTCAATGTCGTACGTACAATGAATTTCAATCACATTTCCATCTGCGTCTTTAATAACATCTTCACATTTAATGAAGTACGCGTGTTTGAGACGGACTTCATTACCAGGGAACAAACGGAAGTACTTCTTAGGAGGGTTCTCCATAAAGTCTTCTTGTTCAATGTAAATTTCACGAGAGAATGGAATTTGTCTTGTCCCCATTTCAGGAACCTCTGGATTGATTTCAGCATCAAGCATCTCCACTTGATCTTCTGGGTAATTCGTAATAACAACTTTCAATGGATTTAAAACCCCCATCGTACGTGGAGCTTTTAGCTTCAAGTCTTCTCGCACAAAGTGCTCAAGCATAGCTTCATCGACTGTTCCAGAACCTTTAGATACACCTGTTTCTTTCACAAATTCACGAATAGATTCAGGAGTATAGCCTTTTCTTCTTAATCCTGAAATCGTCGGCATTCTTGGGTCATCCCAACCATCAACAAACTTTTCATCAACAAGTTGTTTTAATTTACGTTTACTCATCACTGTATTTGTGATATTCAAACGGCCAAATTCGATTTGTTGTGGCTTATGCTCCATTTCACATTCTTCAATAACCCAGTTGTAAAGCGGACGATGATCCTCAAATTCAGTAGTACAAAGAGAATGAGTCACACCCTCAATTGCATCTTCAAGTGGATGGGCAAAGTCATACATTGGATAAATGCACCATGCATCGCCGGTATTATGATGTGTTGCATGTGCCACACGGTAAAGGACTGGATCACGCATGTTTAGGTTTGGTGAAGACATATCAATTTTTGCGCGAAGTACCTTCGTGCCGTTTTCAAATTCGCCTTTACGCATACGCTCAAATAATTCAATATTTTCATCAATAGACCGATCACGATACGGGCTTTCTTTTCCGGGCTCTGTTAGTGTTCCACGGTATTGTCTTATTTCTTCGGCCGTTAATTCATCGACATATGCTTTACCCTTTTTAATTAGAAGCATTGCACGGTTGTACATTTCTTCAAAATAATCGGAAGCGAAAAACAATTCATCCCATTCATACCCAAGCCATGCTACATCTTCCTTAATTGATTCTACGTATTCTGTATCTTCTTTTAACGGGTTTGTGTCATCAAATCTTAAGTTTGTTTTCCCATTAAAATCATCTGCCAATCCAAAGTTAATCACAATTGATTTTGCATGACCAATGTGCAAATAGCCGTTCGGTTCAGGTGGGAAACGAGTATAAACATTATTACGTTTTCCAGTTTCGAGATCTTCTTTAATGATACTTCTAATAAAGTTTGAGGAGTTGTGTTCCAAGTCAGATCAAACCTTTCTTTATATAGGTAAAAATAAGTTCTGCCATCCATTATACCAATAGATTGACAAAAGGTTAATTTACTTAGTTAATTTCATCATGATTCTATGAAAAATATGCGTATATTGCGTGGGTGTGCACGATTAAAAACCTAATGATGAACAGAGAAAGTCTTATTTAGATAGTACATTTATGGGCAAATAATCAGTAATTGATACAAGGTATATGCATTTACTCTTTTTGGTTAAGTTAAAATCAGTGGAATGAACGCAACTTTTGATGGCTTAATGGCCATTCAAAGAAATAATTTAGCTCATTGTTTTGTTCGTAACAATTCAATTACAATAAATGTAATTGTGGAGTAGTGTAAAACAATGTGACACAATTAGAGGAGGGAATCCAATGGGAATTAAATTGGATATGGTAGGTATTGTTGTGAAAGACATGAAAGCATCATTAGATTTTTATCGTGTACTAGGACTAGTGATCCCAGAAAGCTTGAATGGGGAACAACATGTAGAAGTTGAACAAAGTGGTTTTCGATTAGCGTTTGATACTCAAGAAATTGCAAAAGGAGTTTATGGAAAGTGGGATGAACCTACTGGACATCGGGTTGAATTAGCGTTTTCTTGTGAAAGCAATGAGGTGCTAAATGATTTATATGATCAGATCGTTCGTAGTGGGTATGATGGATACCGTGAACCGTGGGATGCGGTTTGGGGACAGCGTTATGCAATTGTGCATGATCCGGATGGTAATCTCATCAGTCTTTTTGCTTAATAGTATCTACCAGTTTTTATCCTATTCTTAACGAGCCGAAAAAATCAGGTAAGTCTCGCTTGATAGATAAAATGATGGATGGTAAGTGGAGTTTTCTTAGATTATATTTTGAACACACTAATTCACTGTTTTTTATTGTTTAGGAAACTATAAAATTCTTGTACTGTGGATAAGCGCACGACATCTAGCGTAAGCGCCTAGCCCCTCGGGGTCATAAGCCACGCATGAATTGAAGGCAAAGTACACCTTCTATTCATGCGCGTCTTATGCCTGCCTTAGGCTGATCAAGGCGCTTGCGCTTTTGTTCTAGTATATAAAGTAGTTGACATTAATGCTTAACACGATTAAAGTAAATATAATCTTTATTTTACTTTAATTGCATATTTAATCTCTTATCAAGAGAGGCAGAGGGACTGGCCCTATGACGCCCGGCAACCGTTCTAATTTAGAATTGGTGCTAATTCCAGCAAAACTGTGATGGTTTTGGAAGATAAGAGAGGAGACTCCTATATATTTGTGGCGAAACCTCTCTTTTTAGAGAGGTTTTTTTATTTTATTTAGATTAAGAATCTACTAAAATAGGCCCCTCTCTTAATCAAATGAAGATTAGGGAGCTGTTGTGAATGAGAAAAAACTAAAAATGTAACAAGATGTTATCAATCAAACATTTTAAAAAGGGGAGTTCGACAAATATGAAAAAGCGATTAATCAATTTAGTCTTTATTTTTACGCTTGTATTTACATTAATTTTAACAGGATGTTCTTCAGGTGCTGAAGAAACTAATAAGACTACAGCAGGCAAAGGAAATCCAGAAGTTTCATTAGAAAATGTACCAGAACGATTTGCTAACGGCGAAAACGCGAAAATTAAAGTCATCCGAAAAATAGGTGGAGACGATCATACTGCACAATTTTTAGCTGGAGCGAAGGAAGAAGGGGAAGCTTTAGGCTTTCAAGTTGATGTGTTTACAGCGAATGGTGATACGGCAAAATTCCATGATGCCATTGCGCAAGGGCTAGAAGAAGATTATGACGGTTTTATTATTTCTCACGGGGATGACGCGGCAACTGTTAATGCAGTTCAAAAACTTGTTGATGCAGGAAAAAGTGTGGTGACGTTTGATTCAACAGATGAATTAGCACAAATTGAAGGTGTAACATTAACGTCACAGAATGATGAAGCGCTTGCTACTCTAGCGTTAGACCAATTGATTAAAGACACGAATGGAGAAGCAAATATAGCGTATCTTTGGGTAGATGGTTTCCCACCGATGGTTAGACGAAACAATGTTTATCAAGAAACATTAGAAAAAAATCCTGGTATTAAAGAGATCGAACGATTTGGAGTAGCATCTGCTGATACATCAGTACAAACACAAAATGCTGTAGCATCAATGCTTAACAAACACCCAAAAGGTGAGATTGACGCAATCTTCGCAACATGGGATGCATTTGCAATTGGTGCAGCTCGTGCGATTAAAGAAGCAGGTAGAGATGAAATTGAAATTTATGGAATTGATGTTTCGAATGCAGATCTTCAAGAAATTCAAAATGAAAATAGTGCTTGGAAGTATACGGCGGCTGTAGATCCAAAGCTAATTGGTGCAGTCGACATGAGATTGCTTGCTAAAAAGCTAGCAGGTGAAGAAACACCTGAAACATATAACCTTGAAGCTTCGCTTATTTCTGGAGATGAATTAAGACAATCTAAAGAACCAATTAATATGGTTAATCTTGCAGACACGATTGAAGGTTGGGGCCAATCCACCGCATTCGAAGAAGAGTGGATGAAGACATTAAAAGAGTACTATAAAAAATAAACCATTCACCGATCAGTCTACGGAATAAATAGAGCGAACACTCTCTTTGTTAAGCTAAGGGGGTGTTTGCTTTAATCTTACACAAACTTGGAGTGATTTTTTCAAAGTAATGGAAGATTAACTTGAGGAAAACTGATTGTGATAAGTTTACCTAACCATCACTGGGATGAAGACGATATACCCAGTGATGGTTAGGTAAATTTCTGAAAGAGGTATGACCATCATTCCTTTTAAAGGATAAGAAGTATAAATTTTTTGACTTAGTGTTCGTGTCCAGCGCAAGCGTCCGGCCCCTCTTGGGTCTAAGCCACTTTTGAATTGAAGGCAAAGTACGCCTTCTATTCAAAAGCGTCTTATGCTTGTCGGGGCTGAACAAGGCGCTTGCGCTTTTCTTATGTGAAGGGAGGAAAAAGGATGAACAGTTCAACGTTAAAAATGAAAAGTATTTCTATAGAATTTCCAGGCGTTAAGGCCTTAGAGAATGTTGATTTTACGATGAAAAGTGGGACTACTCATGCCCTTATTGGAGCAAACGGTGCAGGGAAGTCGACGTTAATGAAGGTTCTATCAGGTGCCTATAACCATTACGCTGGGGAAATTTTAATTGATGATAAGAAAGCTAATATACGTATACCAAAGGATGCGCATAGCTACGGGATTCAAATTGTTCACCAAGAAGTGGATACTGCTCTAGTCCCTTATTTGACAGTGGGTGAAAACATTATGCTTTCGAGAACCGTAAATGATATGGGGAAAAGACAACTTGTAAAGTGGAAGGAAATTCATCGTAATACCACAACTATTTTGCGTAGCTTGAATATAGATGTTTCTTCTAAAAAGTTAATTAGCGAGCTAACATTGGCGGAAAAACAGATGGTACTTATTGCGAGAACAGTCTCTACAGATTGTAGATTTCTTATCTTAGATGAACCTACAGCCCCACTAAGTCACTCTGAAACGAAGGAGCTATTCCGAATTGTTCAAGAGCTGAAAAATAAAAATGTAGGAATTATCTTTATTTCGCACCGTCTACCCGAGATTTTTGACATATGTGATGAAATAACAATCATGAGAAATGGCAAGTTAGTCATACACGAGCGAGTTGCTAATCTTACCACGAATAAGGTAGTGGAATATATGCTCGGTAAGAAACTTCAAGAACAATTCCCGAAAAAGCCATCGGAGATCGGTGAATCAATTTTAGAAGTAAGTAATCTTTCAGATGAAGATAAGTTGTCTAATCTATCTATGACTGTTAAAAGGGGCGAAATTGTAGGGATTGCAGGCTTAGTTGGAGCTGGTAAAACAGAATTATGTAAAGTGTTATTCGGTGAAGCAAAAATGAAGTCTGGTAAGATCAAATTACGAGGCAAGAAGCTAAACTTAGCGAATCCACATCAAGCGGTTAAGCAAGGGATTGCATTAGTACCCGAGGAAAGAAGAAAAGAAGGTATTTTTGTCATGGAATCTGTTGTGATGAATTTAACTGTAGCCAATTTAGGTGCTTTTACAAAACGGTTAAGTTTCCTTAATAAAAAGGCCGAAAATCAAAAGGCAATAGAGTTCATCAACAGCCTAGGAATCAAAACTCCTTCAAAGGAAACAAAGGTGAAAAATCTATCTGGTGGAAATCAACAAAAAATTGCAATTGGCAAATGGTTAATAGCTGATGCGGATGTGTATATTTTTGACGAGCCGACTAAGGGAGTCGATGTTGGTGCTAAAAAGGACATTTTCGAGCTTATTTGTGAACTTGCACAAAGGGGAAAAGCGATTATCTATGCATCCTCAGAATTATCCGAGATTATCGGGATTACGAATCGTTTGTATGTTTTATATGACGGACAGATTGTTAAGGAAGTAGAAACTGATGAAACGAACGAAGAAGAACTACTATTTTATTCAACAGGAGGCAAATAAGGATGAATCATTCAAATCCTGTACAAGCAAATCATCCTAAAAAGACATTTGATCTTTTTCAATTTTTATATAAGTACGGTACGATTTTGACAATCTTCATTTTAATTCTTGTATTTGCGTTGTCAAATCCAACTTTTATTCAAGGGAATAATATTATTAATATTTTACGTTCGATTTCGATCGTAACTATAATCGCGGTTGGAATTACGATCTCTTTATCTGTGAATGGATTCGATTTATCTGTTGGATCAGTGGCATCATTATCGAATGCGCTTGTCATTTCAATGTTTGTATGGTTTTCTCAAAATACAGTCGTTGCGATTTTTTCAGCGCTTGTAGCATCATTACTTGTTGGTGCTCTAAACTCATTTATCATTGTGAAATTAAAAGTGCCTGATATGCTTGTCACATTGGCGATGATGTTCATTGTACAGGGAATTGCTCTCACCTATACAAAAGGTGCTACGATTTCACAAAATATGGTGATGACTGACGGTTCCTTCGCGACAGGTGTCATCAGTCCTTTTTTTGAAAAGATAGGTCAAGTACCTTGGATTATTGTGATTATGGTCGTTGTTGTTGTGCTTGTTCATATTTTTCTAACGTACACAAAACATGGTAGATATATGTATGTGATTGGAGGAAATAGTGAAGCAGCAAGGTTATCTGGAATCGCTGTTAATAAATATAAAGTTATTGCCTACTTGTTATCGGCTCTTTTTGCATCGATTGGGGGAATTGTACTAGCCTCTCGTGTCATGACAGCCGAAATAAATGCAGGTGCACCGTATTTAATGGACGCAGTAGCTGCTGCTTTTATCGGATTTTCTGTATTAGGTGCAGGAAAGCCAAATGCATTTGGAACATTTATTGGAGCAGTATTAATTGGGATTCTTCAAAATGGCCTAGTTATGATGTCTGTCCCTTACTATGCAATGGATATTGTAAAAGGTGCAGTTCTCGCATTTGCACTTGCACTAACGTATTATAAACAAAAATAAACGGATTGAGGAGACTGTTGGATTTTTGATCAGCAGTCTTTTTAATCGTCTAGCGTACTATAAAATTTTTGAAGGGTGGATAAATCATACCTAGTGAAGCTAATTAATCATACACTCTATAAAAAGTTGAACGAGAATCATAGTATTCTATTGTGCTTCTTTACTCACAGTGGCGAAAATCACTGTGAGTAAAGAAGTTTGTTTAAACGTATGTTACATTCCTTGCTGAGAAGTAACTTGATAACCATTAAGGTGTATCATTTCATTGCGAACGTTTGCTCATTGAATTGTAATAATCGCAAATTAGTTGTTACTTGGATCTTCTAGATTCGATTCTTGATCAGTAGGTTCTTCAGGTGTTATTTCCTCGGTGGAAGGGATTTCAGTATTTGATTCTTGATCAGTAGGTTCTTCAGGTGTTATTTCCTCGGTGGAAGGAATTTCAGTATTTGATTCATTATCTAAAGAATCTTCGGTGTTCATCTCACTATTTGCAGGCACTTCCTCTGGAGACATATCATCATTAACAGGTTCATCTTGACTATCGCTACATGCTGCTACAAGTGCCAAAGCAAGGATTGGAGCTGATAATTTCCAAAGTTTATTAAATAGCATTTTGAATTCCTCCTTTTAATGTTAAAAAGTGATCTTCGCAAGTACTTAATAGTAGGCAATTTCAACTCCTTCCTTATTAAGCTAAAGCTATTATATACAAGCTCATTTGCAAAGATTGTCGATATGATTAATCTTTACCTGTATTTAAAGGAACTGTAAATTTCTTTTAATAAAAGAAAAAAATATTCCATATTATTCCTTTTTTTCGAAAGGGTTAGTCATTAATAGATATGGAACGTTTGCATTATTAATAAACAGAATTTTATTATATGAGTTTGCTATATTTTAACGTCTGTTAAAGTTGGAAAGCATTAAGGAAGAGGGTGATTTCTACAAAAGTATTAAGGTAGGCATTTTTGCTATAAAATAGATGCAAATTTATAGGTTTCTACTCGCGATATGGTTAGAAATAGAAGATTCATAGCAAATCCCAGCTTTGCTGATTCAAACGTGGATGGGAGTGAAAGAATGGTAATGCATTCGGTAATATTAATTAGAGATGATTTCCATTTTGTAAAGCAATCAAGTTTTTGATCGACCCAAAGTACAGACGATAGAAGAGTTCAAATGATTATGTAGTTGTTTAAATGGGGGTAAGTAGCTTAGTTGAACATTAAGGCATTTTTAATTTGGTGAAAGGAAACGTGATAGATTTTAACGAACACCCAAAAGAAATCCCCTTCCTCAAGCGTGTGAAGGGCGTAGACCCAACGGTAGGGAGGTGATGAATTTTGGTCAGGCGACAGCCTGAAAGGTTGTATGATAGGAACTTATGTTCTGTAATAAAGATAGAATATAAGGGTGGTGACGACAATGTTATTGAATCAAAAATACGAAATCTTTCCAAACGAAGAACAGAAGGAAATGCTAGAGCGCTGGCTACAATATTGTCGTTAAACCTATAATTCAGCTCTTTTGGATAAACAACATAAATATCGCGAGTCAAAAGAATCTTATCATCGTAAAGATATGCAAAAACAACTAAAAATGGATAAACAGAAATATCCCTTCCTAAAAGAAGTACCATCTCAACCGTTGCAGGAAGTTTTTCTACGTCTAGAAAAAGCATTTGATGGTTTCTTTCGTAAGGAGAAAAACTATCCAAAACAGAAAAAATACAAAGATTACACGAGTATGACCTTTCCTCAATTTGGGTTCAATGCAAAAGGCAATC
>NZ_JAIQUM010000052.1 GCF_020075705.1 Metabacillus rhizolycopersici | reverse complement strand
AATTGGTCTACACCTAACATATGAAATTATAGAAGAATCTGTTTGATAAAACAAATGATAATCATGAAAATGCCACAAAAAATTTGTGGCATTTTCATTGACATAATCTTTTTTCAACAAAGTGAAAGAATAGAAAAATTATATATAATTTTTCTATTCTTTGCTGCCTTGATGTAATGCTAAAACTAAGAGAATACTTTTCATCATGGAGAATATATACAGAATAGGAATCTAAGCACTCACTTTCTGGTGAAAGGAGCAAATTCATGAGTAAATTTGTAAATGACAATCTGTATGAAACGAGAAATAACCTAATAGAGGAGATTGCTTCATTAAGTTATGCTCAATTTAACAATCAGCCTAGTATGAATAAGTGGAGTATAGCACAAGTTTGTCATCACTTAGTTTTAGTGGAAAAGGCATCTATAAAGGCAATTGCATGGGGGCTAAAGGAGATTGATCGTTCTCAAAAGGAACGGAAAAAGGTTCAGCTTATATTGGATCGAACGAAAAAGATTCAAGCTCCAAAAATCGTTGAGCCAGATGGAGAACCATTTGAAGTTCAGCAAATAATTGACTTGTTAAGCGATTCGAGAAAAAAATTGATGACGTTTCTAAGTACTATAGAAGATACATCTATATTGACGGAAAAATCAGTGAATCATCCTGCCTTTGGTGAATTACCTCTTGATCAATGGATTGAACTAATTTATTTGCATGAACAGCGACACATAGAACAAATAAAAGAGATAAAATTATTTATAGATTAGAGACACTAGACTTATGGTTAGGAACGGAGATTTTTACTTTGTGAAATGTTATTAGTTAAAGTAACATGGTGTAAGACTTGAAAAGAGAAACTGATAAAACTTATGGCAGGGATACAAGGTAAAATGGGAAGCAGGTAAGGATGAAGTTGAAGCATTTAGAAATGAACCAAATGATCAAGATATGTCTAGGCTAGTTCCTTAACTGGAAAGTAAGCAAATGCAAACTGGCGATCCTTTTTGCTTACTTTCAGGTTCTTATGTTTTCTGTCAATTAAGATTCATGATGTACTTTTCGAAGAGACCACAATAGTATAAGAAAGACAATTTCCATAATAAAACTGATGATTATGGTGATCAGTACTATCCATAATAATCCATCTCCAGAAAGATTGATCGCAAAGGGATTTGCTATTGTGGCAATAAGCTTAACAATTATATAGATAGAAAATGTCCTTGATGAACGTCTGATTAATCCATCATCAGCATGTTTATGAACAATAGTCATTATTAGCTGAAAGATATAGAATACAAGTATTAATTTTACTAAATCCAAAACAATCATATACAAGGACCAACCAGATAAAAACGATAGTTGTTCTAGCTGATTTATTCCCGCATTTTGCTGAATGAAGACGCTAGGTATAGAAATGAAAATAAGAGCAAAGGAAAGTTTCCTAGCTTTATGAGCAATCGGGAAGTTCTTGAGTAACATGGTTATTCCTGAAAAAATGAGATAATATCCGACTGGATCAGCGAGTATATCAATCACAATGATATGAATTTCAATCAAGACGAATAAGTAACCCCAAAAAATCCTGTTAAAAGCTTGGTTCATTAGCTCTACCTCCTTGTTTATCCTCAATTATTTCATTAATATCCTGTTGAGTGAGGTAGGGGTGATCAATGATGAAAGATTTATGTATAAATGGTTCTTCTTCATCTGATTTACCTAAAATCGTCACACCAAATTCCAAAAAGCTTTTTCGATGCGGATTGAATTGCATAGAGAGTTGCATCCAGTCATTCTTATTCAATTGAAAAGGAAAGACTTCCTCAATAATCGACATTCCCTCTACTTCATTCCACTCTAAATTCTGTTCATCCTCAAACCAATCAGGAGCATTACCTCCCTGATAGATAGCATTTAATTCTTTTAACTTTTCCTGATCAAGATTTACCTTCACAAACACATCTTCAGATAAATCTTTGGAAAAGGGAAGTGTAATAGCCTCTACTGTGATGGGCCTTGTTACAACCATTGCTTCCTCACTACGATGCTGATTACTGCCCGAGCTAATACGTGATTCAAAAGCTTTGTCATCTAGTAGCTTTCTATACACATTCACTTTGCCAATATTTGAAGTAAATGTTTGACCATTTGAGAAGGTCACACTTACCTCTTCGAAGGACCATATATCTTCTTTTCCCTCTTCAAGGGGTATAACTGATTGTGGCAGTTCCAGACTGATTGATTTTAAGTATTGATGAGCAAACTCTTGCTCAAACTGTGGTGCATTTGATGGCCATATTGAGAATTCATCATGTGAAACTGGATATACTTCAACCCCATCAATTAATAAATAGCTAACCTCAGAATGATCCATTTTATTGCTTAAATAATAGAATGTTAGATATGTCTCATCTGGAAGATAGACTTCATAGTAGTGGTCTAAAAAGATCGGGTGTTCAAGCTGTTTAGATTGAAAATACAAATAGTTGCCAACCCAACTAATCATGACAAATATAAGACCAACCCATAGTATTTTTTCTTTCAAGAAGCTTCCCCCTAACACTTCCTTTATTTGGTTATTTCATTCTATCATAAGTAGAAACGAGGATTGCTTCTACAGCAGGAGTTCTCATAGTATTCACATTACGAAGAGTCACTAAAACGCACCCTGCCAAAGTAAGGATAGCTTATAATCGTTGACGATTATAAGTAACTCTTGTACGATATTTAGAAGTGAAGGAAAAAGGAGATGTGGATTTCGTGAGGGAGTCCTTTGAAATAAAGAAAGCATTAAATAACAATGTATTAATAGCATTGAATAAATCATTTGGTGAGGTTGTCTTAATCGGAAAGGGGATAGGGTTTGGGAAAAAGCCTGGTGACGCTATCCTAGAAGATAGTTTTGAAAAATTATTTGTGCTAACCAATAAAAAGGAACAGGAGCAATACAAAAAGCTGTTAAAGGATACTGATGAAGACATGCTTGATGTTATTCAGGATGCGATTCATTATATAGCTGAGCGTGTCCATACGCCGTTAAATGAACATATTCATATCGGATTAACCGATCATATAACATTTGCATTAAAGCGATTGCAACAAGGAATGGAATTGAAAAATCCATTTTTAATTGATACGAAATCACTTTATCCTTTTGAATTTCAGTTGGCTGCAGAAGTCATAGATAATCTAAATCGAAGGTTAAAAGTATATTTACCAGAGGGAGAAATAGGTTTTATTGCTTTGCATATTCATAGTTCTATCACAAATAAACCACTATCGGAAGTCAATCAACATTCCCAACTGATTAGTCGATTAACCGAGGTAATTGAAATGTCATTTAACATAAAGATTGACCGTGAAAGTGTTAATTATTTGAGGCTAATTCGTCATCTGCGCTTCACAATTGAACGGGTTCATTCTGGCGAATCTGTTCAAGAACCAGAAAAATTAGCTTTATTATTGAAAATGGAATATCCTTTATGCTACAATACTTCTTGGAAGATGATTAAAGTAATGCAGCAAGCATTGAAAAAAGATGTTGATGAAGCAGAAGCTGTTTATTTAACAATGCACTTATTTCGATTAACAGATAAATAAATGTAACCGTTATTATTTTCACGTGTTACTGATTCGATCAGGCATGAGTGAACAAGATGTGTCATTTTAACTATTTTAGGGAAGTATACCTATGAATAGTTAGAAATCCATCGTTCACCATGCCTTTTTTATGTTTTTCGAAATCTTCGTAAAAGTACTATATTGTTTTCGTTTAGGAAATTATAAAATTCATGTACTGTGGATAAGCGTACGACATCCAGCTCCAGCGCTTTTGTTCTTTCATCTTTTTTGCTTGTTGTTTTAATTTTAAATGAAAATATGGAGGTTAGAATATGTTTAAGAAACTATTTGGAGTATTACAGCAAGTTGGTAAAGCATTAATGCTACCTGTTGCTCTATTACCAGCAGCGGGTATATTGCTAGGTTTAGGTAATGCGATGCAACAAGAAACATTACTACAGTATCTTCCCTTCTTGGAAGCTGGAGGAATTCAATTAGGCGCCAGTGTTATGGAGGATGCAGGTAATATTATATTTAGTAACTTACCACTGATTTTCGCAATGGGGGTTGCTATTGGTTTAGCTGGTGATGGTGCAGCAGCACTTGCAGCACTAGTTGGGTATTTAGTATTAAATCAGGTAATGAGTTCGTGGAGTGGGATTACTGTCGATCAGCTTACTGCTGATAATCCGGGGTTTGCTAGTATTTTAGGAATTCCTACATTACAAACAGGAGTTTTTGGCGGAATCATCGTCGGTTTAATTGCCGCTCTTTGCTATAAGCGATTTCATGCGATTGAAATGCCAGCATTTCTAGGATTCTTTGCAGGAAAACGTTTCGTACCAATTGTTACAGCAGCAGTAGCATTTGTAACAGGATTATTGTTGTTAATAATCTGGCCACCTATCCAAGAGGGGATGAATACTGCTTCTCTGTGGTTAATTGAAGAAGGTTCCTATTTTGCCGTATTCTTTTTTGGTTTTATAAAAAGATTGCTAATACCATTTGGACTACATCATATTTTCCATGCACCGTTCTGGTATGAATTCGGTTCCTATACGACAACTGCTGGTTCACTCGTGCGTGGTGATATGACCATCTTCTTTGCACAGCTAAAAGATGGTGTAGAGATTACGGCTGGTAACTTTATGGCAGGTGAATTTCCGATTATGATGTTTGGTTTACCAGCAGCAGCATTAGCGATGTATCATGCGGCAAGACCTGAAAAGAAAAAGCTTGTAGCGGGGTTACTAGGATCAGCAGCTTTAACCTCTTTCTTAACAGGGATCACAGAACCACTAGAATTTTCATTTATGTTTGTATCACCTGTTCTTTTCTTGATACATGCCATACTAGACGGTTTGGCGTTTGTATTAATGGCATACTTCAGTGTTAATATCGGGTATACTTTCTCCGGTGGTGCAATTGACTTTGTTCTTTTTGGTGTATTGCCTGGACAAGAACCTTGGTGGATTACAATTATATTAGGTTTAATCTTTGCTATCATTTATTACTTCTTATTCCGCTTCATGATTCGCAAATTTAATTTGATGACCCCAGGACGAGAAGAAGATGATGCAATTAACACCGAAGAATCTGGATCTCAAAACGCAGGTGAACTCCCTTATAAAGTTCTTGATGCTCTAGGTGGACAAGAAAATATTACACATTTAGATGCGTGTATCACACGGCTTCGTGTATCTGTTGCAGATATTAAAGATGTTGATAAAAATGAGTTGAAAAAGCTTGGTGCTTCGGGTGTATTAGAAGTTGGTAACAATATTCAAGCAATTTTTGGACCTAAATCAGATAATTTGAAGTCGCAAATTCAAGATGTGATGTCAGGTAAAAAGCCGAAAGTAACGAAAGTGCATTCTCAAACAAAAGAAGTACAAGAGCAAATTGAGGATGTCGTAGCGGGTGTAATAAAGAATGAGGTAGTGGAAGAAACATTTGTTGCACCTTTAACAGGTGAAATAACAGAAATAACAGAAGTTCCAGACCAAGTATTTTCAGGGAAAATGATGGGTGATGGTTTTGCGATCTTACCTACTAATGGTACTGTTGTTTCACCAGTTAACGGGAAAATACTCAACGTCTTCCCGACAAAGCATGCAATTGGGCTTGAATCTGACGGTGGAAAAGAAATATTAATCCACTTTGGAATAGATACTGTAAAGCTTAAAGGTGAAGGCTTCGAGATATTTGTTCAAGAAGGAGATATCGTAAAGCAGGGGCAAAAATTGCTTGAAGTTAACATTGATTATGTTAAGCAAAACGCACCTACAGTTATGACACCAATTGTTTTCACAAACCTGAAAGAAGGACAATCTGTAAAGCTTGAGGCAAAAGGCATTGTAACTGCGAAAGATGAGAATATTATTTCGATTCAAGATTAAATAAGAAAAGTGCAAGGCGCCCGCCTATCGGCGACAAGCACAAGATGAGCCGACTGGAAAGGTTGTTCTTTAACCTTTTGGTCGGCTCATCTTGTGACCTTGAGCCGATGGCGCCTTGCGCTGGACAACTCTCGAAGCCTAAACTTATAAACTTTGATATTAGAACAAAAGCATAATCGTCTTGATTAGCCCAAACAAGCATAAAAGAAACACGTCAAAAAATAGTAGCTGTTAAGTGACGATAAAGTTGTTTAAGTACAAAAAAATCGTCACTTGTACTATATAAATATTTAAAAACACTAGTTCTGTTAAGTCATTAAGGGGTTATCTTTATCTTGAATAAGAGAAGAAATGATTAAACCGTGAATTGAAGCTCTAAGTTATTCAAAGAATAGGACAATTTAATTGAAAAGGGTATTGAAACAGTACATTCATTGTTGTACGTTTAGTTAAGAATAGGGATTACTGGGAAATATTATCTATTCGATTAATGTGTATTTCAGGGAAAAGAGTTACCTTTTAATATGTAAAAAGGAGGAAGGCATTTTGATTAAAGCTGTTATTTTCGACTTTGATGGTTTAATTTTAGATACAGAGACGGCTTGGTATGAGGCTTATAAAGAAGCTATGGATTTTTATAAATCTGATTTGCCTCTCGAACGTTTTGTTAAATGTATTGGAACAGATAATACTGAGCTTTATGAGTTTTTTAAAGAACAACTGGGGGAAAGTTGTAATATTGAAGAAATTGAAGCGAGAGCAACAAGCTTACATAAAGTAAAGATGAAAACATTCGAGGCACGTGAAGGTGTAAAGGATTATTTAGAAGAAGCAAAAAAACTCGGATATAAAATTGCCCTTGCTTCAAGTTCTACAAAAGAGTGGGTTACTCAGTATTTGGGTGAACTCGGACTGTTAAACTATTTTGAAGTTATTATTACAGGAGATGATGTTGAGAAAGTAAAACCAGCGCCTGATCTGTATTTAAAGGCAATCGAAGTCTTAAACATTCATGCCACAGAAGCTGTAGCATTTGAAGATTCGTTAAATGGGCTTCAATCGGCTTTAAAAGCTGGATTAAAGTGTGTAATCGTACCAAATCCCGTGACTGAAGCTTTAGCCTTTGAAAATCATCATTTACGACTTCAATCTATGGCGGAAAAAAGCTTGACCGATGTTATTAAATTTATTGAGCAATAAGATGTTCGAAAATAACTCCACCTTATTTTTAGATGATAATGGTGGGGTTTTCATATTAAATCAGTCCAATTAGAATGGAACAGTATTCAACAAGTAGCTTTAGTAAAATAACTGAAGAACCATTTTTACGGGGTTTTAAAAGAGAAGGGAAGGTAATGATAATGAGTTTTTTGGAGACAGCATGCAAAGCTGCTAAGCAGGCCGGAAAGATGATTTTATCCCAGGTCAGCAAGGAAATGGCCACTGAGAAAAAAAGCTCCAACTTCGACGTAGTGACAGAGATTGATAAGCGGTCGGAGCGAATGATTCGTTCTTGTATTTTGGAATCGTACCCTACTCACTCTTTTCTAGGAGAAGAAGAGACCTATGTTTCCACACAACCGATTGGCAAGACATTGGAAGACGCCCGTAATATTCCTTATTTGTGGATTGTTGATCCGATTGATGGGACGGCGAATTTTATCCATGGTATTCCTGGCTTTACTGTTTCAATTGCACTGGCTTGTCATGGAGAGCTTGTGCTCGGCGTTATCTATGATCCTTGTCGAGATGAATTGTTTTGGGCAGAGCGAGGCAAGGGTAGCTATTGCAACGGCGATCCAATTTCAATCTCAACAGTTGAGAGAGCTGTTGATTGTATTATCGCCACCGGCTTTGTATCCACATCAGAATTTCGTGAAATTAACATCGCCAGTATGGAGCAAATTGGGAAAGAATTCAGAACGATACGAGTATTAGGCTCAGCTGCCCTACATTTGGCATACGTAGCTTGCGGTAAACTCGGCGCCTTCTGGGAATACGGTTTAAGTGTATGGGACGTGGCAGCAGGCGTATTGCTGGTCAAGGAAGCAGGGGGGATGGTGACTAGTACAGAAGGAGAGACGTACCAACTTCCTAATCAAAACATCGTTGCCAGCAATGTGAAAGTCCATCCAACGATTCTGAATTGTTTAAGTCATTATCCGCTAAGATCGATAGAATAGCATCATGTAAAACCTGAATCCAAATTATAAGTGAGTAACTCCTATTCTAAATTATGACAAGCATAATAGTTGGATTGAAATTATATGCTTGTTGCATACATATAATTTGAATTGAGTAAACAGGTTGATTACTCTATAATTAAGTTTTAAGCATAGAATTATTTGATTTAGAATAGGTGGAATATATCATGACTACGAATCATGATTTTATGGATTACTGGTTATCCATAGACTCTATACAAAATAAAGTAAAGAAAGAATTGGAAAACGTGCTGCAGGCCGAGTACAGTTTATCCCTAAAAGAATTCTACGTGCTTTATTATCTTTCCAAGACGCCTGACAAGAAACTGAGATTACAGCAATTGCAAGAGAAGATCGGATTGAGTCAGAGTGCACTTTCCAGATTAGTAGGTAATATGGAAGCGAAGAGCTGCGGTGCTTTAGAAAAACATGTTTGTACAGATGACCGTAGAGGTACCTATACTCGAATAACAAACATAGGTGAGCAGAAGTTGCAAAAAAGTCTAGTCTCTTTCCGTGAAATACTAAGATTACACCTCTCTGATATTGATGTTGAAGAAATACTAAAACAATTATTAGAAAAGCTATAAAATACCATGTTCTGTCGAAGTGCTCAAAAGGAGCACTTTTTAGGTGCTTAGGAATTCATAAAATTCTTGTACTGTGGATAAGCGTACGACATCCAGTTCCAGCACCTAGCCCCTCTTGGGTCTACAGACGCTTTTGGATTGAAGGCAAGTACCCTTCTATTCAAAAGCGTCTTATTTGCCCGAGGCTAATCAAGGCGCTTGCGTTTTTGTTCGTTGAGCACTTTGATTTGACAAGGAGAATATATAGCGTTAAATTATATGCATGTGTAATGCATATAATTTAAACGAAGGGAGTTTTTGCAATGCAAGATTTATTTAGTCTATTCAAAATAAAGGAATTAGAGTTGAAAAACCGGGTTGTTATGTCCCCAATGTGTCAATATTCCGTAGAAAAGAAAGATGGAATAGCCAATGACTGGCATTATCTGCACTATGTAAGCCGAGCAATTGGTGGAACAGGTTTTATCATGATTGAAATGACGGATGTAGAGCCTGATGGAAGAATTTCGGATTATGATTTGGGTTTATGGTCTGACGATCAAGTGCCTGCCTTGGCGAGGATAGTGGAAGCTTGTCATCGTTATGGAGCTAAGGTTGGTATTCAGATTGCACATGCTGGTCGTAAAGCAGAAGATGCAGTTGTGCCAGTAGCTCCTTCTGCAATACCGTTCGACGAGAAGTCAAAAACACCAAGAGCGCTTTCAACAGATGAAGTAAAAGAGATGGTCGAGAAGTTCCGTAAAGCAGTAAGACGCGCGGTTGAGGCTGGAGTTGATGCGATTGAAATCCATGGAGCCCATGGTTACCTAATCCATCAATTCCATTCCCCACTTACAAATAAAAGGGAAGATGAATATGGACAGGATCTAACCAAGTTTGGTCGTGAAATCATTCAAGCAGCTAAAGCGGAAATACCTGCCGATATGCCACTAATGATGCGTATCTCTGCAAAGGAATATGTAGAAGGTGGATATGGAATAAACGAAAGTATTGAGTTCTGTCGAGTTTATCAGGAAGCTGGAGTGGATATGTTTGACATCTCTTCTGGTGGAGAAGGTCAAATCGCAGCTTGGGGGAGACCAGGAACACATGCTGCTTACCAAGCGCCGTTAGCTAGACAGATCAAAGAAGCGCTTCAGGTTCCGGTCATGGCTGTCGGTAGACTGGATGATCCAATGCTAGCCAATGCAATCATCGGGAACGAAGAAGCAGATCTTATTGCTGTTGGAAGAGGCTTGCTGAGAAACCCTTATTGGACATTGGAGGCTGCCAAGCAATTGAGAAAAGAAACAAAAGTGCCGACACAATACGTAACAGGATTCTAATTAAATCTCGAACAAAGGACCAAATGAGTGGGGAAAGTTTCTTGGAGACCCCACTCTTACAACAGCTATTTTAGCTACACTTATATCGAATATTATTTCGAACTGTTCACTTATTTATCAAATTCTTCTCTAAAAATATTATCTTTTCTAGCCAGAAGACTCCCATCTTCAAGACGAGATAGCGGATAAATGGCTTTTATTGTTTTTTCCAGCGTTCAAGCTTAGGTATGCTTCGTGTGAAAAAAACTGCGATAAATGCAGGCATGCCGAATTCTACAATTTTTTCTTTCACTCGTTGTTTCATTTGATCGACGGTTAGATCAGGTAATGTGAATTCTCCATTTTCATAGCAATGGCTACAATACATTATACTTCTTGTACCATCTTTTTCAATTCCACCACCATTTTCATCTTTCGATAATGGCATCCCGAAGCTTTGACAATTTTTATAGGCTTTCATGGGATATACCTCACTTTCTTCCAACTTATCTCTTAGATTATATCAATTAAGATCGATTTATCTCGCATTAACAGGATTTATCCGCTCACTTCTCAAGCCTTTAATTAAAAATCACTCAGTTTTTCGTCGACTATCAAGTTTTTTTGAATAATTAAAACAAAGCAAGCCAGTACTTAAGACTAAACAAAACGGAATAAAAGCCCATAGAGGCATTAATATTTCCTAAAATAATAGGTATGCACTTATAGCAAATATGAGACAACTAGAAATCAGGAGAAAGCTAGAGTGAAAATCTTTCATAATGACACCATCCTTTTGAAAAGTAATTAAGGGGATGAAGTATATTTAGATTGTATGATATTTGATTGAGTGTTTATCAAATTCAACTGGTTCAATACATGAAAGGAGGAGCATTCCTAAATAAACGCGCCATTTAATGGAATGACACACCAGTTTCTTTTTGCTAGTCTAGCTGAATAAGAAATAAAGATTCATGATATAATTATCTTAGATAACAGCTTATATAAGCGAAATAAATTAAATATTCCCAAAAATAATTTTTTTAAGAGGACGATGAAAGTTGACAATGGATAGGGAAAAATCAATTAGTAAAGAACAAACTATTTTTAATCACATTGGAAATCAAATCAAAACAGAAGATAGAGAAATTGATATCATTGCTAGATTAGAGGAACCACTAATAGTCATTTTAGGAAATGTTTTGAGTATCGAAGAATGTGACGAACTAATTAGATTATCAAAAGACAAAATGCATCGTTCAAAAATTGGAGTTACACACGAAGTAAATGAGATAAGAACAAGTAGTAGTATGTATTTTCAAGAAAATGAAAATGACATCATTATTAAAATTGAAAAAAGAATAGCATCTATTATGAGTATACCCATTGAACATGGGGAAGGTATTCAAATTCTTAAATATACTCCTGGTCAAGAGTATAAAGCTCATTTTGATTTTTTTACATCTTCAAGTAAAGCAACAAAAAATAATAGAATTAGCACAATCGTCATGTACTTAAATGATGTGGAGCATGGGGGAGAAACTTTTTTTCCTAAACTAAATTTTTCAGTATCCCCAAAAAAAGGAATGGCCGTGTATTTCGAATATTTCTATGACGATAAAAACATAAACGAACTAACATTACATGGTGGAGCGCCAGTTATAACTGGAGAAAAATGGGTTGCAACACAATGGATGAGAAGACAAAAATAGTATACTTTTCACCTGAATTCTTTCTTTCCAAGACGGACAAATCCTTTCAAAATCATTGTAAGAATTAAAATTGCCTTGAAATAAAGTTTGATCAAAAACATCTCAAAAACCCGTATTTTACGGTAAATAAAAAGAATCTATTTTGAAAAAAGATTGATCAAAATGGATTCTTTTTATTTACCGTTTTAAGTTTCGGGTTTATAAAAAAGTTTGATCATTTTTGTGACCTTATTTCATTAAAGCGCCCGTTTTGTGGAAGAACATTACATTAAAACGCAGGTGGGGTAACTGAAAATAATACGACTGCATTTTGACTAAAGTTATTTTCCCATTTATGTTTCAAATTTGCTGGTATTTTCACACTATCACCAGCTTCTAATAGATATTCTTCTTCACCTAAATACACCTTAATTTTTCCTTCCAAAATAAATGCTACGTCCTCTCCTCTATGTTCTAGAAGATTTTCTGACGAAGAAGTATTCGAAGGAATTTTCATAGTCGCTGTTGCTAAATTACCCGTAAAATTAGGTGACAATAACTCATAAAACAAATTATCACTGATCATTTTCTTACGTTTACTAGACCTAACGATTAAATCCTCCGTAATTGTTTCTTCAAGTAACAAACTAAAAGTTAGAACATTTCGGGTTTTAGCTAAGACCTTTAGGATTTGAATAGAAGGATTCGCCAAACCACGTTCAATTTGGCTTAACATTGAAGGTGTAATTTCAGCTGATTTTGCTAACTCTCTACTACTCAATCCTTTAGCTTTTCTATATTTTCAACTTTCTTACCAATATCTATATTTTCCATAATCGATACTCCTTAACAAATTGTTAAATTTAATTTAAATAAAGTAAATATAAATTAACATAGAGGTAATCGTGTGTTAAACTGTATTAAAATTTGTTAAATTATAATTTATAATGCAACTCGTTACAAGAAAATTAGGAGGATCAAACAAATGAAAGAGATTGAAAGCAAAGAAATAGAAACATGGAAAGACCAATATCCTTTACTAAACAAGCTCATTTCGATGGACGAAGTATTTTGGTTCAATCCAAATGTCGAAAAATTTCAAACGGGAATTAAAAAATCCCCCCTTACTCAAGAAGATGTAAGAGATGCAGAGGAAAGGTTGAAACGTTTTGCTCCATATATCGCTAAGGTTTTCCCTGAAACAAAAGGAACGAATGGTATCATAGAATCTCCTTTAGTGAGAGTTCCTGCCATGAAACGATCCTTAGAACAGGATTATCAGCAACCTATATTAGGAGAATTATTACTAAAATGTGATAGTCACCTTCCTATATCAGGATCTATTAAAGCAAGAGGCGGGATTTATGAAATTCTCAAACATGCAGAAGAACTAGCTTTTCAACATCAATTGTTAACGATTCAAGATGATTATTCGATTTTAGATAGTGATAGATTTCGAACCTTCTTCTCACAATATTCAATCGCAGTAGGCTCGACTGGAAATTTAGGACTTAGTATTGGCATCATCAGTGCAAAGTTAGGTTTTAATGTTTCTGTTCATATGTCAGCTGATGCAAAACAGTGGAAAAAAGACTTGCTTAGAAGTAAAAATGTCAAAGTTATTGAATATGAAGCTGATTATAGTAAAGCTGTAGAGGAAGGTCGAATCCAAGCAGATAGTGATCCAACATGTTATTTTGTGGATGATGAAAATTCCCACGACCTATTTTTAGGGTATGCAGTGGCTGCATCTCGATTGAAGAAACAATTAGAGGAGCTAGAGATAATAATAGATGAAAATCATCCTTTGTTTGTTTACCTTCCATGTGGAGTAGGGGGTGGTCCTGGAGGAGTTGCTTTTGGTTTGAAATTATTGTATCAAGACCATATTCACTGTTTCTTTGCAGAACCTACTCACTCACCATGTATGTTACTTGGTTTAATGACTGGACTTCATGATAAAGTTTCTGTACAAGATGTTGGTATCGATAATGTAACAGACGCGGATGGACTTGCTGTAGGAAAGCCATCTGGGTTTGTGGGTAAAACTATGGAACCTTTTTTAAGTGGTAATTATACGGTTAGCGATGAACAGTTGTATAAGTTGCTAAAAGAACTAGTCGATACAGAGGGGATCCATTTAGAACCTTCTGCACTAGCAGGCATGATAGGACCAAGTAAATTATGTAAAGAGGGCATCGATTATTTACAGAAGCATAGTTTAACGGAAAAGATGAGTAAGGGTACACATATTATTTGGGGGACTGGTGGAAGCATGGTTCCTGAAGAAATGATGACGCAATATTACCAAAAAGGGTTGAAATTAGCGTTAGAGAAACAGAAGTAATTTAACACGGGGAGTTTAACCCCGTGTTTTTATATTTGAAATTTCTTTTCTTATTAAATTAACCTCCCGTTAGTATAAGTACAAACCCTCACAAACTCTTCTAAACTTTAATTTAGATATCAAATTTTCTATGAAGGTGTTGTTCCACAATCTGGCCCGATTGTGAAACAAAAAATCCGCTATATCAATACAGGACTTTTGATCAAATCTTTATGACAAATAACTTCATTTCAAAGCCACATTACCCTCACATTAGAAAGGAATACTTCAAATTAAATAGACTAAGAGCGTATTTTGATTCAACTTTTCAAAACACGCTCTTTTTTTGTTCGTTTCATCCACCCTATTTGAATTGCAGAGACTTCATTTCCCCTTATTTAAGAAAATGCCAACCCGCTTGGGCAGTAAAAAATCCTTACAATTAATTTACATAAAATTAAGATATTTTTACACTGCCTTAACCATTGAAACTTGGTGGCAAGTTACATTGGAAGTAACAATTTGATTGGAGGGAAAAGCAATGAAAAAAGCGAGATTATCAAAAATCTTAGTTGAGGGGAGTTCTGAATTACTTTGTCAACTTGCAACAGAAGTAGAGAAAACAGATTTAATGAAAATGGAACGTCTCCTTGAACACTCATCCTGGCCAGTTTGACAATTTCGATGCCATCAAGGAATGGGTTGAAATCGGGTTAGAAGGAATTGAAGTGCATCATCCTTTGCATACGATTGAGGATGAACAAAAAGCTAAGGAACTAGCTGAAGCCTATCAACTAATCCAAACAGGCGGTTCCGATTTCCATGGCTTTTATAGTGATACGCAATCAACAATCGGTTCATATACGACGAATCAAGGAGAATTCCAAAAGCTGCTCGAATGTAAAGCGAATATATGTGTCTGAAAAAGGGTAAGCCATGAGTGCAATGGATAAAAGGGAGTGAAGGTGTATTATATCGTCTGAAAGATTTGTTTGCTAGATTTAACAAACACCCAAAAGAAATCCCCTTCCTCAAGCGTGTGAAGGGCATAGTTCCAACGGTAGGGAGGGGATGAATTTTGGTCAGGTGACAGCCTGAGGGGTTGTATGTCGGGAACTTATGTTCTATAATGAGAATAGAATATAAGGGTGGTGACGACAATGTTATTGAATCAAAAATACGAAATCTTTCCAAACGAAGAACAGAAGGAAATGCTAGATCGCTGGCTACAATATTGTCGTCAAACCTATAATTCAGCTCTTTTGGATAAACAACGTAAATATCGTGAGTCAAAAGAATCTTATCGTCGTAAAGATATGCAAACACAATTAAAAATGGATAAAAAGAACTATCCCTTCCTAAAAGAAGTACCATCTCAACCGTTACAGGAAGTCTTTCTACGTCTAGAAAAAGCATTTGATAGTTTCTTTCGTAAGGATAAAAACTATCCAAAACAGAAAAAATACAAAGATTACACGAGTATGACATTTCCTCAATTTGGGTTCAATGCAAAAGGCAATCGAATGGCTATGTCCTTTTCAGATAACGGTAAGCTGTACAATACAAAGCCAAAGCTAGGTGAAATCGATCTCCTCCTCCACAGACCATTAGAAGGAACAATCAAGCAACTCGTTATGAAGCGCCAAGGCAAAAGATGGTACGCTATTTTCTCTGTCGAAAGACAAGGGGTACCATCTGAAATGGATCCAAACAACGCAATCGGAATAGATGTTGGCCTACATAAATATGCCGTTCTATCTGATGGAAGAGAATTCGAAAATCCTACATTCCTTCGAAAAAAGGAAAAACAATTAAAAATAGCACAACGTAAGCTTTCCAAAATGAAACGCGGTTCTTCCAATTATAGAAAACAAGTGATGCGAATCCGTCAGTTACACGAAAAGATTGGCAATCAAAGACGTGATTTCCTCCACAAATTAAGCTACAATTTATCTCGAACCTATTCTGTTGTATGCGTGGAAAATCTGAACATTCGTCATATGGTTCGGAATCGTAAGTTGTCCAAATCGATTTCTGATGCAGGGTGGGGAATGTTCCGTCAAATGCTTTCTTATAAGTGTGAGAAAAGTGGCGGGTTACTTGTAAAAGTAGAACCACACTACACCTCACAAGACTGTTCTTCTTGTGGTGAACGTGTAAAAAAGTCACTTTCCATTCGTACACATATTTGCACAAAGTGCGGGGTGGTATTGGACCGGGATTATAATGCAAGTTTGAATATCCTCCAAAAAGGATTAGAGCAACTACTTGTGACCAACTAACAGAACCGATCGACTACTGTAGGGCAGGGTTGTGTCCAAACAGTATAATCTACGCCTGTGGAGATTGTGTAAGACATAGTGGGAGCTCCTACTATGCAATGGTCTAAGAATCAGGAAGCCCCTTCTTCAATCAGGCCGCAAGGTTGATAAGGAAGGGTCATTCACGTAGTCAGAGTCTGTTTTGATCAATTTTGATATTATTTTGCGTTTGAAAAGTCTAGCAATCTTATTTTCAATTGAAGAATGAACAACATTTTACTCCACCTTTCTTTATCTATAATTTATTTTTAAGATTAAAAAAGTGGATTTCTTCGACGAACAGGGCAGGTTAATTAAGGAAAATAAACTATCCCCTTTTTTAAAACTTAAAAATATGGTATCCTATTTTGTATATAGAATATTGGAGCTTTATGGAGGAGTCTGTCACCAAGGGATAACTATGCCCTTTGGTAACAGACTCTTTTTGTATTTTTTTAATATTTAGTACAAATGATAAGAATTGAGAGGTGGAGTGATATTGACAACACTTTAATCAAGGACTGCTGTTTTTATATTAGGATCACGAAAGGTTAGATTATACATATTTTTCTTCACGCACCCATTTGCCTGATTAGCTCAGGAAAATAGTCGATTTCAAAACAAGTGCAAAAAAATCAATAATTGAAGAAGATCGTATACAATAAGATATACTCAATACTTAAATTGTTCAGAAAATTAAATTTATTATTCACATTAGTATTAAGGAGGTTTTGTATTGTCTTATCTGCACTTGGCTATACTAGCGCCGTTGTTATTTTCAATTTTCATTCCATTTTTTTATAAAATATTTCGTCGTATCCATACTGGATGGTTTGTTCTTCCTCTACCCATCATTTTGTTTATTTATTTTCTAACGTTTATACCTATAACATCAAATCAAAAAACGATTATAGAATCATTAAATTGGATTCCATCTTTAGGGATAAATTTCACAGCAAAAGTGGATGGGCTTGGTCTTTTATTTGCTCTTTTAATCACTGGTATCGGAGCTTTGGTTGTTTTGTATTCTATTTATTACTTAGCAAAAGATAAAGAAAAGCTAAATACCTTCTATGTATACTTAGTGCTCTTTATGGGAGCGATGCTTGGCGTTGTTTTATCTGATAACTTGATTGTCATGTATGCTTTTTGGGAACTAACAAGCTTTTCATCTTTCCTTTTAATTGGCTACTGGTACGAACGAGATAAATCACGTTACGGAGCCCAAAAATCAATGCTTATAACCGTATTTGGTGGACTTGCTATGCTGTGTGGAATCATTCTTCTTTATATCATGACTGGAACATTCAGTATTACGGAAATCGTGCCTCAGTCTAATGAGATTTTCCATCACGCTTTATTCATTCCCGCCTTACTATGCATTTTACTGGGTGCATTTACAAAGTCGGCTCAGTTTCCTTTCTATATTTGGCTTCCAGATGCGATGGAAGCACCTACACCAGTTAGTGCTTATTTGCACTCAGCTACAATGGTTAAGGCTGGAATTTATTTAGTTGCAAGATTCACTCCAGTATTTGGAGAATCAAGTGTATGGTTTTGGCTTGTTGCTGGAGTCGGAATGATTACCTTAATTTGGGGATCGATATTCGCTGTAAAACAAACGGATTTAAAAAGCATTCTTGCTTTTTCCACTGTGAGTCAACTTGGACTTATTATGTCACTACTGGGAGTTGGAGCAGCTGCTCTTCATTACGAAGCTTTGGATGATAACATCTTTACTGTAGCGACTACAGCAGCTATTTTCCATTTAATCAACCATGCTACTTTTAAAGGAAGCTTGTTCATGGCTGCCGGGATTATCGATCATGAAACAGGTACTAGGGATATTCATAAGCTTGGGGGACTCATGCATGTTATGCCGATTACGTTTACAATCTCACTGATTGGGACCTTGTCCATGGCTGGACTACCGCCATTTAATGGATTCTTAAGTAAAGAGATGTTCTTTGCGGCGATGGTTCGTGTAACTGAAATGGATATTTTTAACTTAGAAACTTTGGGTGTTTTATTTCCTGTTATTGCTTGGGTTGCAAGTGTTTTTACCTTTATTTACAGTATGATTCTTGTTTTCAAAACGTTCACGGGGAAATATCAGCCTGAAAAACTAGGCAAGAAGCCGCATGAAGCTCCGATAGGAATGTTGATATCTCCTATTATATTGGTTTCACTTGTCATCATTTTTGGACTTTTCCCAAACTTGTTATCAGATAGTCTTATATCACCGGCCATGGCTGCCGTTCTTCCAAGCCTGTTACAAGTAGGGGGAGTATTTGAGGTTCATATCACTTTTTGGCACGGACTGACAATAGAGTTATTTATGACAATGGGAGTTATCATAATGGGACTTATCCTTTATAAAACTTATCCTAAATGGAAAAAGATTTATAAGGCAATTCCAGAAAAGCTTTCTATTAATGGCCTTTATGATGGGACAATAGAGGGGTCTCAGTCAGTCTCCAATAAATTAATGAACATGAATATGAATGGGTCAATAAGATCATATCTCGTTTATATATTCGCTTTCTTTATTATTATCTTATCAACAACACTCATTTGGAAGAATGCTTTTAAATTGGATACAAGTAATGTCTCTTCAATAGGGGTTTATGAAGTGGTCTTGGCCATCTTTGTGGTGGTTAGTTCAATTAGCATTCTTTTTGTCAAATCACGAATGACTTCAATTATTCTACTAGGTGCAGTTGGATATACCGTTTCACTTTTCTATGTCCTTTTTAGAGCACCGGATTTAGCTTTAACACAACTAGTGATTGAAACGATTTCTGTAGCCCTATTTTTAGTGTGTTTTTATCACTTGCCTAAATTGCGAAAGTTTGAAACAAGACTAACTTTTAAACTGACAAATGCACTCATTTCATTTGGAGTTGGTGCAGTGGTAACAGCTATCGCGCTATCAGCGCATAGCAATAAGCTGTTTAGTTCTATTTCTCAGTATTATGTTGAGAATACGTATGAAGAGGCAGCGGGGAAAAATATGGTAAATGTCATACTAGTTGATTTCCGTGGTTTTGATACGCTTTTTGAAATAACGGTACTCGCTATAGCGGCTTTAGGAATTTATAGCATGATCAAATTGAGATTGAATAGGGGGAAAGAAGGATGAAAACCAACAATATTATCCTTGAAACATCTATAAAAGTTCTTCTTTTTATCAATCTCCTCTATTCAGTCTATATTTTCACCGCAGGACATTATTATCCTGGAGGTGGTTTTATCGGAGGATTAATGACAGCAGGGGCGATTGTCCTCTTATTAATCACGTATGATATCAAAACGGTAGCAAAAATCTTACCTATTAACTATCGGATCCTTACGGCAATTGGATTATTATTTGCAATCGGAACAAGTGCAGGATCCCTTTTATTTAACGTTCCATTCTTAACACATGTTTTCACAGATGTTGATGTACCACTTCTTGGAGAACTATCTCTTCATACAGCTACACTTTTTGATTTGGGTGTTTATTTTGTTGTTGTTGGTGTGACGATGACCATTATTCAAACAATAGGGGAGGATGAATAATGGAAATAGTAATGGCATTTGTCATTGGCATTTTATTCATGACAGCTACATATTTAATGCTGTCAAAAAGCTTATTACGCATTATTGTCGGTACTGGATTATTGAGCCACGGTGCTCATCTTCTTCTTTTAACGATGGGTGGGTTAAAACGAGGAGCTGCTCCTATTTTAGGAGAGAATGCAGAAAGCTACACAGATCCGCTGCCACAAGCTTTGATTTTGACAGCTATTGTGATTAGCTTTGGTGTTACAGCCTTTTTCTTAGTTTTAGCTTATAGGTCTTATCAAGAACTAGGCACAGATAATGTGGAAGAAATGAGAGGAACAGAGCAAAATGACTAATTTAATCATTCTACCCATATTAATCCCTTTATTAACGGGGGCAATATTAATTTTTCTAAAAAATAGAATTATGGCTCAGCGCGTGGTTGCCACCTTATCAGCTATTACTACGTTAATCGTATCATTTTTAATGGTTCATAAAGTTCGCAACGATGGGATTCAATCCCTTAATATAAGCAGTTGGGATGCTCCTTTTGGTATTACTTTAGTTTCCGATATGTTTTCGGCTATTCTTGTATTTACGACAAGTATTGTTGCGTTAGTTTGTTTAGTATATTCCTTTAAATCAATTGGGGTAGAACGTGAAAAATATTATTACTACCCTGTTTTGAACTTTTTAATAGTGGGGATTAATGGTGCTTTTACAACAGGAGATATTTTTAACCTCTTTGTCTTTTTTGAGGTCATGCTCATGTCTTCTTATGTCTTATTGGTCCTTGGTGGAACAAAGATTCAGTTAAGGGAATCAATAAAATATTTACTAGTGAATATCATTTCATCAGCATTGTTTGTTATCGCTGTTGCCTATTTATATTCTGTTGTTGGAACGCTGAATATGGCACATATTTCTGCTCGAATCAGTGAAGCAAGTACAAATGGAATGCCCGGTATTTTAACGGTAATTGCGGTATTGTTTTTAATTGTATTTGGATTAAAAGGCGCAATTTTCCCCCTTTATTTTTGGATGCCGGGGTCCTATTATGCACCACCAGCACCGGTTTTAGCGCTTTTCGGTGCATTATTAACAAAAGTCGGGGTTTATTCCATAACAAGAACATATACACTTTTCTTTTATCATGATAGGGACTTTGCTTTTCAGCTACTATCCATATTAGCTATTCTTTCTGTTTTGGTTGGCGTCATTGGAGCCATTGCCTATTGGGATGTTAAGAAAATTATTATTTATAATATTATCGTCGCCGTTGGCGTCATCTTATACGGTGTTTCTGTTATGAATCATACTGCTCTTACAGGATCGGTCTACTATTTAATTCATGATATGCTTATTAAAGCAGCTCTATTTCTTCTAGTGGGCGTCATCATGGCTATTACGGGAACAAGTAATTTGAAAAATATCAGTGGTCTCATTACCCGTTATCCTGGCCTTGGTTGGACATTCTTTATCGCTGCATTAGCTCTTGCCGGCATTCCCCCATTAAGTGGATTCGTTGGCAAACTACTGATTGTTCAAGGTGGGCTTGAAGTAGAAAGCTATATAGGTGCAGTACTGGTATTAATGTCAAGTTTACTCGTTCTATTTTCTATCATGAAAATTTTTATTAATGGTTTTTGGGGAGAAGACCGTACTTACGAAGGGGAAGAAAAGGCTCCTGTGAAATGGCTTCTTATCTCTCCCGTTATTTTAGTAGTGATTTCAGCCCTTTATGGGATTGGGTCAGAATCATTTTTACCGTATATTTCTCAGGCAGCTGAAACGCTATTAGATCCAAGTATTTATATCGAAGCTGTCTTAAAGGAGTGAGCAGGATGGCATTTCAAATTTTATTAAATATAGCACTAGCTTTCTTATGGATGTTTATCAAGGTTTCCTATGATCCCATTAGTTTTATTAAAGGTTACTTATTTGGATTACTCATCATATTTTTACTTAGACGTTTTTTTCAAAGCCGATTTTATCTTTTTAGATTGTGGTCCTTCATCAAGCTTACTTCTATCTTTTTAAAGGAGCTTGTTTTGTCCAACATTGCGATTATCAAAATTGTTTTAAAACCTAAATTAGATATGCAACCAGGTATTTTTGCCTTACAGACGGATTTAACAAAAGACTGGCAAATCACTCTTTTATCCAGTTTAATTACATTAACTCCAGGTACTTTGGTCATTGACGTATCAGAAGACAATAAAACCTTATTTATCCATGCTATGGATATTGGAGAAGTGGAAGATGAGATTTACAGTATCAAAAATACATTTGAGAGAGCTATTTTGGAGGTGAGCCGTTAATGCTTGAAATCGTGATTCAAATTGCTTTATTATGCTGCTCACTTGCTATGATCGGACTGATTTATCGGGTGATTAAGGGACCTACCATGCCAGATCGTGTAATAGCATTAGATACGATTGGTGTCAATCTTGTGGCCATTACAGCTCTTATTTCGATTGTATTGGAATCTCATGCATTTCTTGAAATCATCCTTCTTATCGGTATTCTTGCCTTTATAGGAACAGTAGCCTTCGCCAAATATTTGGAAAAGGGGGTTATTATTGAACGTGAGCGTAATCGTTGATTTTCTCATAGGATTTTTTATTTTAGTTGGCGCCCTTCTTTGTCTCATTGCGATGTTTGGAGTTATTAGACTCCCTGACGTTTATACGAGAAACCATGCGGCATCAAAAGCAGCTACATTAGGTGTTATGTCCATTTTATTAGGTACCTTTTTATACTTTTACTTTTATGAAGGTCATTTTAATTCTAGGGTTATACTAGGAATTGTCTTTCTTTTTATGACCGCACCTGTTTCTGGTCATTTAATTAATAGAGCAGCCTATAACTCAGGGGTGAAAATTTGGGATAAAAGTGTTAGAGATGACTTAAAGGAGTATAATCAGAAAAAGAGAAACAAGTCATCTATAGATTAATACAGCAAATTAAAAAGTGTTCCAAGTCTGATCTTGGAACACTTTTTAGCAACAAAATATAAATATAATGTCAGGTTTGTTAATTTCAATTTACGAATTTTTAGATATTCCGCCCATAAAGAAGCATGTAGATAATTCATATAGCCTGAACTCTCTTCATTCCAATCAATAGCCTCTAAATCTTCCTCTTCTACCTCCTAAATAAACAAATCATCCACAATATGGTTAATCAATCATTTCCGACATATTCCATAATGATTCTGTTGTTGACTCTAAAAATGTAAAAAATGTATATACCTCCGAATAAAAGGATGTCAGTATAGTTATCATTTCCTTTTTTTGTATAGATAGTAGCTCTTGTCCAGCAGAAAAATATTTTTATAAAAATAGCCTATTCTGTACAAACTACTATATGGAGGTGTGTACACATAGTGAAAATGAAAATTTCAGTATGTTTATCTATATTTTTGCTTTTATTTTCAACAGCTTTCTTACTGCAACAAAAAAGTCATCGAGAATTTTATGTTCACAAAATAGAATCGAATATAGATAACATGAAGGTGATTCCAATAAATGTTCAGGCGACAGATGTCCAAAAGAAAGTATATGAGCCATTTAAGTCAAGGGAATATGTTCGGATTGTAGATTCTCAATAAAAAATTAAAGGATGATGTGATCGTCATCCTTGTGATTCAATAATATTTTGTGACTACACTGTAATCCTCTTTAGTTTTTTTGTATGGCCGTACTTGCAGAAGGCTATGAAATTTAAAAAACGAAAATCCTGTGTTGATATGAGGGATTTCTTTTTTTTGTAATAAGGTCATTTAGTTGAATAAGTTTTTCAAAAAGGGTCTTACATATTATACATGTATAATATGTAAGACCCTTTTACCTTTAACGGTTTTACTTCCTTAACCTAAATATAAAAGTGACACGTCATCGTCAACGGCTTTTCTAGAAATAGTATCTGTTATAATAAATAGAATAAGTTCAGTGAAATTTATCTAATAGGTAGTGGCAACACGGTACATTCTAATAAACCTTCTATTCGAAGGCTCTATTTTTTAGACCACTAGCATTTTGTTTCGCTAGTAAGAAATGAAACTTTTTGTTTTTCTAAACGTATCTTTACTATTACAATAGGATGGTGGCGTATTTCGGTGATCAACCGGAGATTCATGTACCGAGAACCAATGAAAAGTTGATTGCCAGATACATACTTTTATTAAAGGAAGGTAGTTTATGTCGGAAGAAAATGAGAACATAACGAGAATATATTTAGATGATAAGGAATATATCCTGATTGGTACTGCTCACGTATCAAAGTACAGTGCGGAGTTGGTAAGGGAAGTAATCGAAGCTGAAAAACCAGACTCGGTTTGTATAGAGTTGGATGAACAAAGATATCAATCAATTATGGAAGGGAATAAGTGGAAGGAAACAGATATATTTAAGGTCATAAAGGAAAAGAAGGCGTCCTTACTGTTGATGAATCTTGCTATTTCTTCTTTTCAAAAACGGATGGCAAAGCAATTTGGTATAAATGCAGGTCAAGAAATGATTCAGGGGATTGAATCAGCTAAAGAAGTAGGTGCAAACTTAGTATTAGCTGATCGAAATATTCAAGTTACCTTTTCTCGTATTTGGGGTGGCATTGGTCTAAAGGGAAAGTCTATGTTACTCATGCAGGTCTTCGCAGGTATTTTCAGTAAAGAGACTATCTCAGAAGAGGAATTAGAAAAGTTGAAAACGAAGGATACAATTAACGCGATTCTTAATGAATTCACGGAAGCTTTTCCAAAATTAAAGGTTCCGTTAATTGATGAGCGTGATCAGTATTTATCGCAGAAAATCAAAGAGGCTCCTGGTCATAAAGTTGTAGCTGTTTTAGGCGCTGCACACGTTCCTGGTATTAAGGAAGAAATTCACAAGGAACATGATTTAAAACGATTAACTCAGCTTCCAGCAAAATCGAAAGCACCTAAAATTATTGGTTGGGCAATTCCGATTCTGATTCTTGCGATTGTTGCCTATACTTTTTTTGCGAATCCTCAAGCTGGAGTTCAGCAAACATTAAGTTGGGTGTTATGGACGGGATCTTTTGCAGCACTTGGAACAGCACTTGCGTTAGGGCATCCACTTACGATTATTACTGCCTTTTTTGCTGGACCAATAGGCGCTTTGCATCCATTAATCGCGGCTGGATGGATTGCTGGAATTGTTCAAGCGTATATTCGTAGACCAAGTGTCAAAGACTTTGAATCACTTTCTGAGGATGTTTTAAGTATAAAAGGTTTTTGGAATAATAAGGTAACGCGTATATTGCTCATCGTTGTGATGGCAAACTTAGGAACAACACTAGGAGTCGTGATTGGTGGAGCCGATGTCGTTCGCTTATTTATCGAAAACTTTTAACAGTCATAGGGAAAAGTCCTGGGGCAATCTAAGCTCCAGGATTTTTGCTTATTGTTTAGAAAACTATAAAATTCTTGAACTGTGGCTAAGCGCACTGCATCCAGCGCAAGCGCCTAGCAAGCCCCTCTTGAATTGAAGGTAAAAAACACCTCCTATTCAAGAGCGTCTTATGCTATGCCTGAGGCTGATCAAGGCGCTTCCGCTTTTGTTCCACAAGTCTTAATATAATTTTCCTTGACGATACAAAACCGTACATAATTTCATAACAGCATGATTATAACAGTTTTGGCGCAATGGATAGGGGTCACCAAAATATTGGGGAAGAATTGTATTCATTGTTGCTTTCATTTTTTCAAAAAGAAGCTTAAACACTTCGTCTTCACTATAAAATTGTGTTTCGCGACCTTGTAGCCATTCAAAATAGGAAACGATTACTCCCCCTGCGTTCGCAAGAATATCAGGAACGATAATTACTCCTTTGTCACTTAAGTATTGATCTGCTTCGCCGGTCACTGGTGCATTTGCCCCTTCTACAATGATTGGAGCTTTAATACGTTCCATGTTATTTTTATGAATTTGGTCTTCTAACGCAGCCAAGAATAAGACATCGACCTCAAGATAGAGAATGTCGTCACGGTGATGGATGATTGCTTTTATGCCATTCTCGGCTAATTCCTCTTCTTTCGTAGGGAGGTCTCCACCATTAGTTCGTGTAAATTCGATTAGTGCAGGGATATCTAACCCATCAGCATGATATAAAGTAACATTTCGATCACTGACAGCAACGACTTTATTTTGCACATGCGTGCATTGATAGGCTTCAAGCGCGACGATAGACCCTACATTCCCAAACCCTTGAATAGCGATTTTAAGTGATTGATCAGCAAGCGATAATGCTGTTTGTGCGAATTTGTTTTTACTTTCAGTAAGCCATTTCTGTTGCTCTTTCAAGAAATCAGAGAGCATGTAACGAAATGTAAAATAAACCCCTTTCCCTGTCGCTTCTCTGCGTCCTAACGAGCCGCCATTTACAATACTTTTCCCTGTAAAACTTCCCCTGTATGTTTTACCTGGATTTATGCTCTTATATTCTGCCATCATCCAGTCCATTTCCCGGTCACCAGTACCGACGTCAGGTGCAGGAATATCTTTGTCAGGACCTATAATATCGCTAAAGTAGCGCACATACTTTTCACAAATTAAATGGAGCTCCTTCTCAGAATATTCCCTTGGGTTAATGACAACGCCACCTTTGCCTCCACCAAAAGGGACTTCATGAAGGGCATTTTTTAACGTCATTAATGCGGCAAGGTTTACGACTTCCTCCTCATTTACCGATTCGTGAAATCGGATTCCTCCTTTATAAGGCCCAAGAGTATCATTATGCTGTACACGAAATGCTGGAATACGAACAATTTTCCCCTTATCTAATGAGATGCGCAAAAAGGATTTGTGAATATGATTCGGGGTAGAAAGGATTGCTGCTAATGAAGTAAACGCCTGCTGTCGAGCTTGGTCATGTAAAGTAGGTAAAAAGGACTTGTCCTCTAGTAAAGCATTTAATGAATGTTGAACGATGACTCCAGTTTGGCTTGCCATATTAAAAATCCTCCCTTTTTAGTTAAGAAATCATAATTAACAGATCATTCCAATTATACGATACTTCTCTAATAGAGACCATTTATCTAACCGTAATCGTGTGATGAGGAATCGTTTTGACGTTCAAGTGGTAAGGAGAGGTTGAAAAGTAATTGGTAAAACAGAATTGTGATCGCTTTTCCGTGTACTTCTAAATAAGGACTGTTGATTTCATGATGTCAATTTTTACAGGAGTTAATATCTTTATCTTACTCAACTAAATACAATTCGATTTGGATTATGCCTTTGATTATTTGAAAAGTACATAATTTAGAAAATGTAGTATCGTCTATTTAATATGCCTTGTCTAGAAAATTAAATAACCTAGTGATTAATAAGGTATATAACACGAATACTTGAAAGGAGTTTTGTCTATTTAAGTAGAATTTATCTTTCATTTTCTATAACTTAATACCAAATAGGAATGTTTGTTCGTGTTATAATGAATTGGAAATAGAGATAAAAGAGGTGGACGAATTGGAGATAATCAATTTTGAAAATGATGTTGAACTACTAAGCAAAGATGAACTAGGAGCAGCTCTCAATCTTGATAAAAAAGAAATTCGCAAAAATAAAAAATCAGTGCTTGTCACTATGTTTCTTTCCAAACATAGTGATGAAGTGTCTAAGAGAAAAATGTACAAAAATTATTCTTCTCGTTTTGCTCTTCATCCTACAAAGGTGCAAGAACTTTTTAACATTACCTCTACGGAACGAAAAAGGTGGACTGGTGAACGGAAGCTTAAAGTTGATCACTATGATTCCTTCCAAAAATGGGGGAAAACCATAGAATATCCCATGTATGACGCCTTTGAACTCTCCAAACTTTCACAAGAAACAATTGAATTATGGAGAGAAGAGCATAAAACGAAAGTACGTGAAAATCGTAAAAAAGCATCCAAAAAATCAGTTGAGACAATGAGAAAAAACCAAGATATAAGGCGAGAGTTTTATGACAGCGAATGGAAAAAGTTACTGAGACAGTGGTTTAAAACAAACAGTGAATTAGGTGCCACTTTCCAGCTCTCTTTCTGGACGATGTGGTTGAGCCGTTGGGCAAAAGAATTCCAATCCAAAGCATGTCGGGCAAGAACTAAAGGAAATGAATACAACCAGAAAAAAGAGCAATTTTATCAATTGAAGAATGATGCATTGGCATTACTTGTTCTTTCTCCTTACACAAAGCTCTCGTTTTACTGTCCTCCTTCACCTCATAAAATATTCGATTTGCAATTCTGTTCTAACCATTATGAATTATGGTGCAGTTTAAGAGAATTCGAATACATTCCAAAGTGGGAATTCTTTGAAGACTATAAAAATGTTATATCCAATTGTAATGATTGTACATTTTCTCAAGTTGATCATTATTATTCGTTGTATTATCTTTCGGTCGAAAGTGGGGAATTTCCCGAATTTGATTTTTCTTTTCACACCCCGTATCCAATTGGTGAAGTCTTTTTCCCACCAAAGGATACATTAAATAGCGTTCTTCATGAAGAACAAGAAGGGATGTTTCGATTCGGGAGAACTTTGTTTGATGATGAGAAAATCATTTTTACAGAAAAAGAAGTCTTGAAACATTTTAATGAAGCTAGGCAAAAGTATTTGTTGTATTTCCCAACATCCTAGTAAGAAACAGGTATGAAGAAAATTCCTATGGAAATTAAGAAAAGCTTCTTTTTCACTTAATCTTCCTGGAAGGATGTGTTAAAATGTCATTTACAATGTTAGTCCGTGAAGGCCCCAATCAATATGTATACCCCGATCAGCTATTCAAGCAACCACACATTTTTTGCCGAATTTTTAGAAGTGTTTTTTCCTGAAATCCATTTCCATCTTGATTATTCTGTGATAAAGCCGTTATCAGAAGAAATGTTTACGGATCTTATTGAAGGTGAGAGCAAAAGAGCAGATATTGTCATAGAAACAAAGCTCAAAGGGCACGATACTCTACTCATCATTTATGTGGAACCACAAAGCTATAGTCAATCAGGTTTTCATGAGAGAATGTATCATTATTTTAGCCTGCTCTATAATAAATACCGCAAACCTATTTTACCCATCGCGATTTTCAGCTATGAAGAAAATCGCAATGAACACCATGAGTTTACGATCGCTTTTCCTTTTTTTCATGTTTTGACCTTCCGATTCCTAATCCTTGAGCTAAAAAAATGAATTGGTGCCACTACATAGATACGTATAATCCTGTTGCAGTTGCTTTATTAAGTAAAATGGGTTATTCAGAAAATGAAAGGGTTCAAGTAAAAAAGGAATTTTTGAGAATGCTGGTCAGGATGGAATTGAATCCAGCTAAAGCAGAACTTATCAATGGTTTCTTTGAAACATACTTAACTTTAACCAAAAGTGAGGAGAACGAATTGATAGAAGAAATAAACCAATTAAATCGAGATGAAGCAAGCCAAATCTTAAAGCTACCGAACTCTTGGATTGAAAAGGGAATCGAAAAGGGGATAGAAAAAGGTAAACTAGAAGAAAAAGGGAAAATTGCTTTAGAAATGTTAAAAGAAGGGTTATCTATTGAGATAATAGCGAGAGTTACGAATCTAGATTACGAAGAAATTGAAAAGATGAGAAGAGGACGTTAAAAGAAGGTTATGACCGTACTTTAACAGTTCATATCTCTGGAGTGGTGTCTCTTTACCTTGAGCTAGAGAGCTAATTTCTGAAGTTAATTCAATTCTAACTTAAAAATTATTTTTCATTATGATTTTCTTAGGTTGAAGGAATGAAAAGAGTGATGATCGAAATAGACACTTGCTATTCGATGAATTAGGACTTGCCAATTGTGGTAAGTCTATTTTTGTTAGGAGAATTGCGGTCGTTAAAATAATACGATGCAATCGTTGAAGAGGAAAGGTATACTTACAATTGGGAATTACATACATACTATTAACAAACATAAGAGGAGATTCTAAAAATCATGTTCAAAATTTTTATCGTAGAAGATGATGCAAAGCTTGTTTCTCTACTAAAAGATTTTCTTACCAAATATGAATACGAAGCTTACTCGGTTAACGATTTTGTTACCGTTTTGGAACAGTTTGAACAGTTCGAACCACATCTTGTCTTACTTGATGTTAATTTGCCCAAATATGATGGCTACTATTGGTGTAGACAATTTAGAAAAACATCAACATGCCCGATTTTATTTGTTTCTGCTAGGGACGCTAAAATGGATCAAGTGATGGCCCTTGAGAATGGTGCGGATGATTATATAACAAAACCGTTTGATTATGAAATTGTTCTTGCGAAAATAAAAAGCCACCTAAGGCGTGCATATGGTTCTTTTGCAATAAATCAAAGTGATTGGACGTTGAAGGTCAATGGATTGGTGCTAGATGTGGAGAGATTGGAATTACGCCTAGGTGAAAAGAAAGTAGAATTGAGCCATACTGAAGCAAGAATACTTGAAGAATTAATGAACAAGGCTGAACGTGTCGTCACAAGAGAACGTCTACTAGGGAAAATTTGGGATGATCAAATGTTTGTTGATGATAATACATTAAATGTCTACATTACAAGAGTGCGTAAGAAGCTAGCCCAACATAATATTAAAGATGCGCTCCAAACCGTTCGCGGGAAAGGATATCAACTAAAAACAAATTGGGGTAAAGAAGGATGAAGCTATTTATTCGTGATCACCTTCCATTTACCTTTTTTTACTTTGTTCAATTAGCAGTTGTCATGCTTATTTTTTTGCTTGATGGATATACGAATCAGGCAACGATGATTTACGCTTGCTTTTTAAGTACATGTATCTATTTTGGCTATCTTTTTTATCGTTACGTGACGAACAGATCGTTTTATAAGCGATTATCTATTCCGATTGAATCGCTTAATGATGTAACGAGTGAATTACAATCAGCACCGCTACCTGAAAGCCTGGACCACTTACAAAAACAACAAATGCAACATTATCAACAAGAACTTTATACGTATAAGCACAAGCTTAATGACCATCTTCAATTTATGAATCAATGGGTCCATCAAATGAAAACGCCAATATCTGTTATCCATTTAAGTATCCAAGATTTAGATGATGACGAGCTTTTAGAATCAATTGATGAGGAACTTGACCGCCTGAAAAAAGGACTTGAAATGGTTTTATTTAGTTCAAGATTAGATGAGTTTGAAAGGGATTTTCATGTAGAATCGCTCAATTTGTACAGCTTAATAAGGGAACTAACATCGAATCAAAAACGTCTTTTCATTCGTCATAGAGTCTACCCTGAATTGTCAATCGCCCCATCCTTATTCGTTACATCTGATGAAAAATGGCTATCGTTTGTTATTTCGCAACTTATGACGAATGCTGTTAGGTATACAGTTGAGAAAGGAAAGAACATTATTTTCCGTGGGACTCAACATGGAAATAAAACAGTTTTAGAGGTAATTGACCAAGGCATTGGGATTCCAAAAAGTGATTTGCCACGAGTGTTTAATCGATATTTTACCGGAGAAAACGGGAGGGAATTTCAAGAATCGACTGGTATGGGGCTGTATCTTGTAAAAGAAATATGTGAAAAACTTGGCCATCACGTGGAAATCGAATCAGATGGAAAAACAGGGACAATTGTCCGAATTATTTTCTAACATGCATCTACATTACAAAATTGTAAGGTAACTGTAAGTAAATGATATGGTAGAGTGATGTCATTCTCATTATTATTGGAAGAGTGGGAAATGGGGACGGAACTAGGAAAAGAAATGTAGATAGTCATCCAATTTATAAATGGTAGACTAGTTTAGTCTCCATAAATTTGTATCGTGCCCCTAGATTGGAGTGGAAGGAATGTCGCTTTTACAAGTTAGGCATTTAACGAAAATATATGGAGGAAAGATTGTCCAGAAGGCATTAGACAATATTACCTTTTCGATTGAACAGGGTGAATTTGTTGGTATTATGGGGCCATCAGGAAGTGGAAAAACAACCTTGCTAAATTTGATTGCGACGATTGATCAGCCGACGTCTGGTGAAATCTTAATTAATGGTAGAAATCCTCATCATTTAACTCGAAAAGAGACAGCGTTATTTAGAAGACATGAGCTTGGTTTTGTATTTCAACATTTTAATTTGTTAGATACACTGACGGTTGAAGAAAATATTGTTTTACCGCTTACGCTTAATGGGGAGCGGGTGGAAGAAATGGATAAGAGGGTCAACAAACTAGCAAAAAAGCTAGGCATCGAACAGATTCTTGGAAAGCGTACGTTTGAGATTTCTGGAGGACAGATGCAACGAACTGCAATTGCGAGAGCTATTATTCATGAACCGTCGCTCATCCTAGCAGATGAACCAACAGGAAACTTAGATTCAAAGTCATCTAAAGATGTCATGAATACACTAGGCACTATTAATAAGCAGGAAATGGCTACAACGTTAATGGTTACTCATGATCCAGCGGCTGCAAGCTATTGTGATCGCGTCATTTTTATAAAAGATGGAAAGCTTTATAATGAAATTTATTGTGGTGACAATAGACAAGCCTTCTTTCAAAAAATTATCGATATGCTCTCATTGTTGGGGGGAGACAACCATGACCTTTCGACAATTCGCTTATAGAAATGTAATCCGAAACAAACGTACATACGCTGCCTATTTTTTAAGCAGTGCCTTTTCTGTGATGATTTTCTTTGTCTATGCTCTGTTCATTTTTCATCCAGGTATCCAACATGGGGTTACAAATACAGCTGCTAGACAATTAATGATCGCAGCCGAATTTATTATGTACTTTTTTTCGTTCTTCTTTGTTATCTATTCTGTTAGCACCTTTTTAAAGTCACGAAAACGTGAATTTGGTATTTTAATGATGCATGGTATGACAAAGAGTCAACTAAATTGGCTCGTGTTTTTAGAGAATATGTTAATTGGTGTAGGAGCGATTATTTTAGGGATTGGCACAGGATTAATAACAGGGAAATTGTTTTTAATGATAGGTTCAGTCATGCTTAAAATTGAAACACTTTCATTCCATTTATCCTATCGAGCATTAAGTTTAACGATCATTGCATTTTTAGCACTCTTTCTCATTATTTCTTTTTTCACAACGTTTCTTGTTCGGACAAATAAGTTAATTGATTTATTTCAATCAGGACAAAAACCAAAAAAGGAACCGAAAGTATCTATTGTTCTCTCGTTAGGTGCAGCTTTCCTACTACTCTCTAGTTATTTTCTAGCGGCTACGACGACAATGGAAACTTTATTATTCCGAATGTTACCAGTGATAGGGATGACGGTGATTGGCACGTATTTTTTCTACACACAATTATCTGTTTTTATCATCAAGCTGTTACAGAAAAATAGACGCTTATTCAGGAAGAAAACAAATATGATCACTATTTCCAACCTGGCCTATCGACTTAAAGATAATGCTAGAATGTTTTTTATGGTGACGATTGTTTCAACGGTTGCCTTTTGTGCGGTAGGAACTCTTGCATCGATGAATGTGATTAATAAACAATTTGAAGTAGATTACCCTGCAGCTATAAGCTATGTGGCAAAGGATAATCAACCCATTCACAAACAAAACCTGCAACAAATCGAAACAGAGTTAAAAGCGAAGCGGATAAACTATACAACGTATCAGCTTCCAATTTTATATGTTGACGTTATCGCAGCGAATGAAAAGTATGCACCTGCGATACTTCCATTGATATCCTTTTCAGACTATAAAGAAATAAGTAAGTTGGCTGGCTTTGATTTTTCTGAAAAACCACCTAAAGATGATGAAGCAATTGGAATGACAACTCATCGATTTGAAAATGATCATAATCTGGTAAACTATACATTGGGACAAAATCGAATGGAAGTGCAAAGCAATGGTTATTACACAAAACATGTTACAATTCCGAGGGAACTTGTTGAAGAAGATGGGCTCGTAGTAAATGACGATTTCTTTGCAAAACTAATTGATCATGAAAAGAAAGAAATGTTTACTGGTTTTTTTATTGAGGATTACAAGAAGACAAATGACATGTTTGAGAATTTAGTAAATGAAGGCAGGGTCAAGTATTCAGATAACAATTCTTATGCGATGGCTGTTAGTGGAACGTTACTTCATAATCAAATGAACTTGTTTAGCATGATGTTATTTATTGCGTTATTAATTGGGGCTGTCTTCTTTATTGCCGCTGGAAGCTTCTTATATTTCCGGCTCTATGCGGATATCGATTATGATGTACGACAATATTTAACTGTTATGAGAGTAGGGTTAACTGACACAGAGTTAACGAAAATTATCACACATCAGATGCTTATCTTGTTTTTTGTACCGATTATTGTTGCGATAATCCATAGTATTTTTGCCTTTATCGCACTACAAAGTTATTTTACGTTATCAATTGCAACAGAAACGATTGCCGTACTTGTTTGTTTCTTCTTTGCACAAATGGTTTACTTTTTCTTTATCAGAAAAATGTATATAAGAAAACTAAAAAAATCGTTGATCTAAACAATTTAACTGGAGGTTCAAATGGAAAACTGGATTACAGGTATTATTGAACAATTTGGCTATTTAGGGATATTTTTAATGATTGCTTTGGAAAATGTCTTCCCTCCGATTCCATCGGAAGTTATACTAACATTCGGGGGAATGATGACGAAATTTACCGATTTAACTGTAACAGGTGTCATCATTTCTGCGACAGCGGGATCTGTTTTAGGGGCCGTTATCCTCTATAAGATTGGGAATCTTCTTGATGTAGAAAGACTCGAAAAAATTGTCGACCGATGGGGACATATCCTTCGGGTAAAGAAGGAGGATATTCATAAAGCAGATTATTGGTTTGATAAATACGGTTATTGGACGGTTCTTATTTGTCGTGTGATTCCGCTCATCAGAAGTCTTATTTCAATTCCAGCCGGCATGTCGCGCTTGAATTTTTGGCTATTTCTTCTCTTTACGACTATTGGTACTTTAGTATGGAATGTGATTCTTGTATCAGTTGGGGCAGCATTTGGAGAGAACTGGGGGGAAATTGTTGAATTTATGGATGTCTATTCCAATATCGCATATGCTTTAATCGCCGTTGTGATGATTGTGGCCCTACTATTATTTATTAGAAGCAGAAGAAAAGCTAAATAAGGGAGAGTAAAATATGGATATTGTATCGCTTTTAAAAGCAATCATACTAGGTTTAGTAGAAGGCTTGACTGAATTTGCCCCAGTATCATCAACAGGTCATATGATCATTGTTGACGATATGTGGCTACAGTCAAACGAATTTTTAGGGAAGTATGTGGCAAATACGTTTAAAATTGTGATTCAGCTTGGTTCGATCTTAGCTGTTGTCGTTGTTTTTAAAGATCGATTTATTGATTTACTAGGCTTAGGACGTCTGAACAAAAAGTCAACGACCGCTCCTAGTCAAAATCGTTTAAAGTTAACACAAGTCATTGTGGGATTGATTCCTGCTGGAGTATTAGGACTACTTTTCGATGATTATATTGATGAACATTTATTTTCACTTGAAACCGTATTGATTAGCTTAGTGCTCGGTGCGATTTTTATGATTATTGCAGATGTCTTTGGACCGAAACAGCCTAAGACTGAAACGGTCGATCAAATTACGTATAAACAAGCCCTTTCCGTTGGACTCATTCAATGTCTATCATTGTGGCCAGGGTTCTCCAGATCAGGTGCAACGATTTCTGGTGGGGTTTTGTTAGGAATGAACCACCGTACAGCTTCTGATTTTACATTCATTATGGCTGTGCCAATCATGGCTGGTGCGAGTGGATTATCATTACTGAAAAACTTGGAGTACTTTACGCTTGATGCGTTGCCGTTTTTCATTGTTGGGTTCATTAGTGCGTTTGTCTTTGCACTAGTATCAATTCGCTTTTTCTTAAAGCTAATTAATAAAATTAAGCTGATCCCATTTGCGATTTATCGTATTGTTTTAGTTGTTGTGATTTGGGTTGTTTATTTCTAAAATGGTTTGAAGGTAAATCAGACCCATACAAACGATAACCACATAGATGATTGGAGCTAAAAGAGGTTGGAGAATTGTCCAACCTCTTTTGCGTTTTTGTGTGATGAAGGTTACTCAACTTTTTTCTTGGACTGTGGATAAGGGCACGCCATCCAGCGCCTAGCCCCTCTTGGGTCTAAGCCACTCTTGAATTTAAGGTGAAAAACACCTTCTATTCAAGAGTGGCTTATTTGCCCGAGGCTGATCAAGGCGCTTGCGCTTTTGTTCATTAAACAAAAGTGTTTTACATTACATTCGTAAAAGGTTACAAATTAATTACGATTGCTCCAAGAAAATAAATCTAGAAATGGACTGAAGATCATTGAATTCAAAAAGAATAACAGAAGATAACGATTTAAAAAAGGCTTTTCGGATTAGGAAAGAAGTATTTGTCGAGGAACAAGGAGTTCCATTAGAAGATGAATTTGATGAATTCGACAAACTTAATGATCTCTGTGAACACATTTTAGTCTATTACAATGAACAACCTGTTGGAACTGGAAGGCTAAGAGTCGTTGATGGTGTAGGGAAGTTGGAAAGAATTTGTATCCTGGAGCCTTATCGTAAATTTGGCCTTGGAAAAATAATAATTAACACATTAGAAGAAATTGCGAAAGAAAAAGGAATATCTCGGGTTAAATTACATGGTCAAACACAAGCTGAAGGTTTTTATAAAAAACTAGGATATCACACGTCATCAGATATATTTATGGAAGACGGTATTCCACATCTTTTAATGGTAAAAGAATTAGTAGAATGACATTTATCCTCGGTATTTCGTAAACGAGATCAGTTGCATTTAATATAGAGGGGAAAGAGGACTTGCATCTAATGTAAGTCCTTTTTGTCGTTCTCAGGGGGGGGGAATACGTCTTAGGTCGTAGATGAAAATAAAACTTGTGATTGTTCATTTGACAGAGAAGATATAGGACAATAGTTTCATGAAGTGATGTAACGGAATAGTTACGAGTAGTGAATAAATAGATGATTTCAATAGGGATTTAGAAAGGTTTCAGCTATTGGAACTCTTGCTTTATCCCACCTTAACGGGCAGTAAAACTCCGACTTCAAGATTCGAGAGAAGCAAAGAAGATAAGTGGGAGATAACTGCCCGTAAAGATCCGATAAGTCTCGCTAACCATCAGTGGGGGATGCAGAA
>NZ_JAIQUM010000051.1 GCF_020075705.1 Metabacillus rhizolycopersici | reverse complement strand
GCGTGACAGGCAGGCATTCTAACCAACTGAACTACCGGACCATTTTGGTTGCGGGGACAGGATTTGAACCTGCGACCTTCGGGTTATGAGCCCGACGAGCTACCGAACTGCTCCACCCCGCGATAATCGTATATAGCTTTAATTTTCAATGGTGACCCGTACGGGATTCGAACCCGTGTTACCGCCGTGAAAGGGCGGTGTCTTAACCGCTTGACCAACGGGCCATTGAAACAAGTTAATAAATGGTGAGCCATGAAGGACTCGAACCTTCGACCCTCTGATTAAAAGTCAGATGCTCTACCAACTGAGCTAATGGCTCATTATATGAATGAGTAGTTAAAATATCCTTTAATAGGACGTTTTCTATCATAACACACATGTAATTAAAAAAACAATATTTTTTTCGCTAAATTTTCAAAAATATTTATTAGTGTAAAAGAAGAGAGAATCAGCATTTTACCGATTCTCTCTTCTTAGTGAATAATCTCTATTAGCTATATACACTTCGAATAACATTTGTTTGTGTTCGATCTGGTCCTACGGAGAAGATAGAAAGTGGAATACCAGTCAATTGTGAAATACGCTCAATATAATGTCTTGCGTTTTCAGGTAGTTCACTTAGATTACGAACACTAGTGATATCTTCTTTCCAACCTGGTAGTTCTTCGTATACAGGTTCACACTCTGCAAGTATCTTTAAGCTTGCAGGATATTCGTTGATTGTCTTACCTTTATGATTATATGCGACACAAATTTTTAATGTTTCAATTCCAGTTAAAACGTCAATTGAGTTAAGTGAAAGATCAGTTAGCCCACTAACTCGTCTAGCATGACGGACAACGACACTATCAAACCATCCCACACGACGAGGGCGTCCAGTTGTTGTACCATATTCACGTCCAACCTCACGAATTTGATCACCAATTTCATTTAGTAACTCTGTAGGGAATGGGCCATCACCAACACGAGTTGTGTAAGCTTTAGATACACCAACAACATGATTAATCTTTGTTGGTCCAACACCTGAACCTATTGTTACTCCCCCAGCAACCGGATTAGATGATGTTACAAAAGGATATGTACCTTGATCAATATCAAGCATTACACCTTGAGCTCCCTCAAATAAAACACGACGTCCTTCATCTAAAGCATCGTTAAGAACAACAGATGTATCCGTAACATAATGCTTAAATTGTTGACCATATTCATAATACTCATCTAAAATTTCTTCAACAGTGAATCCTTCTACTTCGTAAAACTTCTCTAGTAGGCGGTTCTTTTCCTCTAATGCTCGAACAAGTTTCTCTTCGAATACATCACGTTCAAGTAAATCAGAGATACGGATTCCTACACGAGCAGCTTTATCCATATAAGCTGGTCCAATTCCTTTTTTCGTTGTACCAATTTTATTTGCGCCTTTTCGTTCTTCCTCTACCTCATCTAATTTTAAATGATAAGGTAAGATGACATGCGCTCGATTGCTAATACGCAAATTATCTGTTGTAACTCCACGTTCATGTAAATAAGCTAGCTCTTTAATAAGTGCCTTTGGGTCAACAACCATTCCATTACCAATGACACTAATTTTATCTTTATAAAAAATCCCCGATGGAATTAAATGAAGCTTATAGGTTTCTCCACCAAATTTAATTGTATGACCTGCATTATTTCCACCTTGATAACGAGCAATAACCTCTGCATTTTCAGAGAGAAAGTCAGTAATCTTACCTTTACCTTCATCTCCCCATTGAGTTCCTACAACTACTACTGAAGACATTCCGTACACCTCCGTAATTTCGCACTAATTAAGCATGTTTATTTTATCAGTAATCTTTTAAATGGTCAACAAAAAACACGAACATTATATTATTAATATGATCATTTGTTCGTGTATAACTTGTTTTGAATGAGTTAATAGTCGACAATAACTTTTATTATTCCCCAATACAGAAGTGATATTTATCATAAATCGCATTTTCGGCAAAAAAAAAAGAATCGCATGTACGATTCCTTTTTAAGCACCAGCTGGGATACCTGCATCATCGAAGCGCCGCTCAAGATTAACGAATTTGTTATATTCTTTAACGAATGCTAATGATACTGTACCAACAGGACCATTACGCTGCTTAGCAATAATGATTTCAATAATATTTTTATTCTCCGACTCTTTATCATAATAATCATCGCGATATAGGAAGGCAACAATATCTGCATCCTGCTCAATACTTCCAGATTCACGAATATCTGACATCATCGGACGCTTATCTTGTCGTTGTTCAACACCACGTGACAGCTGTGAAAGTGCAATAACAGGAATCTTTAACTCACGCGCTAATTCCTTAAGTGTACGTGAAATTTCCGATACTTCTTGTTGACGGTTATCGCTTCGACCACTACCTTGGATTAATTGTAAGTAATCAATCAACACCATCCCGAGGCCCGCCTCTTGCTTTAGACGTCTACATTTTGCGCGAATTTCACTTACACGAATACCAGGTGTATCATCGATATAGATCCCAGAGTCTGAGAGGCTACCCATGGCCATTGTCAGCTTACCCCAATCTTCAGGCGTCAATGAACCGGTTCTTAGTCTTTGTGCATCGATATTTCCCTCTGCACAAAGCATCCTCATCACAAGCTGGTCGGCCCCCATCTCAAGGCTAAATATCGCAACATTCTCATCCGTTTTTGTTGCTACGTTTTGAGCGATGTTTAAAGCGAATGCTGTTTTACCAACAGATGGACGTGCGGCAACGATAATTAAGTCATTTCGCTGAAAGCCAGCTGTCATTTTATCTAGCTCTACGAATCCTGTTGGAATCCCTGTAACGTCCCCTTTATTTTCATGAAGCAATTCAATATTATCATACGTTTGTACGAGGACATCTTTAATGTTCTGAAAGGCACCAGCATTTTTCCGCTGTGCAACCTCCATAATCGTTTTTTCAGCTTCATTTAAAAGAACTTCAACTTCATCTTCACGACTATAACCATCCTCGACAATTCCAGTAGCCGTTCGAATTAAGCGTCGTAAAATTGATTTTTCCTCAACAATTTTCCCATAATACTCAATATTAGCGGCAGTAGGTACTGAGTTCGCTAAATCGCTTAAATAAGATACGCCGCCAATCTCTTCTAAAAGATTCACATCTGCTAGTACAGAGGTCACCGTAACTAAATCAACCGGTTCACCTTTATCTGATAACTCAAGCATCGCATTATAGATTTTTTGATGTGATGCACGATAAAAATCCTCAGGAATTAAAAGCTCTGAAGCTAACGTTAAAGATGACGGTTGGAGAAATATTGCTCCTAATACCGCCTGCTCAGCTTCAATATTTTGTGGTGGAATACGATCACCAATTATTTCGTTTATGATGACCACCGTCCTTTATTTTTATAATTACTAGTAAGTGATTGATGAATGTATAGGTCTCGTACAAGAATTTTATAATTTCCTAAACAATTAAAAAGTCTTAAGTACTAATCATAAAAAAAATACGGTTAAGCTTCAAGATAAACTTCACTCTTTCCACTAAACCACATTCTTTTCCAGTATTTACTGTTCGATTACTTGTACTTTTACCGTTGCTGTTACTTCAGGATGAAGTTTAACTGGTACATTCGAAAATCCGAGTGCACGAATACCATCAGGCAACTCAAATTTACGCTTATCTAGCTTGATTTTATGGCTTTTGTTAAGCTCATCAGCAATTTGCTTGCTTGTAACTGAGCCAAAAAGACGTCCACCTTCACCAGACTTTGCACTTAATTGAACTGTCAACTCTTCTAATTTAAGCTTTAATTGTTTCATTTTCTCTAATTCTGCTACTGCCTCTTGCTCCTGTTTTTTCTTTTGAGCATTTAAAGTACTTACACTCGTATTTGTTGCTTCAACTGCAAGCCCTTGTTTAAGTAGAAAGTTTTGCGCATATCCGTCAGCAACATTTTTAACCTCGCCTTTTTTCCCTTTTCCTTTTACATCTTTTAAAAATATAACTTTCATTAGTTAGTTCCCCCTTCAAGGTAATTTTTTAATGTCTCTTTTAGTCTTTCTTCTGCTTCCTCTAAAGTGTGGCCTTCAAGCTGTGTTGCGGCATTTGTTAAATGACCCCCACCATCAAGTGCTTCCATGATCAGTTGAACATTGATATCTCCTAAAGACCTAGCACTAATGCTAACTGTATCCTCATTGCGTTTTGCAATAACAAATGAAGCAACAACTCCATTCATAGTTAAAAGCGTATCAGCTGTCTGGGCAATAATTACTTGATCGAAATGGTCATCGCCCTCTGCAATGGTTATCGCGACCCCAGCCTTGTACATCGAGGCATTCTGAATAAGCTTAGCCCGCTTCACGTAATTCTCAATGTTTTCTTTCAAAAATTTCTGGACTAAAACTGTATCAGCACCTTTTGCTCTTAAATAAGAAGCTGCATCAAACGTACGCGCTCCTGTCCGCAGAGTAAAACTTTTTGTATCAACGATGATACCTGCTAATAACACAGTAGCTTCTATCATATTGATTTTTAAGCTCTTAGGTTGATACTCTAAAAGCTCTGTTACTAGTTCAGCTGTAGACGAAGCATATGGCTCCATATAGACAAGGATAGGGTCCTTAATAAAGTCCTCACCTCGTCGATGGTGGTCAATCACAATAACATGCTCACTTCTCGCGAGTAGCCTTTCATCGATAACAAGTGATGGCTTATGGGTATCGACGACAATGAGCAATGTTTCATCTGTCATAAGTTGTATCGCTTGCTCTGGTGTGATAAATCTAGACCATAATTCTGGATGCTGTTTAATCTCAATCAACAATTGTTCTACTCCTGAATCAAGTGCATCTGGGTCTAAGATAATAAACCCTTCTTTCCCATTTGCCTGCGCTACTTTTAATAAGCCGATGGCAGAACCAATTGCATCCATATCGGGAAATTTGTGCCCCATAATCATGACTTTATCACTTTCAGAAACGATTTCTTTTAGTGCATGTGATATGACACGGGCACGGACTCTTGTTCTCTTTTCCATTGGGTTTGTCTTACCACCAAAGAACTTAACTTTACCGTTCGATTGTTTTATTGCAACCTGATCTCCGCCTCGTCCCAGGGCTAAATCTAGACCTGATTGCGCTAAGTCACCAAGTTCCTGTAATGAAGATACCCCTGTTCCAATCCCTACACTTAGTGTTAGTGATACATTGTGCAATGTTGTCTTTTCTCTCACTTCATCTAATATGGAAAATTTATTGTCCTCAAACTTTGATAAGATGTGCTCATTTAATACACCTAAAAATCGTTCTGAGGAAACTCTTTTCAAAAAGACACCATAATCCTTCGCCCACTTATTTAACAGGGCGGTCACTTCGTTATTTATTGCGCTTCTTGCCTGATCATCCATTCCTTGAGTTACTTCATCATAATTATCTAAAAAGACAAATGCTAGAACTGATCTTTCATCCTCGTATTGCTTTTCAATTTCAATTTGCTCAGTCACATCAAAGAAATATAGTAAACGTTCGTCTCGTTTAATAATGACTTTAAATTCCCGATCATGTAAGGTAATTGTTCCTGATTCAATTTCCTGCTTTATTAAAGGGACTAATGAATCTGCTACATCAAACAGTGACCTACCTACTAAGATATCCTCGTCAAAGCAGGAGGTTAAAAATGGGTTTGTCCACTCAATATGGAATTGGTCATTAAATAGCATAATTCCAATTGGCATTTCCATTAACGCCTCTTCGCCAACCTTTTTTAATCGGTAAGATAACGTAGTAATATACCCCTCAACTTCTGTCTGAAAGCTTTGAACAGCCTCTTTCAGAAAATAAAGAGCTATCACTAAACAAATGGATACCAATAAACCAAACAACCAATTATAGAAATATAAAAGCAGTGCAGCTATCACCGTTACACCAATCAATACATAAATAGGATAACGGATTAATGGTTTATCATAAAAATCCGGCATTCGTTTTCATCAACTCCTCTCAGGCAATGATTCCTTTCTTACCTTATCTTTTCGCTATTTTCTCACGGAGAGGAAAGCTTAAATCAATTATACCTAAGATTCTTACAAGATAAAGAAATATCGGTATAAGAATGGAAGCAATAACAATGATGATCGGTATTGCTCTTGATAGACCTTTCACATACGAATAAAAATAAACAAAGGAGTAACCTTGGATAAGGACAAAAAATTGCAACATACAGTATAAATTCATAATCGCCATAAAGTAGAGGCCTTCTGTATCAGAATTTATCATAACTAACACGGATACAATCAAGTAGTACCAAACTAAACTTTGTGGAAATCTCCACTCCCTGAAGGGCTTTGATTGCGATACTTCAACCTTTAAGCGTTTAAGTACTGGTACAGCAACTAAATGGGTAAGTACAGCAAAAGTCATACCTGATAAAACAAAAATAGTAGGAGTTAAAATATGTAGTAAGTCTAAACCTTTTTCGAACTGTTCAAATTGTTGTTCAAGATTAACATCGGGGGAAATTGACGTAATGACAGACTTCGATTGCTCGAGTGATTCCTTAGATAAATGGATAAAATCCTTTATTATATCAATTTGGAGAAAAAGAATTATTCCAACATAAGCAACAACAAAACTAGCTGTATAGGCTAAGCTTCCCCCAATTAAGACCGCCATCGTTTGCTTTCTTTTATAAAATACACCCATCGTTAAACCACTTAAACCGGATATGAGGGTTAATAGAATATTCCATACTGAACCAAAAAGTACTGAAAGGATACTTCCCGCAATCAACAACATAATGGCCGATGCTACATCATGTCTAATGGAAAATAATATAAAGGGCAAAGGTAGGACAAAAAGTAAAACCATCCCTACAATCGGTACATATAGAGTAAAAAGCATTAAAGCTAAGTAAAGTGCTAATAAAATAGCCCCTTCTGTTATGACATGAACACGCCTCACAACTTCACCTCTTTTAATGAGTCAACATCTATTTTAGACTACCTTCTCTATCTAATCAAACATCTAGACTAATCAAACTCAACAAACAATAATACCCCCACCACTAGACCTAAGTAAAACACAAAGAGACGAAACTAAAAAGGTAAGTCACGCTTTACCTTTTTAGTTTTTCGTTAATGGCAATTATTTATTTACATTTGCTTAGATTAAATGAGACTTATCAGACCTTTATAGGCAGGTATCCCTACCTACCTTCTTTGTTTCTCTTGACTCTTAATGTAGCAATGTTGCTACCTGTTAAGAATAGGAAAAAGACAAAGGTTTGCATAAGAAAAAAGCACAGAAAGGATAAAATCCTTATCTGCGCTTTTCACTTATTATTCACCAGAAACGTATGGTAATAAAGCCATTTGACGAGATCTTTTAATAGCGATAGTTAACTTACGTTGGTATTTTGCACTAGTACCAGTTACACGACGAGGTAAAATTTTACCACGCTCAGAGATGAATTTTTTTAGTAAATCCACATCTTTATAATCGATGTGTGTAATACCGTTTGATGTGAAGAAACACACCTTACGACGTTTTGCACGTCCACCTTTACGTCCGCCTGCCATTGTCAATTTCCTCCCTTCATATTATGCTACGTTCATATATTTAAAATCAGAATGGTAAGTCATCATCAGATATATCAATAGGTTTTCCATCGTTCGCAAATGGATCGTCATCAAAGCTTGTACGTCCTTGATTACGTTGGCCCTGATTCTGATCTGAACCGAATGGATTTTGATTACCAGAATTACCACCAAAATTGTTATGACTATTGTTGTTGTGGTTATTGTTGCCTCCACCACTCGCACCTTTAGGCTCAAGAAATTGGACACTTTCTGCAACAATCTCTGTTACATAGACGCGTTTCCCAGTTTGGTCTTCATAACTACGTGATTGCACACGACCGTCAACTCCTGCTAGACTACCTTTTTTAAGGAAGTTTGCAACATTTTCGGCTTGCTTACGCCAAATCACACAATTGAGAAAATCAGCTTCTCTTTCACCTTGTTGGTTCGAAAACGTACGATTTACGGCTAAAGTAAATGTTGCAACAGCTACTCCACTTGGTGTGTAACGCAGCTCTGGATCTTTTGTTAGTCTTCCGACAAGTACAACTCGGTTCAACATCAGAATCATCCCTTTTTGAATATCTTATCTAACTAAAATTTTATTATTTATCTTCTTTTTTAATAACGATATGGCGAATAATATCTTCGCTGATTTTAGCTAAGCGGTCAAATTCTTGAACAGCTTCAACAGCTGAGTTAACTTGAATAAGCATGTAGTAGCCATCACGGAAATCATTGATTTCATATGCTAGGCGACGTTTGCCCCACTCTTTCGCTTCAGTTACTTCCGCACCATTTTCAGATAAAACGTTATTGAAACGCTCTACTAAAGCTTTCTTTGCTTCATCTTCAATGTTTGGACGGATGATGTACATAACTTCGTACTTTCTCATCATCTTACACCTCCTTTTGGTCTAAACGGCCCACTTTTGGGCAAGGAGCAATTAAATAAATTACTCACAATTAGGTATTATACTAAAAGATCTCGAATTATGCAAGTGTCTTTGACAACTGCACTAAGTTTAGTTCAATCCAGCACAACTATTACCATCCTAGAAATAGGAACTACTTATACATTAAAACGGAAGTGAATAACATCTCCATCTTGTACGAAGTATTCTTTACCCTCTAAACGGACTTTTCCAGCCTCACGCGCAGCACCCATTGTCTTTGCCGCCAATAAATCAGTATATGAAACAGTTTCAGCACGGATAAATCCTCGTTCAAAATCTGTATGGATAATACCAGCGCATTGTGGTGCCTTCATTCCCTTTATGAATGTCCATGCACGAACTTCCTGTTCACCTGCAGTAAAATAAGTAGCCAATCCAATAAGATGATAAGAAGCCTTTATTAACTGATCAAGTCCAGACTCTTTAATTCCGAGCTCTTCAAGGAACATTTGCTTTTCTTCACCTTCGAGTTCTGCAATCTCAGATTCAATTTTTGCACAAACAACGATCACTTCAGCGTTTTCGCCTGCTGCAAACTCACGAACCTGTTTAACATATGAATTACTAGAAAAGTCAGCAACTTCATCTTCACTAACATTTGCTACATAGAGAATAGGCTTAATTGTTAATAAGTGTAATTGCTTCACATACTTTACTTGTTCTTCTGTAAATTCTACTGAACGAGCGGGTTTTTCATTTTCAAAGGCATCTTTCAGCTTTACTAAAATTTCGTGCTCATAAACAGCTTCTTTATCCTTTTGCTTAGCTAATTTTGCTACACGATCAATACGTTTATCAACGGTTTCTAAATCCGCTAAAATCAGTTCAAGGTTAATTGTTTCAATATCTGAAATTGGATCGACCTTCCCCGATACATGCGTAATATTGTCATCTGCGAAACAACGAACAACATGGCAAATTGCATCTACTTGGCGAATATGTGAAAGAAACTTGTTTCCTAACCCCTCACCTTTACTTGCGCCTTTAACAATTCCAGCAATATCAGTAAATTCGAATGCAGTTGGTACCGTTTTTTTAGGCTTTACAAGCTCAGTTAGCTTTTGTAAACGCTCATCAGGTACCTCTACAATCCCTACGTTTGGATCAATCGTACAAAACGGATAGTTTGCTGATTCAGCACCAGCTTGTGTAATTGCGTTAAATAATGTTGATTTCCCAACGTTAGGAAGACCTACAATACCAGCAGTTAATGCCATATTCCCACTCCTCTATAGTTAAACAAAAAAATTTGTCCGAATTCTAACCAATCTTCAACAATTATAGATAGTAAACCTATAAAAAACAAGCCGGTCATCTAGAATAATCAATCTTATACTTTATTTAAACTTTAAAAAAAGAGACCCAAAACGCGGCTCTCAACTTAAAACATTTCATTTGTTTTCTCGATATTCACCAAACAATCATATAAAATGCTACCTTGCCCATTATCAGAATCTTCATCAGGGGTAAGTAAATTTACCGAACCACCAAACTTGTGCCACTGTCCCTCATCAACATTAATCGTTTTAGGATGGGCTTTCTTCATAATTTTAACGGTACCAGAGAGCTTTCCTCTATCATTAAAAATCGTTACCGTATCACCTTCACTTATTTCTTTTTCACTTGCAATATCCTCTGATATTTCAATCTTAATCTTCTGTAAAGCTTCGATCAGTATATAATGCTGTGAATGATTTGATCGTAACGGATGTATCGTTAAAAGCTGATACGGATATTTTTTTGCCAATAAAGGATTTGACTTACTAGATTCTCTTGGAGGTAAATAGTGTGGTTTACCTTCATAACCTTTGTCCTCTGCAGTTAAAGAAGTAAACTCGAATTTTCCACTTGGTGTTAAAAACTCCCTTTTATCCCAAGGAACATGACTAACAGGTAGTGAAAGTCTCTTTTCATCTTTAAGTCGTTCAAGCGTAATACCATGCTCATGTAAATGACTGAGTCCCATTTCTAAAAACTCCGCTCTAGAAAAGTTAAATTCTTCCCCAAACCCTAAACGTTTCGCTAATTGAGCCCATATCCACAAATCAGATTTTGCTTCTCCGGGTGGCACAACAAGCTGCTCTCCATAATTCACATAATGATGATACATGGAAGCACAATAAATATCCTCTTCCTCAAATACGGTTGTTGTTGGAAGCACATAATCTGCTAATTCCGCGGTATCTGTTAAAAAGTGATCAACAACCACAAGTGTTTCAACTGATTCAAATGCTTGTTTGACTTTAGTCGAATTCGGAACCTGTGCAAGTGGATTCCCACAGGTTACAAAAATCATCTTAATTCCAGGATTTTCCGCATTTAGTATTCCTTCAGCCTGCTTCATCATTGTAAACTGTCTTGTTGACGCTTTTTTTTGTGGTAAGGTAAGAGCGCTTCTGTTGAAACTATTACCAACTTGAAGGTTTCCAAAATTAGCTCCACCTCCAGAAATCCCCACATTCCCACTTACTGCTACTAGAGCATCGATTAATCGAATCGTATTTCCACCATTTGCATACCGTTGCATTCCAAGTCCTAAATACGTAGAGGTTGGTCCATCAGAATAAATAGAGGCTAAGTACTTAATGTCCGCATCAGAAACTTCAGCACTTGTTACGATATCTTCCATTGAAATACTGTTCAGTAATGTCACAAGGTCATGAAAACCAACTGTATGATTTATAATAAACTGCTGATCATGTTTATTTTCTTCAACCAAATACTTCATAATACCAATTGCTACTAATCCATCCATTCCGGGTTTAATCGAAATATAGTGGTCAGCTATTTTAGCAGTTGCATTGTAAATCGGATCGATAACAGTAATTGTTGAACCTCTTTTTTTCGCCTCTTGCAAATAATGAAATAAATGCATATTCGTTCTCGTTACATTTCTTCCCCAAATCACTACGTTCTTACTATGAAAAATATCATCAGGGGCATGGCTAAATGAGCTTCCAAAATCCCAAGTCTGCGCTTCAATACCAGAGCCCCAGCAAAGGCTGCCAACTAACTCTGTCACACCGCCATAGCAATTAAAGAAGCGCTTATCCAGTTTTTTAAGCATTCCAGTATTTGCATAATCATGACTATGCAACACAGCTGTTGGACTATAGTTCTCCTTAACTTCACTCATTTTTTCAGCGATTTCGTTTAAAGCCTGTTCCCAAGAAATTTCTTCAAATTGGCCTTTAACCTTTTTTAGAGGGACCGTTAAGCGCTCCTTAGAATTTGTCTTATCTCCTAGCATCCTTCCTCTACCACAAATTTTCCCTTGTGTAATTGGATGATCTTTATCACCATCAACTTTTGTCACTTTCCCATTCTCAACAGTGACCTCGAAGCCACAACAATCCCAACAGTTTAAAGGGCAAGATGATTTAACTACTTTTTTCATTCTTCTCGTCTCCTATATGCGGCCTACTCATTTGATTCTTCATGTTTAACAAGTACCTTTTTCATCTTTCTAGCGAACTCTCTCCTAGGAATTAAAACGCTATGTTCACAACCCTCGCATTTAATCCTAACATCCATACCCATTCGAATAATTTTCCAGCGATTCGTTCCACATGGATGCTGTTTCTTCATTTCAACAATATCATTTAACCCAAATTCCTTCTCCATTATCGATTACCTCCACTCTTAACTGATTTCATCTTTTCTGTTATACATAACCATTCTTGGGTATGGAATATCAAAACCACGTTCGCCTAAACGAACTCTTATGTCTTTTCGAAGCATTCTTGCAATATGGAAGTGACGCATTGGTTCAACTTCACAAGTAACCCGTAAGATAACATCTGATGTACCTAATGTTTGAACACCAAGTAATTCAGGGGGGGTAACGATATCTTCGTATTTATCAGGCACTTCTGTGAGAAGCTCTCGGATAACACGTTCAGCCTCGGATATATCATTCTCAAGGGAAATACTTACATCTACAACGGCTACACTATTATTGATGGAGAAATTTGTAACTTCTGTTATATTACCATTTGGTAAAATATGTACTTCTCCTGTCCAGTTCTTAATTTTTGAAGTTCTTAACCCGATTTCTACAACGGTACCTTCAAAGGTAGAAACTCGTATATGGTCCCCTACAGAAAACTGATCTTCAAAGATAATAAAAAAACCAGATATGATATCCTTCACAAGACTTTGGGCGCCAAAGCCCACAGCTAGACCAATTATCCCCGCCCCAGCGAGCAAAGCACCGACATCAAGACCAATTGTCTCCAAGATCATGATAATTGCAATAAAATAGACAAGATAGGTTAAGGTGTTTTCTAATAGTTTAGAAAGTGTATTTTCCCTTCTTTCTGAAATACGTAATGGCGATTTTACACGGAATAAAAAAGCCTTACTAATTGCAAGTTTTCCAACTCGGATAAAAGCAGTCGCGATAATGAAGATCAAAATAATCTTTAAAAATCCCTCTCCAATCGTAATCCACCGTTCACTATCTGTAAGGTACACATAAATTTGATTCCACATCTTTTCAATTAGGTTCAATGTCATCACCTTTTCTTAATTAACTATCGCGCTATAGTGCCATATCACTTCTTAACCTATATACTATTTTTTAGCTTATTATACTCGATATGTAAACTCATTTCCTTTTAAAAAGCCAAATTCGTTTCCTGTATCATTTATTCCTCCGTAATTTCTAGGGTTATTAATATATTTTGTAAGTTACACTCGATAAAAGGGTCTCCCCATAAAGGACACCCTCTTTTTCTTGAAAGGGAATGGCCATTAGAATCAGCCTACCCTACTTAGCTTATCATTATCGCATTTTGTAGCGATCTATTATAGGAAAAAGTAAAATGGACACAAGCAGATAAAGATTAATTAAACCGTATAAGGGGTATAAAATGGCGACGAGATTTGCAAAGCCAAAACGTGTAAAGGGAATCATAAGCAGTACTAAGATCAATGCCATAAACCAGATTGGTGTATTCATAAACTCCCTAAACCGTGTTGCAAGTCCAAAAATCCCCGAAATCGCGGTAGTGTAGATTGCAAGCCAAAGTATGATAGACATTAAAAGGAATATGACAAATGGTGATCCTTCTAAAATTGCAAATAATGGGATTTCATAATCAGCAATGGTATCCGCCATTTGTACTAACGTTTCATTATAAATAAAGGACATGACCCCTAAGATCACGCCACTGCCAATGCTAGCTATTTTTGCTTCCCTCAGACCCTTCATTTCTCTTCCAATGGCAGATAAGACAGCAAGTAAAGGCAAGATATTTAGTGAAGTAAACGTAAATGCAGATGGCCAATTATATTGTTTCGTTATATCTACTACCCATGAATGCTGGCTTGAGAAGTTAAATGCAAACAGAGCATAAAACAACCCTACTAGAAGCAATGGAATAACCAAAACATTGAGTTTAATAATGCTATTGGTATCGTTCAGGAATAAGAGCACTACTAGCACGGAAAAGGATAGGATCCCTCCCCAATAAGGTACTGAAAAGGCCTCAAGCGTAGCACCACCACCGGCAATCATGACAATTGTTGTTGTAAATAGGTATAACACAATCAATACATCATAAACATGTGAAAGCTTTTTACCAATTAACCTCTCCAATACCGGGAAAAAGTGACTTGTTCTCTCTTCAAAGCTAACCTTCATAATGACATAGACTGCTATGCTAAAAATGATAGTAAAAATCCCTATTGCTAGTCCACTTTCAAAGCCAAAAAACTGCCATAGCTCCCTTCCAGATGCATATCCTGCCCCGATGGTCGTTCCTAATATTAAAAACATCCACTTTAATCCTGATTTCACCTTTCCCTCACCTCTTAGGATTGTCCTAATTGCAACGAACATGTATAGAAATGGTCAAACCTCCGTATACTGTTACTACTATGAAGTGGGAGTGAAATCTATGAATCTAAAATCTGGGCTTTTTCAATCAACTAAAAAGCAAGATCGAATACATTATGAAGATAAAGAGGCTATTCAGGACTTATCCAAGACGCTCATAGAACATATGCCAAAGCTTTATATAAAGCCAATTATCATTATTTGTATCGGAACAGATCGTTCCACAGGTGATTGTTTAGGTCCTTTAGTAGGTTCTAACATTCAAGATCAATTATCTCACTTCCATACCTTTGGTACATTGAAGGATCCTGTTCATGCTGTTAATTTAGAGGAAACATTAGCATTTATTAAAGAAAAGTATCGAAATCCATTTATTATCGCCATTGATGCATGCTTAGGTCGACTAAAAAGTGTCGGTTTTATCCAAGTTGCCGAAGGTTCGATAAAACCTGGAGCTGGGGTAAATAAAGAACTCCCTGCAGTTGGCGATATGCATATTTCGGGAATCGTCAATGTAAGTGGTTTTATGGAGTTTTCCGTTTTACAAAATACTCGCTTACATCTTGTCATGAGTATGGCTGATATTATTTCGAAGGGATTAATTGAAGCCGAAAAACATTACTTAGAAAAGCGGCATTCCATCCGTAGAAACCTGCTAGACGATCAAGATTCAGCCATTAACTAAAGGAAATAGAAATACACTGCATTCGTCTAGTCTGCAGTGTATAGATAAATATGCAAAGTTAATTTAGTAATTATATTGTACTAAAACGATAATTGTAACGACAATGATACTTGGAAGCAAATTCGCTACTCGGATTTGCTTTATACCGAGCATATTAATACCAATTGCAGCTATTAATACACCACCTGTTGCCGTTAGCTCAGCAATTAATAGCTCCAACAGTGAGTCTGAAAGAAATTGATGGATAACATTTGCAAATAATGCGATCCCCCCCTGATATAGAAACACCGGTATAGCTGAAAATAAAACACCAACACCAAGAGTACTCGCTAATACTAAACTCGTAAATCCATCAATCATTGATTTAGTTAACAGAACAGCATGATCATTCCTTAGACCACTATCAAGTGCCCCTATGATAGCCATTGCGCCAACAACAAAGATCAATGTAGCAGTAACAAATCCTTGTGCAATATTTCCATTTTGAGACTTACCTAATTTACGCTCAAGGACAGTACCGATAGAATGAAGGTGATCCTCAAGTCGAAGCCACTCTCCGATTACAGTACCAAATACTAAACTAACAATGACTATAAAAAAGTCGTTACTTTTCAAGGCCATATCAAGACCTAACACTACGACTGAAAGACCGATCGCTATCATAACCGTTTGTTTCATTTGCTCAGGAATTCTCCTAAGTAGTAGCCCGATAAGAGTTCCTATTATTATACCTAAAGCATTTACGACACTTCCAAATAAAACCAAAATTATCCCATCTCTCTTTTTAGATATACAAATTAAAAGTGTGGAAGACTGGACTACCTTCCAAATTTTAGAAGAAATATAAATAGCGCAAATATCTATCCAACCTTTGACATTGCAAAGATGCCCTTGAATCGATGTATCTTCGACCTTCGATTCAAGAGCAACTAAGCACTAAAGCTGGATATCGTACACTTATCCACGGTTCAGGAATTTTATAGTACGCTAAACGGCAAAAGAGCCGACTCCACATAGAGCCAGCTTCAATGAAATAGAACTAATTCTTTATGATGATTGTTTTGTTTCTAATAATTCTAATATACGATCTAAATCATCTTGAGAAAAGAATTCAATTTCGATTTTTCCCTTTTCCTTTTCCTTTTGCTTTCTAATTGATACAGATGTACCAAAATACTCCTGCAAAAATGTTTCGCGTTCTTTGATAAAAATATCCTTTTCTGGCTTCTGCTTCTTCGTTTCACGTGGAACATTATTATTTAATTGCTGAACAATTAATTCTACTTGTCGAACGTTTAACTGTTCACGAACAATTTTTTCAGCAAGTTGATTCACTGTATCCTTTTTCTTTAATCCTAGAAGTGTACGACCATGCCCCATTGATAGCTTTCCTTCAGATATGAGCTGTTGAATCGATGATGGTAAGGTCAGTAATCTTACGTGGTTAGCAATATGTGGTCGACTTTTCCCTAAACGTTTAGCCAGCGCCTCTTGCGTAAAGTCTAATTGGTTCATCAACGTCTGATATGCCTGTGCTTCCTCAATAGGTGTTAAGTCCTCACGTTGTAAGTTCTCCAATAAAGCTAATTCCATCATTTGCTGCTCTGTTAGGTTTCTAATAACAGCTGGAATTGTCGTAAGTTTCGCTTCCTTTGCAGCACGAAAGCGACGTTCTCCTACAACAATTTCAAAGCCCTTGATGCTTTTACGAACAACAATTGGCTGTAAAATTCCATGTTGCAAAATTGACTCTTTAAGCTCATTGATCGCTACTTGTTCAAAGGTTTTTCGTGGTTGATATGGATTTGGTCGAATATCATTCAATTTTATCTCTTGAACTGTTTCCTCCTGACCAACTTCCATGTTTGAGAATAATGCATTAATTCCCTTACCTAATCCTTTAGCCATTCACAGCCACTTCCTTTGCCAATTCTAAATAAACTTCTGCTCCTCTAGATCTTGGATCATAAATAATTATAGGTTGGCCATGACTTGGTGCTTCACTTAAGCGAATATTTCTTGGGATGATTGTTTGATACACCTTATCCTGGAAATACTTCTTCACTTCATCAATGACTTGAATTCCTAGGTTTGTTCTAGCGTCAAGCATTGTTAATAGAACACCTTCTATCATTAACTCTGTATTCAAATGTTTCTGGACAAGGCGCACAGTGTTTAGTAATTGGCTTAACCCCTCCAATGCGTAATACTCGCATTGTACTGGAATTAAAACGGTATCTGATGCTGTTAACGCATTAATTGTGAGTAATCCTAGTGATGGGGGGCAGTCAATTACGATAAAATCGTAGTGATGCTTCACTGCTTCAAGTGCTCTTTTTAATCTGACTTCTCTAGAAATAGTCGGAACAAGCTCAATTTCTGCACCTGCTAACTGAATCGTAGACGGAATAATATCTAAATTTTCTACTTCAGATGGTTTAATGACTTCTTTTACATCTACATCATCGACTAAGATATCATAAATGCAATGTTCGACATCGGCCTTTTCAATGCCAAGCCCGCTCGTTGCATTACCTTGTGGGTCAACATCGACGAGAAGCACTCGTTTACCAATATATGCTAAGCAAGCACCTAAATTTACAGATGTTGTTGTTTTACCTACTCCACCCTTTTGGTTTGCAATGGCAATTATCTTTCCCACGATGTCACCTCTTCCATAACATAAAAACTTTTATTCAAACATAAAATAGGAACTTAAATGGCCATTTTTGATAGTAATCATACTCTTATCTAAATTCTTCCACTTATTTGTTATCATTTTTTATTCTATCATGAATATGATAGAAAGGTTGAGTTTTTTCTAATTTCTTCAATACTTGTATTATCAATTAAGAGAAAAATAAATTATCTATATAATAGGCTTTATGCGGCTATTTGACGATAGAGCGCAAGTGGGGAAATATTGTAGGGGAACGTTCACATTTCTTTGCAAATTAACGAGGAAGAAGGAACGACTGCATTCTGAAATGCAAATCTACAATACTAGAATTTTAGTATTTCCCAGGGAAGAACAAAGGCGCTGGAACTGGATGACGTGCGCTTATCCACAGTACAAGAATTTTATAGTTTCCTATAAGACAAGAAAAAGGGTCTGACCTTCAATCCAGTTCAGCCCTTCAGGAGTAAAATATAAGGTATAAATCCGTTATCTATCTGTCAATTATTAAAACGTATAATAAATAATCATATATTTAAATGCAAGATGCTATTTAGGTATCTTTATTGTAAATTGAATGTATTCCTCAAATTCTTCTTCTTCTGCATTTAACTTAACGCCACTATCAGCGACCAGCGATAATGATTGACGAATTGTATTCATTGCAATTCTAGTATCTCTACTAAATGCTTTACGCTTCGGTTTTGGTTTCACATTATTCTTCTCTAGGATCCTAACCACTCGGTCTTCCGTTTGTTTTACATTTAGCTGCTTTTCAATAATCTCTTCTAACAGTTTTATTTGTAATTCAGGGTCCTTTAATGGAATAAGCGCACGTGCATGCCGCTCTGTAATTGCCTTCTGCAGTAGAGCATCCTGTACGTCTTTTGGGAGTTTTAATAAGCGTAACTTATTCGCTATTGTAGATTGCCCCTTACCGAGTCGCTGTGCCAATGCTTCCTGTGTGAGATCATGTAATTCTAGTAATTTTGCATAAGCAACAGCTTCCTCTATTGATGAGAGCTCTTCCCTTTGTAGGTTTTCAATTAATGCCACACTCGCTGTTTCGGTATCATTAAAATCCTTTACGATTGCAGGTATAGTATCCCAACCTAACGTTTGAACAGCACGCCAGCGTCTCTCTCCGGCAATAATCTCAAACTTTCCATCTCTTTCCCTTACGACTATTGGCTGGATAATTCCGTGCGTCCGAATAGTCAATGCTAATTCCTCAATCTTTTCATTAGCAAAGATGGTACGTGGCTGGAAACGATTAGGTACAATATCCTGTACTTCGATTTTTTTTACTTCTTCATTATTTTGTTTTTCCGCTCTCATTTCTTGTTCTATCTCATCAATCGCGACTTGCTCTACTTGCTCTACTTCCTTTTCTCCCAGACCGAAAAAACGTGAAAATGGATGCTTCATGTGCCAACACCACCTTTAAAGACTACCAATTTTAATATTCTCTTTTTCCTTCATTATTTCCTGCAAAATATTTAAAAGTGCAAGTAAATGTTTCACATGAAACATTTACTCTATTGGAAGCTTGTTTGGCATTCCAGGCTTTCTTGGGTATTTTTTTGGTGTTTTCTTTACCTTTTCAATAACTAGGATTGTTCGTTCACTATTTTCCATCGGTAATTCAAATGAGTGAATTTCTTGAACTTTCCCACCTAAAACCTGAAGTGCCCTTTTGCCAGCATCCAGTTCTTCCTTTGCTGCCGCAGCTTTCATAGCAAGAAAGAAGCCGTCCTCTTTAACAAGAGGTAGGCACAATTCACTTAAGACAGAAAGCCTTGCTACCGCTCTAGCAGTTACAACATCAAACGATTCTCTATACTCTTGATTTTGGCCAAATGTTTCGGCACGGTCATGAAATAGCTTAACGTTCTGTAAACCTAATTCCTGTGTAAGATGTGATAAGAAATTAATTCTCTTTTGTAATGAGTCAACAATCGATATCCTTAGATGCGGGAAACAGATGTTAATTGGTATACTAGGAAAACCAGCTCCCGCCCCAATATCGCAAATAGTAAATGGCTCTGAGAAATTAAAATAAAAGGCAGCTGATACAGAATCATAAAAATGCTTTAAGTACACTTCCTTTTTTTCTGTAATTGACGTTAAATTCATTTTCTCGTTCCATTCTACTAGCAAATCAAAATATAAATCAAATTGATTCATTTGCTGTGGCGAAAGAATGATTCCTTTCTCCGCTAAACTTGATTGAAATAATGCTGTATCCATACTCAAAACCTTTCCACTTATTAATTAGAGACCCGTGCAATTTTCCCTTGCTCCAAGTATACCAATAGGATTGATACGTCTGCTGGATTTACACCTGAAATACGAGATGCCTGTGCTACTGATAAAGGTCTAACTTCTTTTAGATTTTGGCGTGCTTCGTTCGCTAAACCGTTAATAGCATCATAATCGATATTTTCGGGAATCTTTTTACTTTCCATTCTCTTTAATTTCTCAACCTGCTGTAAGGATTTTTCGATATAACCTTCATATTTAATTTGAATTTCTACCTGTTCTGCAACTTCAGCATCAATTTCAGTTTCAGAAGGAACAAGCTGTTTAATATGTTCATAAGTCATTTCTGGACGTTTTAGTAAGTCAGCAGCTCTAATTCCGTCTTTTAACTCACTTCCGCCAACAGAAAGAATTAAATCTTGCGTCTTTTGATTTGGCTTTATAATAACAGTTAACAAGCGTTGTCTTTCTTGTTCAATCGCGTGCTTTTTGTTTGTAAATTTCGCAAATCGTTCTTCAGATATTAGACCTAATTTTTTGCCAATTTCAGTTAAACGTAGATCGGCATTATCATGGCGAAGTAATAAACGATATTCAGCTCTTGAAGTTAATAGGCGGTATGGTTCACTTGTTCCCTTTGTAACTAAATCATCAATAAGTACACCGATATAAGCATCTGATCTACCTAAAATCACATCTTCTTTTCCTAACGCCTTTTGAGCAGCATTAATTCCAGCCATTAATCCTTGCCCTGCTGCCTCTTCATATCCTGAGGTACCGTTAATCTGCCCTGCTGTAAATAAGGCTGATATTTTCTTCGTTTCTAACGTTGGCCAAAGTTGAGTTGGAACGATTGCATCATATTCAATTGCATACCCTGCTCTCATCATTTGCGCATTTTCAAGGCCAGGGACTGATCGAATTAATTGATGCTGTACCTCTTCAGGTAAACTAGTTGATAGTCCTTGTACATAAACCTCTTGAGTATTTCTACCTTCTGGTTCTAAGAATATTTGATGTCTTGGTTTATCATTGAAGCGGACAATTTTATCTTCGATCGATGGACAATAACGCGGTCCTGATCCTTTGATCATCCCCGAATACATTGGTGAACGATGTAAGTTATTATTAATAATCGTGTGTGTATCTGGACTTGTATATGTTAACCAGCATGGAAGCTGATCTGTAATAAATTTAGTCGTTTCGTAAGAGAATGCACGGGGAACCTCATCACCTGGTTGAATTTCTGTTTTACTGTAGTCAATCGTATGACTATTCACTCGTGGCGGTGTTCCTGTTTTAAATCTTACTAAATCAAATCCCAGCTCTTCCAGATGTTCAGATAGTTTAATCGAAGGCTGTTGATTATTTGGGCCACTCGAGTATTTAAGTTCCCCTAATATAATCTCACCTCTTAAGAAGGTCCCTGTCGTTAACACAACAGCCTTAGCTCTATATTCCGCACCCGTTTGAGTCACAATTCCCTTACAGATTCCATCCTCAACAATTAATTTATCAACCATACCTTGAAGTAATGTTAGATTTTTTTCATTTTCTAACGTTTTCTTCATTTCATGTTGATATGCAAATTTATCGGCTTGTGCCCGCAAGGCTCTCACAGCGGGTCCTTTACCTGTATTTAACATTCTCATTTGAATATGTGTTTTATCAACCGTTTTACCCATTTCCCCGCCCAAAGCATCTATTTCCCGAACAACGATACCTTTTGCAGGTCCACCAACTGACGGATTACATGGCATAAAGGCCACCATGTCTAAATTTATTGTAATAATAAGGGTTTTTGCCCCCATTCTTGCAGATGCTAGTGCAGATTCACAGCCAGCATGGCCAGCACCGACGACAATCACATCATAGTCTCCAGCATGATACGACATATTTAACCTCCTTAGTTTATGATCAACAGTTCTATTTTTTAAACGTAGTCTTAGTGTCTAGTTTTCATTATTTCCCTAAGCAAAATTGTGAGAACAACTGGTCAATTAAGCTTTCATGAACGGCATCACCGATGATTTCACCAAGTTGCTCCCAACAGCGAGTGAAATCGATTTGAATGATATCAATAGGTATACCTGCATGAATACCTGTTAATGCATCACTAATGGACGTTTGGGCAGCTGTTAATAATGCGATATGGCGAGAATTTGATACATACGTCAAATCACCACTTTGCACATTGCCTTGGAAAAATAGTGCACTTATTGCTTCCTCTAACTCATCAATTCCCTTTTCCTCTAATAAGGAAGTAGTGACAACAGGCTTACCAGCAGCTAATTCTTTCACCTTTTGGAGATCAATTCGTTGTTCCAAATCCATTTTATTAACGATGACGATAAAGTCCATTCCTTTTATCGCCTCAAAAAGTTGAATATCTTCAGTGAGAAGTTCCTCATGATAATTTAAAACAAGAAGGATTAAGTCTGCTTCCTTTAAAACCTTTCTTGATCGCTCAACACCAATTCGTTCGACAATATCCTCAGTTTCTCGAATACCAGCTGTATCTACTAAACGAAGTGGCACTCCTCTAACATTCACATATTCTTCAATGACATCTCTTGTCGTTCCTGGAATGTCTGTTACGATTGCTTTATTCTCCTGAACAAGGCTATTCAATAGGGACGATTTCCCTACATTCGGCCTTCCTATAATGACAGTTGAAAGTCCTTCTCTTAAGATCTTTCCTTGCTGTGATGTTTGAAGGAGCTTATTAATTTCATCTTTTACAATAGTCGCCTTATCAATCAGCATACGATGAGTCATTTCCTCAACATCATCATATTCTGGATAATCAATATTAACCTCAACATGTGCTAATGTCTCTAAAATCTCTTGTCTAAGCCTTTGAACAAGCTTTGATAATCTTCCTTCCATTTGTCCTAATGCAACATTCATTGCTCGATCTGTTTTGGCCCGAATTAAATCCATTACTGCTTCCGCTTGTGACAAGTCAATCCGCCCATTTAAAAAGGCACGCTTTGTAAACTCACCTGGTTCTGCAAGTCGTGCGCCGTTTTGTATAGCTAATTGTAATACCCGATTTACAGTGACTAGCCCACCATGGCAATTTATTTCAACAACATCTTCTCTTGTAAATGTTTTTGGTCCCCTCATCACTGAAACCATGACTTCCTCAACAACATTCCCCGTTGCCGGATCAATCATATGACCGTAATGGATCGTATGGGAGTCAACCTCTATTAGCCTTTTATTAGAAGGTGCCTCAAAAAGCTTATCTGCAATTTCAAAAGCTTGCTCTCCACTTAATCTGACAATTGCGATTGCCCCTTCCCCTAAAGGTGTTGATATTGCTGCTATTGTATCTAACTCCATTTTTACGATCACCTCTCTTATCATTTATCTATATTAATATTCCCTCTATCATTTCGAGTCTTGAACAAAATTTAAAGATAGCATATTTCACTTTCATAAGAAAGTAAAATTGATCTAGCATTATCCACATTCCATCATATTTTTCAATCTCTCTCTGCTTATTTTAACTTATCCACATGTTAATAACAATATTTGCTCTTTATTGAAAGCTCCCCCTTATTTAGTTATTAACATTTGACCTTTTATCAAACAACCTTCTCATTAAAATTTTAGACCTCACACGCTAAGGCAAGACTTGCCTTTCTCTATACAAACAGTTAGCACTCACCAATCCACTTTATCTCTTATAAATATTAAGGTAATAATTTTACCGTCCGTTAAGAATGGGATAATCTATGTTTTACTACTAAAGACATTTCACAAATTAACATTCATAAGTGACATGCACACTAGGCGCGCCCGAATCATTCCCTTCAAAAACGACATGTTTATTAATTTGGTAACACTTGCGTACACGCCCAGTACTCAATAACATGCAATTAGCAGAAAATAACCGTTTTTGCAGTTTATTGGGTAATAATCTGCCCACCGATAGGAATACCACCTCTCTTTATTTCCCAGTAAATAACAACAAAAGACCGACTCTACTTAGAGTCGGTCTTTTGTTTAGGTGAAATAACCAAATGACGATTCGGTTCTTCACCCACAGAATACGTCTTTATTTCTTTGTATGCGGACAACGCAGCATGGATAACTTTACGTTCATATGAAGGCATTGGTTCTAAGGAAACACTTTTTGATGTCCGGATGGCTTGCTGAGCTAATCGGGCAGCTAATTGATTAAGTGTATCTTTTCTTCTATTTCGATAATCTTCAGCATCAATTGTAATCTGCACATAATGGTTTGAGTTTCTGTTCGCAACTAATTGTGTTAAATATTGCAGCGAATTTAAAGTTTGTCCCCTTTTTCCAATTAAAACTGCCAACTTATCACCCGTTAGTTGAAACGTAACTGACTTCCCTGACCGTTTTGTCTCGATTTGGGCATCTATTTCCATCTTTTCGATTATATTAGATAGAAAGGCTTGCGCCGCCTTTACTGGATCTTGAATTAGCTTTGCATTAACAGTTGCAGGCCTTTTCCCGAAGATCCCTAATATTCCCTTTTTGCCTTCATCAAGAATTGTTATTTCTACTTCTTCTCTCGTCGCCTTTAATTGGTTTAGTGCATCTTCTACTGCTTCATTGACGGTAAGTCCACTAGCAGTTACCTCTTTCACTTCTTATTTCCCCCATCTTTTTCCACCCTTAAATCAGGCCCCTTTATAAAATAGGTTTGAATAATCATGAATAAGTTACCTACTACCCAATAAAGAGAAAGTGCTGCCGGGAAACTGATAGCAAAGACAACGATCATTATCGGCATTAACCAAAGCATCATCGCCATTTGTGGATTTTGATTTGCTGTTCCTGCCATCATCATCTTTTGCTGTATGAATGTTGTTATACCTGCAACAATTGGAAGGATATAGTATGGATCCTTGTCACCTAAATCAAACCAAAGGAATGTATGTTCAGCGATTGCTTCTGTTCTCATAATTGCATGATAGAAACCAATTAAAATTGGCATTTGAACAACTAACGGTAAACAACCTGCAAGAGGATTAACACCATGTTTTTGAAATAGGGCCATCGTCTCTTGTTGTAATTTTTGTTGTGTTTGTTGATCCTTTGAACTGTACTTTTCCTTTAATTTTGCCATTTCGGGTTGTAATGCTTGCATTGCTTTCGAACTCTTCGTTTGCTTCAGCATCAACGGTAAAAGCACTAAACGAATGATAATCGTCACTACTATTATTGCTATTCCGTAATTATCGCCAGTTATTTCGGCAAAATATGTAATTAATTGTGATAAAGGATATACGATATATGTGTTCCAAAAACCTGTGCTTTCCGATGTAACTGGTACATTAACCTGAGTACATCCAGCTAAGAACATTAAAACACCCAATAACCCCGTTATTAAAAGTATGCGCCTCTTCAAACCTTTTTTCCTCCTAATCAATAATTGATACAATTTGTACGTTAAAAGACGGAAAAAGTTTCACATAATTAATATCTTATCATTTTTATTATGATTTTCCTTATGTATATAAAAGTTTTTCACCAGTTAATTTCTACAAATTTCTACAGTTATTTAGATTGGTAAATCTTAGCTTTTCGAAACAAGTGGTCTAAACTATTCTTTACTTCGGAATACCCCATATCAGCTGCTGGTTTTCTAGCGATTATGATGAACTCTTTCCCACTTTTAATTCGATGCTTTTCTTCTAGAAAAACTTGTCGAATTAAGCGCTTAATTCGATTTCTTGTCACAGCATTACCGATTTTCTTACTTACTGATAGCCCAATGCGAAATTCTCGCTCTTCAGGATTTTGTAACATATAAATGACAAATTGTCTGTTCGCTATCGATTTCCCATTTTTAAAAACAGTTTGAAAATCTTCATTTTTTTTAATTCTATATTTCCTTTTCATTTCGTTTCACTCCGGTATGTTCTACATACTAATTTTTCTGCAGAATTCTCACCATCATTATACCTGTATTAAAAACGATTTAAACAAAGCTTTTAAAGCTAACTTAATCAAAGTTTGGCCTTCTACTTTGCATTCAATGTAAAAATCGCTTTATTTACATTCCCCTTTTGGGAATTGGTGATTTTATCTAAATAAATGCTAAGTGCATTGAACGACTTCAGGTAAATAAACTGTCCGATTATTGAGATTGCCCTTTATTACAAGTAATTTTGGACATTCAGGTAGCTAACAATTGACATTCGATCTTGTAAAACTAGCCATCAATTCCAGTCATAAAACTTATCTCTTTCTAATTCGGAAAAAAAAGACCACTGATTTTTCAGTGGCCTATGCTGATAATACTTTTCTTCCTCTACGACGACGGCGAGCAAGAACTTTACGTCCACTTGCTGTGCTCATACGGCTACGGAAACCATGAACTTTACTGTGCTTGCGCTTTTTTGGTTGATAAGTACGTTTCATCTATGACACCTCCCTGAGGATAACAGTTAAAGACAGTCTTACTAATTATAGTGACCTATTGTATGAGTTGTCAACCATTCCTGCTTTTTTATTACTTTTAATTGTAGAAAATGTGATTTCCATTAACAGAGGAACTACTCCCCGTTAATATGGGGCAATATTATAGTTTCCATCCTCTCACAGATCTACAGAAACCTTTTTTAAATGGTGAAGCTCATTTTAATTCATGAAATTTCCTAGACCATCTTCATTCACTTTGGGTTGAACAAAGTACTTGTCCTTTAATTAATTAAGGTGGTCCGATCACCTGTGGATAAAAAAACGACAAATTCCTTCAGTATCCACACAGGTTATCGACAGTTTTTTCACAACTCCCCCTATTGTGGACAATTTCTCTCAACAATCATCTAATTATGTGGATAAGTTTGTAAAAACCATTGCATGTATAGACTTATTCTGATATCATATCTGTGTTTTCACTCTTAATATTGAATCATATAATTATTGTTATCCACAGATTGTGGATATCCTGTGGAGAATTTATAAACACCTTGTGTGAAATGTTGTCCACAACTTTTGTATTTTGTCGAAAAGACGCTTTTATACTATATTATATATTTATGCACAATTTAGACGGCTTTATGTTTATACATTAATATTAACACCTTGTACAAAGGTTGTACGGATAATGAATACACATCAGTAAAGGAGGGACAATACGCTACATGGAGAATCTTTCTGAACTTTGGAGTAAGGCATTAGCAGAAATTGAAAAAAAGATTAGTAAACCTAGCTTTGAAACGTGGCTAAAGTCAACGAAGGCACATTCCATTAAAGGTGATACCTTAACCATCATTGCTCCAAACGAGTTTGCAAGAGATTGGCTAGAATCTAGGTACTTACATCTTATTGCAGATACCATCTACCAATTAACTGGTGAAGAGTTTTCAATAAAGTTTACTATTCCCCAAAACCAAATGGATGATGAATTTGTACCTAATTCATCAAATAAACAATTAAATAAAAGTAGCGATGAACAGGTGGAGTTCCACCAAAATATGCTTAATCCAAAATACACATTTGATACATTTGTCATTGGATCAGGTAACCGTTTTGCTCATGCTGCATCATTAGCTGTAGCCGAAGCGCCAGCAAAGGCCTACAACCCATTGTTTATTTACGGGGGAGTAGGATTAGGTAAAACGCACTTAATGCATGCAATTGGCCATTATGTCCTTGATCATAACCCTTCCGCGAAGGTTGTTTACTTATCATCGGAAAAGTTCACGAATGAATTTATCAATTCAATCCGTGATAACAAAGCTGTTGACTTTAGAAATAAATACCGCAGTGTTGATGTGTTATTAATTGATGATATTCAATTCATAGCTGGAAAAGAACAAACTCAAGAGGAATTTTTCCATACATTCAATACCTTGCACGAAGAAAGCAAACAAATTGTCATATCTAGTGACCGTCCTCCAAAAGAAATTCCTACACTTGAGGATAGGCTACGTTCAAGATTTGAATGGGGCTTAATAACTGATATTACGCCTCCAGACCTTGAAACAAGAATTGCAATCCTGCGAAAAAAGGCAAAAGCAGAAGGTTTAGATATCCCGAATGAAGTCATGCTTTATATTGCAAACCAAATTGATACAAATATCCGTGAATTAGAAGGTGCACTTATTCGAGTTGTAGCCTATTCATCCCTTATTAACCATGATATGAATGCTGATTTGGCTGCTGAAGCACTTAAAAATATTATTCCTAACTCTAAACCCAAGATTATCTCTATTAGTGAGATTCAGCGTGTAGTTGGTCAGGAATTTCAGATTAAACTAGAAGATTTTAAAGCAAAAAAACGCACAAAATCAGTTGCCTTTCCAAGACAAATTGCGATGTATTTATCAAGAGAATTAACTGATTCTTCTCTACCTAAAATTGGTGAAGAATTTGGTGGTCGTGACCATACAACCGTGATTCATGCCCATGAGAAGATCTCTAAACTGCTTCAAAATGATGAACTTCTTCAAAGACAACTCAAGGAAATAACTGAAATTCTAAAAGGCTCCTGAAAAGATATATAGACCTGAATAATGTGAATAACTGATGCAGATATATACACAGTCTGTCCACATGTGGATAGGCTGTGTTTCCTTTCGGTTTGGGTGGTTATCCACATTTCCACAGGCCCTACTAGTACTACTACTATATTTTTTATAAATAATATATATAACTAATTAGAAAAAATGCTTCGAAAAAAAAGGAGGAATACTTACGTGAAATTTACTATTCAACGTGACCATCTGGTTCAAAGCGTTCAAGACGTAATGAAGGCTGTATCATCAAGAACGACAATTCCAATTTTGACTGGGATTAAAATTGTAGCTCATTCAGAAGGAGTAACCTTAACAGGAAGTGACTCTGATGTCTCAATTGAATCCTTTATTCCTACTGAGGAAAATGAAAATGTGATTGTTGAAATTTTTCAACAGGGAAGCATTGTCTTACAAGCTAGATTCTTTAGTGAAATTGTAAAGAAACTACCGATGGATATTGTAGAAATGGAAGTAGCGAACAATCATTCAACAGTTATTCGTTCAGGAAAAGCAGAATTTAACCTAAATGGCTTAGATCCAGAAGAGTATCCGCACCTTCCACAAATTGAGGAAGAAAATGCATTTAAAATACCTGCTGATTTATTAAAGGCAATGATTCGACAAACAGTATTTGCTGTATCAACATCAGAAACTAGGCCGATTTTAACTGGAGTTAACTGGAGATTAGAAAACGGCGAACTTATATGTATTGCCACAGATAGTCATCGCCTCGCTTTAAGAAAAGCAGTGATTAATACTGGAAGTCAGAGCTCATACAATGCTGTTATCCCAGGGAAAAGTCTAAGTGAACTAAGCAAAATCTTAGATGACACGAGTGATCTTGTTGAAATTGTCATAACGGAAAATCAGGTATTATTTAAAGCAAAACATATCTTATTTTTCTCAAGATTATTGGACGGCAATTACCCAGATACATCACGCCTAATTCCTACGGACAGCAAGACAAACATGACAATTAATTCAAGAGAATTTTTACAAGCCATTGATCGTGCATCATTATTGGCTAAAGAGGCTAGAAACAATGTTGTAAAGCTCTCGACATTGGCAGATAAGAATATCGAAATTTCTTCTAACTCTCCTGAAATTGGTAAAGTCAGTGAGGAAATTCAAGCAGCTGAATTACTAGGTGAAGAATTGAAAATCTCGTTTAGTGCAAAATATGTGATGGATGCATTAAAAGCACTAGAGGGAACGGAAATTAATGTGAATTTCACAGGGGCGATGAGACCGTTTGTCATTCGAACAATTGAAGATGATTCAATGCTCCAACTAATCTTACCTGTAAGAACCTATTAATTTTATAAAGTGCAATTTACCGGTAGGCTTCCTTGCACGGTAATCTGCAATAAAGAGGACTGGCATCTGTCAGTCTCTTTTCTGTTTTCCAATAACAGGAGGTACGGGTATTTAGAACTACTGGATTCACAGCACGCTCTTTTTGTCCATGTGGGGTGGACGACAAGGTTTGTTATACTAGTAGTGATTGTATTTTTAGTCTAATGTTTAGTATTATATAAAGTTAGAGACTACTGAAGGAAGGTGGTTCACTATGGCGAAACCAGTAAAGATTGAGACGGAGTATATTACACTAGGACAATTTTTGAAATTAGCTGAAGTGATACAAACTGGTGGAATGGCGAAATGGTTTTTAGGAGAATATGAAATTTTTGTTAATAATGAATCAGAGAACCGCCGTGGTAAAAAACTAAGAGATGGGGATATGGTTTATATTCCTGATTTCGGCACATATATCGTGAAAAATTAAAGTTGGTGTCCTAAATTTGTATATAAAAGAGCTGAAATTAAAAAACTACCGAAATTATGAAGACTTAACGATTCAATTTGAAAATAAAGTCAATGTAATCCTTGGTGAAAATGCACAAGGGAAAACAAATGTGATGGAATCAATTTATGTTCTTGCCATGGCTAAATCGCATCGGACGTCAAATGATAAAGAATTGATTCGTTGGGGCGAAGAATATGCTAGAATAGAAGGTAGCATAGAAAAGTATAATCGATTAACGGCTCTTCAATTAATCATTTCCAAAAAAGGTAAAAAGGCCAAGTTAAATTATATAGAGCAAGAAAAACTCAGCCAATATGTAGGGGCTATGAATGTGATTATGTTTGCACCGGAAGATTTGAATTTAGTAAAGGGCAGCCCTGGTGTGAGAAGAAGATTTATTGATATGGAAATTGGCCAAGTATCTGCCGTTTACCTTCACGATTTGAGCCGTTACCAAAAGATCATGCAGCAACGGAATCATTATTTGAAAATGCTACAAATGAGAAAGCAAACAGATCAAACAATGTTAGATGTACTGACGGCCCAATTAAGTGAGGCTGCTGCGAAAATTATTCATAAGAGATTGCAGTTTATATCTGAACTCCAAAAATGGGCTCAGCCTATTCATTTTGGGATTAGTAGAGGATTAGAAACATTAATAATTAAATATAAACCGTCAGTCGACGTATCAGAAGAACACGATTTGACGAAAATGATAAATGTATATGAGCAGAAGTTTGCTGAAATAAGAACGAAAGAAATTGAACGTGGAGCAACATTAGCAGGTCCTCATAGAGATGATCTAATCTTTTTTGTGAATGATTATGATGTGCAAACATATGGCTCGCAAGGCCAACAAAGAACAACGGCCCTATCGTTAAAGTTAGCTGAAATTGATTTAATCCATAATGAGATTGGAGAATATCCAATCCTTTTACTTGATGATGTATTATCAGAGCTTGATGATTTTAGGCAATCCCATTTATTGAATACAATTCAAGGAAAAGTACAAACATTTGTGACGACAACTAGTGTTGAAGGGATTGACCATCAAACCTTAAGGGAAGCAGCTACCTTTCATGTCCAGGCTGGAAAGCTCATAGACGATAAATGAGGTGATTGAAATGTATATTCATCTAGGAGACAATTTTGTTGTCCCCTCTAAAGAAGTTGTTATGATATTAGACCGCCAGTCTTCACTGGATTCATCTATTGTGGCTGAATTTCTAAAAAAGCAAGAAGGTAAAATTGTTCAGCTGACAAATGGTGAGGCAAAATCGGTCATCGTGACGATGAATAAAATATATTTTTCCCCGTTATCATCGAGCACATTGAAGAAACGAGCACAGTTTGCCTTTGATATACATGTATAACGAGAATATTGTCTATTTGTTTTGAAAATGAGAAAAAGCTATGACTATGGCTAAGCGCATTGCCATCTAACGTAAGCGCCTAGCCACTCTATGGTCTAGCCCCTCATGAATAGAAGGTGTGCAAAACACACATTCTATTCTGTCCGAGGCTGAACAAGGCGCTCCGCGTTTTTGTTACTAGCTAGATTTAAGAAAAGTGTAGGTGGTCAGTGTGACGATGGAAGAAAATCAAGTCAAACAATCATATGATGAAAATCAAATTCAAGTACTAGAAGGTCTAGAAGCGGTACGTAAACGCCCTGGTATGTATATTGGAACTACAAGTGCGAAAGGCCTCCATCATCTTGTCTGGGAGATTGTTGATAATAGTATTGATGAAGCGTTAGCCGGGTTTTGTGATGAAATCAATGTAATCATTGAAGAAGATAACAGTATAACTGTAAAAGATAACGGCCGAGGAATTCCAGTAGGTATTCATGAAAAAATGGGACGCCCTGCAGTAGAGGTTATCATGACTGTTCTCCATGCCGGTGGGAAATTTGGCGGCGGTGGATACAAAGTTTCTGGTGGGCTGCATGGTGTTGGTGCATCAGTAGTTAATGCTCTTTCAACTGTTCTAACTGTTACAGTCCATCGTGAAGGGAAAATCCATTTCCAAAAGTTTGAAAGAGGTGTTCCTGCTGCGGATTTAAAGGTAATTGGAGAAACAGAAGTTACTGGTACAATTACTCGATTTAAACCAGATTCAGAAATCTTTACTGAATCAACAGAATACGAATATGAAATACTTGCAAATCGTATCCGAGAACTGGCATTCCTTAACCGTGGATTAAAAATCACAATCGAAGATAAACGTGAAAATAAACGTCAAAATGAATATTGCTACGAGGGTGGTATTAAATCTTACGTCGAGCATTTAAACCGTACTCGTGAAGTAATTCATGATGAGCCAGTTTATATTGAGGGTGAAAAGGACGGTATTACAGCAGAAGTAGCCATTCAATACAATGATAGCTATACAAGCAATATCTATTCATTTGCCAATAACATTCACACCTATGAGGGTGGAACACACGAGGCTGGTTTTAAGACTGCTTTAACTCGTGTCATTAATGACTATGCTAGAAAAAATAAAATTTTCAAAGAGAATGATGATAATTTGTCAGGTGAAGATGTTCGTGAAGGAATTACTGCAATTGTTTCTATTAAACATCCTGATCCCCAATTTGAAGGGCAGACAAAAACAAAGCTTGGAAATTCAGAGGTTCGTACAGTTACAGATTCTGTTTTTTCAGAGGCTTTTGATAAGTTCTTACTAGAAAACCCTTCAATAGCTAGAAAGATTGTTGAAAAAGGTTTAATGGCAACTAGAGCTCGCCTTGCAGCCAAAAAGGCTCGTGAATTAACGAGAAGGAAAAGTGCGCTTGAAATTTCTAGTTTACCTGGTAAACTGGCCGATTGTTCCTCAAAGGATCCCTCTATTAGTGAAATATACATTGTTGAAGGAGACTCAGCTGGTGGGTCTGCAAAACAGGGAAGAGATAGACATTTCCAAGCGATTCTTCCGTTAAGAGGGAAAATTATCAATGTCGAAAAGGCACGACTGGATAAGATTTTATCAAATAACGAAATTAGAGCGATCATCACAGCATTAGGTACAGGTATTGGAGAAGATTTCGATATTTCCAAAGCACGTTATCATAAAGTGGTTATTATGACAGATGCTGATGTCGATGGTGCGCATATTCGTACTCTAATTCTGACATTCTTCTACCGTTATATGCGTCAAATTATTGAGATGGGTTATATTTATATTGCTCAACCACCTCTTTACAAAATTCAGCAAGGTAAACGTGTTGAATATGCATATAATGATCGTCAGCTTGATGAGTTTCTTGCTGGGATGCCTCAGCAGCCTAAACCAGGAATTCAGCGTTATAAAGGTTTAGGTGAGATGAACCCAGAGCAACTGTGGGAAACAACAATGTCCCCTGAATCGCGTACATTGCTCCAAGTTACTTTAGAGGACGCAATTGATGCGGATGAAACCTTTGATACATTAATGGGTGATAAAGTAGAACCTCGTCGAAACTTTATTGAGGCAAACGCACAATATGTTAAAAATCTAGATGTCTAGCCTGGAAAGCACCTCATTTTTATGGTGAGGTGTTTTTTGATATAAATCTCATAGTTGTTTTCAAACACTTACATAATTATTGTATAGAAAGATCGTGTGAAACATGAATTATTTCAGAAACTTCTACTTTCTATGAACAAACTATGAAATTGATGTGTAATCTTTCCCTAACATTGATATAATGGAGAGTAGACTATTAGATGAATTATCTTCAATTGGGTATAGATTATTACTTTATTTTATAAATTTATTTGGCTCTCCCAATTTAAAAAGTGAAAAGGACTAAGGGAGGTTATCTTAGTATGTCGGAAAACCAAAGCTCACAAGTTATTGAGAGAAATATTAGTAGTGAAATGCGAGAATCCTTTTTAGGATATGCAATGAGTGTTATCGTTTCGCGTGCTTTACCAGATGTTCGAGACGGATTAAAACCTGTTCATCGTCGTATTTTGTATGCAATGAATGATTTAGGGATGACTTCAGATAAACCATTTAAAAAGTCGGCTCGTATCGTCGGTGAAGTAATTGGTAAATACCATCCACATGGTGACTCAGCAGTATATGAAACAATGGTACGTATGGCACAAGATTTTAATTTCCGTTACATGTTAGTCGATGGGCATGGTAACTTTGGGTCTGTCGATGGAGATTCTGCAGCTGCGATGCGTTATACCGAGGCACGCATGTCGAAAATCTCAATGGAATTAATTCGTGATATTAACAAGGATACAATTGATTACCAAGATAACTATGACGGTTCAGAAAGAGAGCCAATTGTACTTCCAGCTAGATTCCCAAACCTATTAGTTAATGGTGCGACTGGAATCGCAGTTGGTATGGCCACCAATATTCCCCCGCATCAACTAGGTGAAGTAATTGATGGAGTTCTTGCCTTAAGTAAGGATCCTGATATAACAATTCCTGAACTGATGGAGATCATTCCGGGTCCTGATTTCCCAACAGCTGGGCAGATTATTGGCAGAAGCGGGATACGAAAGGCTTACGAAACAGGTCGTGGCTCAATAACGGTCCGGGCAAAAGTTGAAATTGAAGAAAAGGCATCAGGTAAAGAAGTAATTATTGTTAATGAACTACCTTATCAGGTAAACAAGGCGAAGCTCGTTGAAAAAATTGCAGAGCTTGTTCGTGATAAAAAGATTGATGGAATAACGGATTTACGCGATGAATCAGACCGTAACGGAATGCGGGTTGTGATTGAGGTTCGGAAGGATGCAAATGCGAATGTCCTTTTAAACAATCTTTATAAACAAACAGCGTTACAAACTAGTTTTGGTATCAATATGCTTTCTTTAGTCGATGGCCATCCAAAGGTTCTTAATCTTAAACAGATGCTTTATTATTATTTAGAACATCAAAAGGTTGTTATTAAGCGGAGAACAGCATTCGAATTAAGAAAGGCTGAAGCTCGTGCGCATATCCTCGAAGGTTTGCGAATTGCACTTGATCATTTGGATGCAGTTATTACACTTATTCGAAATTCACAAACGACTGAGATTGCCCGAAATGGATTAATGGAGCAATTTTCACTAAGTGAAAAGCAGGCACAGGCGATTCTAGATATGAGGCTTCAAAGATTAACCGGTTTAGAACGGGAAAAAATTGAAGAAGAGTATCAATCACTTGTAAACTTAATTGCTGAATTAAGAGCGATTTTGGCTGATGAGGAAAAGGTCCTTGAGATTATCCGTGAAGAACTTACAGAGTTAAAGGAAAGATTTAACGATGAACGCCGTACAGAAATTGTAGCGGGCGGGCTTGAAAACATTGAAGATGAGGATTTAATCCCAATAGAGAATATTGTTATTACGTTAACTCATAATGGCTATATTAAGCGTCTTCCAGTATCAACCTACCGTACTCAAAAACGCGGTGGTAGGGGCATACAAGGAATGGGAACGAATGAAGATGATTTCGTCGCACAGCTTCTTACAACATCGACACATGATACGATTCTTTTCTTTACGAACAAAGGGAAAGTTTATCGGGCCAAGGGCTATGAGATTCCTGAGTATAGTAGAACGGCTAAAGGTCTTCCAATCATAAACCTTTTAAGTGTAGAAAAGGATGAATGGGTAAACGCAATTATTCCAGTTTCTGAATTTGTGGATGATTGGTTCTTATTCTTTACGACAAAAGATGGAATCTCAAAGCGTTCGCCGTTATCTCAATTTGCACATATTAGAAATAACGGGTTAATTGCTGTAGGTCTACGAGAAGCGGATGAACTGATCTCTGTTAAATTAACTGATGGTTCTAAGGATATTATTATCGGAACGAAAAAGGGAATGTTAATTCGCTTCCCTGAGTCAGATGTTCGTTCTATGGGACGTACAGCTAGTGGTGTTAAAGGGATTACTCTTGATGAAGACGATGAAGTAGTTGGGATGGAAATTTTAGAAGAAAATGTTGATGTATTAATTGTTACAAGCAATGGATACGGAAAACGAACACCTTCTGAAGAATATAGAATACAAAGCCGTGGTGGTAAAGGCTTAAAAACGTGTAATATTACGGATAAAAATGGTCCAGTCGTTTCTGTTAAAGCTGCTAACGGGGAAGAGGATTTAATGCTGATAACAGAGAGTGGAGTCATCATTCGTATGGATGTTGATACAATTTCCACGATGGGAAGAAACACTCAAGGTGTTAAATTAATAAAATTAGATGAAAATGTAGTTGTTTCCACTGTTGCCCTTGTCGAGAAAGAGGAAACTGATTCGGATGATGAAGTAACTGAATCACACGAGGAACAAGAAACAGCTGAACCAAGAGATGAAGAATAAGAATAAGAGTAAGAGGACTGATTCACTTTATGGTGACAGTCCTTTTTTTGTCCATTTTTAACAATAAAACAGAAAATTACATTATTTAGTAAGAAATCCCCTGAAAACAATAACAAATATAAGTAATATTACCTATTTTTAGTTATAATGGTTATTAGGGGGGTATATCTTTGAAAATCTATATTAATCAATTACAAACAGGGTGCATTCTAGCAAAAAATATTTTTTCAGTTTCAAATAAGCTGTTAGCCTATAAAAAGACAAAGGTAGATCAACATATTAAAGAAGCGTTACAAGCATTTTTAGTTAAAGAGGTTGAAGTGGAAGAATTACTTGATAATGGTGGAGTTTTTCAGCCTAAATATAAATTAGATGAAAATATACATGGAATAGAAGGGAATTCTGAAATAATACATAATAAATCATTCTATCAACTTTATATGGATGCCGTACAGAGTTATAAACGATTATTTATAAATTGGCAGTCGGGGGCTTCATTAGACATTGCTGAAATTAGACAGATTATTCTTCCTTTAGTCGGCGAACTGGAAGAACATGAGAGGGAGATTTTTCAACTTTATCACTATTGTAAACAGGAAGACTATATATACCATCACTCAATTTCAGTAGCGCTACTAAGTGCCTTTTTAGGAAAAAAACTACAGTATAAACAAGGGGACATTAACCAAATCGCCTTAACTGGATTATTATGTGATTGTGGAATGTCAAAATTGCCAACTAATATTATAACTAAAAAGATAACACTAACTGAAAAGGAGTACCATGATATTAAGAAGCACCCAATCCATAGCTATAATTTATTAAAAAACATTATGTCAATACAAGAAGGTGTAAAGATGGGAGTGTTGCAGCATCATGAAAGAATTGATCAAAGTGGATATCCTCTTGGTGTAAAAGGGAAACAACTACATCCTTATAGCAAAATTGTAGCTTTAGCCGATATATATCAAGCGATGATATCTGTTAGGCCCTACCGAAGTAAACAATCTCCCTTTAAAGTATTGGAGCAAATTATTCAGGACGATTTTGGTAAATTTGATCTAAGTGTAGTCAATGAATTGAAAAAGGCAATCATAAATATTTCGGTTGGTACGAAGGTTAAGCTCTCTAGTGGTTTCGTAGCGGAAATTGTTTTTGTGGATGAACAGTATCCAACGAGGCCTTTGGTGAAAATTGAACCGAATGGAGAAATTATTGCTTTGAAGGATAAAGCGGAATTGTTTATAGAGGAAATTATCTAAAAAACATTTTAAATTATGTTGACTCGTTCATATTAAGCTGATATACTTCTATAAGTCAGCCGGATGGGGCGCAGGTACTTTTTAGAAATTATGAAAAAGGTATTGACTCCATACGATGAATGATGTTATTATAGTGAAGTCGCCTTTTAATGAAGCGACTCAAAAAGTTCTTTGAAAACTAAACAAAACCAAGCGTGCCAACGTTAATTTCGATTAACATAAACGTACTATATAGTACAAAACTTATGAGCAAGTCAAACACTTTATTGGAGAGTTTGATCCTGGCTCAGGACGA
>NZ_JAIQUM010000050.1 GCF_020075705.1 Metabacillus rhizolycopersici | reverse complement strand
GCATTAGAAAGGATCAGTTTGTTTTTTGATTGATCCTTTCTAATGCCCTAGCAAACGCAGTGCGGTAGTTGTACTACGAAAAAAATATCAAATTTTAATGTCCACTTTCTTGACAGAAGTCCAATATTTATAGAGAAAGGAGAAAAACCTTATTAAATCGGTAATAATACTTGGAATTATGTAAGATAACCCTGAAACAACACTTCCCGAAAATTGTAGATATGATGCTTGTATTGTGATTTCAAATTATTATCTAATTGATGATTCAATTTGCGAAAGTCAACTTTCTGGCGGAAAATATTTTATTTACAAAGTCAAACATACAGCAGAAGGTATTCAAAAAGCGTGGGCTGAAATTTTCCTAGCTTTACAAAACAGTGGATATCAAATTGATAATAAACCGATTTTAGAAAGATACTCTGGTGATATGATTAACAACGATTATTGCGAAATATGTGTACCTGTAAAACCGTTATAGCTTGATTAGTACATTTTACTTGTTCGGCTTTAATGTCCATCACTAGAAAAGTGAACATAGAAAAGGAACAAGTAGTTTTCAGTTACGATAACTTCTTGTTCCTCATTTTATTATTCTGCTTCGATAGTGAAATATATCAGTTAAAATTTCTAATATCGATTACAGTTGTGAAAGTTGCTTTTTTGCAAGCATTCAATAACATTTTATTTTAATAAATCTAATTTAATTTTCTAATTGGCATTCCTGATAGAAATGCTTGTATATCTTCCACTGCTTGTTGATAAAAAGTTTGGTAATTTCTTTGTGATACATACCCAAGATGTGGTGTTGTTAGTATATTGGGTAGAGAGCGAAAGACGTCATCCTGTGGCAAAGGCTCATTCTCAAATACGTCGATTCCTGCGCCTGCAATCCAACGATTTTGTATAGTCTCTATCAAAGCTTCTTGATCAACAATTGCAGCACGAGATGTATTGATCAAATATGCTGTTGCCTTCATTTGTTTAAGCTCTGCTTCTCCAACTAACCCTCTAGTCCGTTCACTAAGAACGAGATGAATTGAGACAAAATCACTTATGGAAAGTAACTCCTCTTTCGTAGCTGCCAAACGTACACCTATCTCATCGGCCCGTTCTTTTGTCATATTCTGGCTCCATGCAACTACTTCCATCCCAAAGGCCTGCCCAATACGAGCCACCCGGCTACCGATCTTACCAAGTCCAAGCAGACCGAGTTTTTTACCATAGAGATCTATTCCGACAGAACTTTGCCAAGGACCATTTTCCCTAATCGCATTATATTCGTGCACAATATTACGAGAAAGCCCAAGTATTAAAGCCCAAGTAAGCTCAGACGTTGGCTCTATATGACTTACTGTTCCACAAACAATCACACCTTGTGATGTTGCTGCGTCTAAATCAATGGATGAATTTCTCATACCAGTAGTAACGAGTAACTTCAATCGCGGTAAACGCGAGAGAAGGGATTCACGAAATGATGTCCGTTCACGCATGATAACAATAATATCATATTTGTTGATAACGCTAACAAGTTCATCCTCATTATCAAAATGCTGATTAAAAGTATTGAATTCTACCTTATCCGAGATAGAGTTCCAATCTACCATTTCCAATGCAACATTCTGATAGTCATCAAGAATTGCACAACGAAGTTTCATTTACTCCAAACCTCCTTCTTTGTCCTAAAGGTGAATATTTTACTAAGCGTTTCTCATGCTATGTATGTATTCATAATAATCTTATCAAAGTTTATGAAGCAAGGATTGATTTTTGTTCTTTTTATTGTAGATATCATTCAAATTTCGGTACTAGCACCTTTAATTGATTCAAATCCTAATACTCTTCTTTTCTGTACTAGATAATTGAACACAAGAGCTGATTATTCCTTCGAACGATCAAATTAGCAAAGTGCATTATCTTTCTTCTACATTCTCAACAGGTAAGGTAATAACTTCCGCGGTAGACATCGAATTGCTCAATTTTCGTTTCATTGGAATGTAATATAAGGCAGCTGGTAAGAAAAGTCCTATAGCCCAAGCTAAATCTGCTCCATTAAGTGCTTTTGCTACAGATCCAACATAAAATGGCGCATTGATAAAAGGAATCTCAGCAAGTATTGATGCTACGAATGCAAAGAACGCAATTCAGTTGACTTTCCATACTTACCATTAAGATCAAAGATATCTTTGACACTATATTCGCCTTGGAGCAATATATAATAGTCAACGAGATTAATTGATGTCCATGGGATCAAAAAGTAACTCATAAAAAAGATAAAATTCATGAAGAATTCGAGAAAGTTTCCTTGTCCTATAATACATAAAATGGTCGCTACGGCTGTAATACAGAACAAGAATCCCATCCGAACTTTTGGTGTGACTGTGAATTTAAAGAACGGCTCAATCGTCGTAATCGAGGACATAAATGCACCATATAGATTAAAAACATTAATCGCTAATTACTTAATACACGAATTTCTGGTTTTAACAATTTCTCTTCAAGTTCAAGTAATTGTTCTTTTAGCCTATTTTCACTTTTCATTTTAATTCCCCTATTTTTGCTTTTTATTTTACAATACCGAATATTCACTTAGTTAGATAAGCATGAAATTCGTTTATAATCCATTAGAAAAAGGATTCTCTTATTTAAGAAGAGCGCCCTATAATTGAAGAGCAACTTCATACTAATTTTCATATTCACCCAACGTCTTGCCACTTTCGTCATTGTTAACAACGAATAGTTTAACCTTCAAATTGATCCCGATCATTAAAAAACGTCTTATAGCCAAAATACGTAAAGATCATTACTGTTAACGCGACGCTCCCAGTAATCCCTAAAAGGACTGCAATTTGGTATTCGATGGCAGTTAACGGACTGATTCCAGCTAAAATTTGTCCTGTCATCATACCTGGTAAGAAAACAATTCCCATACCTACCAAACTATTGATTGAAGGTAAGATTGCGGAATCAAATGCAGAATTTACGATCGATTTTGTTGATTTCTCTGGACTTGCACCAAGCATCAACGCACCTTCGATTAGATGTTTTTCCCTTTGGATACCTTCGAGTAAACTTTTCACACCAAGTGTGACGCCTGTCATCGAGTTACCGATGATCATCCCTGCAATTGGTATGAGATATTGAGGTTCATACCATGGTTGAAAATGGATAACGACAAAATTAAAGTAAAGGAGCGTAATGAGTGATCCAGCTGTCATGGACATCGCAATGATTCTTTTTAATTTCTTACTTATTGGCTTTGCCACCTGCTTATATGTATTGAAAATAGCAAAAATCAACATAAATAATACAATTAAGGTGATTAAATATGGGTTGGGCTTTTCAAAGATGTAGGTCAGAATATATCCGACTAGAATTAATTGAATCGTCATTCTTGCTGTAGAGATAATAATCCGTTTTTCTCGTTTTAATCCACGCCATTTTACAAATGCTATTAATAATAAAATAAAGATGTAACCTGCAACTAGTCGCCAAAATTCAATGTCTCGAATGACGTTATCCATTCTATCACACTACCCTTTTCTCTAATGTAATCATGTAATCACCATATTTCGTAGCAATCTTTTGTGAATGTGTAATCATAATCAGTGATTGGTCTTTCTCTTTGACTTTTTTTATGAAATTTCCGATAACGACTTCTTCTGTTTCTTCATCAAGTGCGGCTGTTGGTTCATCGAGTAGATATACTTCAGGTTCCATAAGATATACTCTCGCTAAGGCAAGTCGTTGCTTTTCACCGCCAGATAGTGTCCCAGCATCTTCATCTAAGTTTTTGTTTAAGTGAACAACGGCCATTGCTTTTATCAATTCGTGATCTTCTTTCGGCTTTTTCTCAGAAAAAACTAAACCAATATTTAGGTTCTCCCGGATAGTTCCTTCGAAAATCGTCGGTTGCTGTGCTAACATAACAACGCGTCGTCGATGGTGTACTGGATCAACATCTTCTAGGTTTTTATCTTGATAATAGATAGAACCGCTATCAGCTGATAACATACTATTTAATAATTTTAATAAGGTTGATTTACCCGCTCCACTTTCTCCAACAATACACGTTATTTGATTAGCGGGGATTTCCATCTTATCAATATGTAAAATATTTTTATATAGTATGTTTTCTAACAAAAACATATATGCTCTACCTTGTTTTTCTATCATTTTTAAACAAAAGTCTCCCCTCAGCAATAGAATTTGCGTTTTCATATCTATCTTGTAGCATTTCTATCCGCTTGTAAATAAAAACACAAAAATACCCGTGTATTTATCATCAATACACGGGTATTTTTATAACAGCCTTATTCTTTTAAATCTTCAATTGAATCAATGTCCATATACGCAGGTACGACTAATCCCGTTTTCGCACCCTCAAGGTTTGCACCTAAGTCGTCGAAATCACCCTCATATTTTTTGTATTGATCTGCATGAGTTAATGGTAACCATCCAGCAATATGTGCGTCAATACTTCCGTCTGCGACACCAGCCCACATTGGACCAGCTTCAACTTGACTTAATGTTACCTTATAGCCTAAATCTTGAAGAACTTTAGCTACTACATTTGTACTAGCGATTTCACTATCCCACGCAACATAAGCCAATTTTACTTTTTCACCATTACCTTCCTCGGCACCTTCAGTCCATTCTGCGACTTTATCAGCATTTTCTTCAACCCATGCTGCTGCAGCGTCTTCAGGCTTTGTTCCATCAGTAATGCTACTCATCACAACACCCATTTCAGCTGGTGTCCAATGAAATTGATCCAATACTTTGTGAACACCAGGTAGGTCCTCAGCTAAGCCATTACGTGCAATCGTATGGATATTCTCTGCTTCTCCATAAGTTCCTTTAGGATCTTCTAAATATTTTAAGTCAAATTTTGAGAACATCCAGTGTGGTGTCCAACCAGTTATGATAATTGGTTCTTCCTTGTTATACGCTTTTTGAAGTGATGCTGTCATTGCAGCACCAGAACCTTCGACTAGTTTCCAATCTGTTAACTCGTAATCTTCAATCACTGCTGCAGTTGCTTTCATAATTCCAGCACCTGGGTCAATACCTGTAATCTTGTAATCTACTGTTTCTCCAACAGATGCTGTGCCAGTTTCTGTACTTTTGTCCTCTCCACTACCACATGCTGCTAATGCTAATGTTAACCCTACTGTCAAGGTTACTTTTGATAGTTTTGTAAACATTAAACTGTTCCCCCTTTTTTGTTTTTACCTATATTTTGCGTAATCCGATCTAAAATGATCGCGATAATAACGATCGCTAGACCAGCTTCAAAACCAGTTCCAGTTTGTAACTGTGTGACGGCCCGATACACATCCGCACCTAGACCTGGAGCACCAACCATTGAGGCGATAACAACCATCGAAAGAGCCAGCATAATACTTTGGTTAATACCAGCCATAATTGTAGGTAACGCTAATGGCAGTTGCACTTTAAATAGTTTTTGGCTTGTCGTTGAGCCAAAGGCCTGAGTTGCTTCGATTAAGTCCTCAGGTACTTGCTTAATGCCTAAGATGGTTAAACGTATCGTTGGGGGCATCGCAAAAATAACAGATGCAACAACTCCGGGTACAACTCCGATATTAAAGAAAAAGATGGCCGGTAATAAATAAACAAATGCAGGCATCGTTTGCATAAAGTCAAGGAGCGGTGTAACGACTTTGCCCACTTTCTCACTTTGTGATGCCCATATTCCAATCGGAATACCGAGAATTATAGATATACCAACCGATGTTAACACTAAAGCAATTGTGTCTAACATGTTTTCCCAATATCCTAAATTAGCGATTAGTAATAAACCAATGAATGAAAACAAAGCAATCCGCCAATTGCAAACCTTCCAAGCTAGTAAACTAACTAAAATGGCTAAGATAATTGTAGGAATAAAGCCTAATCCAAGGACGATGCCTTCAACAAAGTATTCTAATCCAGTTGCAATCCCTTCAAAAAATGGTTCAAATTGATCAACAAGCCATTCAATAATTAAATCAATCCAGCTGGCTATCGGTAGTTTCGGTAATAAATTTTCCATATTAGAGCGCCTCCCTTTCTTCGTTAATAGGGAGCTCTTGATGTTCAGTTTCATTTATATACGTTTCATTACCTGCTAGTGCCCCAATAACAGCTCCTCGAATGACAATTCCCTTTAATCGCTTATCTTCATCGACAACAGCGACAGGAATTGTTGCACTTGATACATCATCGAAAAGGTCAACAAGATGAGTATCTGGTTGTACAGTCGTAATATCCTTAATGATGACTGATTCTAATGTCTGGTTCTTTTCAATTGCATCTCTGGCATCAGCAGCCGTTACAGCTCCTAATAATCTCTTTTGTTTATCAACAATATAAACGGATGAGATTCCGTTATCCTTCATCACCTTAAGGGCAATTCTCGCTCCCTTTTCAAGCTGAATTGCTTCAGGACGTTTCATCACATGTGCAGCAGTTAAAACCTTTGATAAATCTACATCTTCGACAAATCTTTCAACATAGTCATTTGATGGATTCATAAGGATTTCTTCTGGAGTACCGATTTGAACAATATTTCCATCCTTCATTAACGCGATTCGGTCACCTATTCGTAACGCTTCATCAAGATCATGTGTGATAAAAATGATTGTTTTTTCCATCGTTGATTGGAGATCCAACAATTCATCTTGCATATCCTTTCTTATTAGGGGATCTAGTGCACTAAATGCCTCATCCATTAATAAGATGTCAGGATCATTCGCAAGTGCTCTTGCAAGACCAACTCGCTGTTGCATACCACCACTTAATTGACTTGGTAATTGATGCTCATATCCTTCAAGACCTACTAATTTAAGCGCTTCTAACGCTTTATTTTTTCGATTTTCCTTTTCAACGCCTTGTATTTCTAATCCGTACTCTGTATTAGCAAGAACTGTTCGATGTGGAAAAAGAGCAAAACGTTGGAACACCATACTCATTTTTTTACGGCGAACATTACGTAAATCTTCTTTATTCATCTTAACAATATCTTCGTCATCAATTAAAACTTGACCACTTGTCGGTTCTATTAGTCGATTAAACATCCGAACAAGTGTGGATTTTCCACTTCCAGATAGACCCATGATGACAAAGATTTCTCCTGGATATATTTCAAAACTTGCACGATTAACTCCTACTGTCGATCCCGTTTCTTTTAGGATCTCTTGCTTTGTTTTTCCCTGTTTAAGAAGCTGAGCTGCCTTTTTGGTGTTTTTCCCAAAAATTTTCGATACTTCTCGAACAGAGATTTTTACCGTTCTTTCATCGTTATACATCATTTCACCTCTAAATTGACTCATTAATAACGCGACGAATCATTTATAAATTATTTAGTTTAACCCTTCCCTCTATGATTAAATTGTCACGAACACTCTGCCCTTATAATTATATGAATAGAACATTATGATTACAAAGCGCAAATATGCTCATATACCATCGTAAACTTTGTACAGAAAATACTGTACGCACTTTACGTGTTATATACGTACAATTCCTCCCATTTCCTATCTAATTCATCGACTTTACAAATAAATTATAAAAATGTAATCTGTATATATTATTGTTAATAGGATGTGAAGGGGTTTGCAAGGTAAAGATGAACTTGAGAAAACTCGCGAACGCGTAATTGATTCAATTTCGCAAAATATGAATTTATATGGTGTTTCACCATCAGTAGGAAGATTATGGGGACTCCTTTACTTTCAAAATCAACCGATGACATTAGATGAAATGAAAAATGAATTAGGTATGAGTAAAACAAGTATGAGTACTTCTGTTAGACTCCTAATGGAATTAAATATGGTCGATAAAGTTTGGAAAAAGGGAAATCGAAAGGATCTATATGTCGCCGAGGAAGATTGGCATCAAACGTTTATTGATTTTTTTTCGATAAAATGGAGAAACAGCGTGGCAGCTAATGTAAATGTAATTGAAAAATCATTACGTGAGCTAGGTCAACTCCTGGAATCACCAGAGATTTCAGAAGAAATGATAAGTGAAATAAGAAGTGATATCGATAAACTTCATAAAGCATTAGACTACTATGATTGGCTAAATAGATTTGTAGATACTTTAGAATCACATGAAATTTTTGATTATGTACCCAAAAAACCACCAATCACATGAGCATTATTTCATGTGATTGGTGGTTTTTTTTGTCCTACTTTGCGTTCAATTACAAAAATAGACATGATAAGACAAATAAAATCCTTTTCAAACGCGTAAAAAAGGATTATGATATGACTATTATATGGCAAAGAGGTGATGACATTGAAACTTCACTTGCTAGCTAAATTGATTATGACGTTGTTGGTAGTATGTGTAGGGATTCATCCTGTTTCAATGGTTCACTTACACCAACCTGTTAATCATGGAAAATTGGTAGCTGTTGAAAATGAAACATCATTCGTAACTACTAATCTACAACTAGACGATCAAAAACATCTTGATTTTCCTAATAGCTTTCAAGCCAAGGATTATGTGATTTTAGTATTAACAATCACATCACTCTTGATCTTCTCTTCTCGTAAATCTAGAAGAAGGATAAAGCATTTCCTTTACTCAGTGTATTATCAATCATCCTACTTTTCTAGAAATCATTTATTTACTCCCTAAATTAACATAATAAAATAGGAGGTTTTATAAATGATGTTTTGGATTAGATTGATACCGGTTGTCGCTTTCTCCATTACGGCGCTTAGTCTATTCGCTTTTCAAGGAATAGAAATAATACACGCTTTCACAAGTTATTTTCAAAAGAAATAATCATCAATATTCAATCTCGCCTAATAAAGCTTGATTGAAATGAACGAAATAGAGCTGATCTCACAATTGAGATCAGCTCTATTTTTATGAATCATTTTCTTTTGGCTCATCTAGCGGTGTTAACCATACGTTTGTAACAGTTCCCGCAACTTGTTCATCAATGACAAAGGATCCATTACTATATCGGTCATTTGGTCTTAAGGATGAAATGTTGACACTTTCAATTACACCTTTTACAGTCTCAAGATAAAAATCGCCTTTTTCTTGAACAATTTCAGCTCCAACAATTCGATGTGGATTGCTTTTTAATTCTCTAAGCATAACTAAACCACGTTTAGCACGTGATGTTTTTTCAAAATCAGCAACATTCATTTTTTTTACTGCGCCTCTTTGAGTTGCAATAACAATAAATGCTTTTTTATTTCGCTCGATTACTTTCCCGCTTACCACAAAATCATCAGGTTTTAGATTTATCCCTTTTACTCCGGCTGCTCTTGGCCCAACGATTGGTACTTCTTCTTCTTCAAACCATAACCCATAGCCTAAATTCGTAACTAAGAATAAATCATTTTCTCCAGTTGTTACATGCACATCAATTAGTGTATCATCACCTTTTAGATTGACGGCAACTAGCGGTTTTGTATACCTTTGTGCTTTATATTGCTGTAGCTCGGTCTTTTTAACCATCCCTGTTTTTGTGATGAAGGTTAAATAGAGTTTTTCTTCAAAATTCTTTACTGGTATCGCCTTTAGAATTTCTTCATCTCGATCAATTGGGATGATGTTTGCAATATGTTGTCCTAGATCCTTCCACCTGATATCAGGTAATTCATGAACTGGACAATATAAATAATTCCCTTTGTTTGTAAAGAGTAAAACGACGTCTGTCGTATTAATCTCCAATTGAGATAATAACCTGTCGCTATCTTTCATACCGAAGTCCTGTCCGTTCGATGCAGCATAAGATCTGAGACTTGTGCGTTTTACATATCCATCTTTCGTGACGGTAACCATTACATCCTCAGAGGCAATCATCACTTCGAGATTTATTTTAATTTCTTCTATTTCCGCTTCGATAACAGAGCGGCGCTCATCAGCATACGTTTTTTTAACTTTTCTTAAATCATTTTTGATGACTTTCACTAAAACATTTTCATCATTTAAAATGCTTGTCAGTTCTTCGATTTTCTTTGCTAACTCCTCGGATTCGTTTGTCAGGGCAGTGATATCCGTATTTGTTAAACGGTAAAGCTGCAATGAAACAATCGCTTCAGCCTGTTGTTCCGTAAATTGAAACTTTTGAATTAAATTATCTTTCGCATCGCGTTTGTCTTTAGAAGCACGAATTGTTGCGATTACTTCATCTAATATCGATAATGCCTTTATTAATCCTTCAACAATGTGTTGACGCTCTTGTGCTTTGCGAAGTTCATATTTTGAACGATTTGAAATGACTTCTTTTTGATGTCCTATGTAAGCATCTAGTAATAAAGGTAAGGTCATTTGCACAGGTCTACGATTATAAATTGCAACCATATTAAAATTATATGTAACTTGAAGGTCACTATTTTTGTACAAATAGTATAAAACCCCTTCAGCATTTGCTTCCTTTTTAAGCTCAATGACTATTCGTAAACCTGTTCGGTCGGTTTCATCACGTACTTCTGCAATACCTTCTACCTTACGTTCAATCCGAAATTCATCCATTCGTTTCACAAGATTGGCCTTGTTCACTTCAAATGGAATTTCTGTAATGACAATTTGCTGTTTTCCACCACGAATTTCTTCAATATTCGCTTTCCCACGAATGATAATCTTCCCTTTTCCGGTTTCATAGGCCTTTTTAATACCGTCTATGCCTTGAATGATCCCACCAGTCGGGAAATCTGGCCCTTTTATAACAGTCATTAATTCCTCTACTGAACAATTTGGTTTGTCCATTCGCTTAATGACGGCATCAATGACCTCACCCAAATGATGTGGGGGAATTTCTGTTGCATAACCTGCAGAAATTCCTGTCGAACCGTTAACTAAAAGATTTGGAAACATAGCGGGAAGTACTAGTGGTTCCATACTCGTGTCATCAAAGTTAGGAACAAATTCAACTGTTTCCTTCTCAATATCACGCAGCAATTCTGATGCAATAGCAGAAAGTCTTGCTTCTGTATAACGCATTGCAGCTGGTGGATCACCGTCAATACTACCGTTATTTCCATGCATTTGAATTTGAAGATTACGTACTTTCCAATCCTGACTCATACGAACCATTGCTTCGTAAACTGATGAATCACCATGTGGATGGTAGTTACCAATAACATTCCCAACTGTTTTAGCAGCCTTACGATAATTTTTATCATTTGTATTACCGTCTACATGCATCGCATATAAAATTCGTCGTTGTACAGGCTTTAAGCCGTCGCGTGCATCTGGAAGCGCACGATCTTGAATAATGTACTTACTATAACGTCCAAAACGGTCCCCTAGTACATCCTCAAGAGGTAAATCACGAAATATTTCTACTGAATCTGCCATAATTTATACCTCCTCTACGACCGATAAGTGTTCGTTTTCTAATATATTTGTTTCTTCATCAAGACCGAATGCAACGTTATTTTCAATCCATTTACGACGGGGCTCAACTTTATCACCCATCAGTGTTGTTACACGACGCTCTGCACGTGCGGCATCATCAATTTTCACACGAATAAGCGTTCTAGTTTCAGGATTCATCGTCGTATCCCATAACTGATCTGCGTTCATTTCACCTAATCCTTTGTAACGTTGAATCATATAGCCTCTGCCAACTTTGGAGATTGCACCATCCAACTCTTCATCCGACCATGCATATTCAATAACTTCCTTCTTGCCAGTTCCTTTACTCACTTTGTACAGAGGTGGTAGCGCGATAAATACCTTCCCATTTTCAATGAGCGGTTTCATATAACGATAAAAGAACGTTAAGAGCAGTACTTGAATATGTGCACCATCTGTATCAGCATCGGTCATAATAATCACTTTGTCATAATTGATATCTTCAATTAAAAACTCTGCACCTACACCGGCACCGACTGCATGGATAATCGTATTGATTTCTTCATTCTTAAAGATGTCAGCAAGCTTTGCCTTCTCAGTATTAATAACTTTCCCTCTTAGCGGCAACACCGCCTGAAAGCGACGGTCACGACCTTGCTTCGCTGAACCACCTGCAGAGTCACCCTCCACAAGGTATAATTCATTTTTTAATGGATTACGGGATTGGGCAGGTGTAAGCTTACCACTTAATGACGTTTCCGAACGTTTCCGTTTCTTTCCACTTCTTGCTTCCTCGCGTGCTTTACGTGCCGCTTCTCTTGCTTGGAATGCTTTTATTGACTTTCTAACAAGTAGAGACCCAACATCAGGGTTTTCCTCTAAAAAATAAGATAAATGCTCAGTTACGATCGCATCAACAGCAGATCTTGCCTCACTAGTTCCAAGCTTCCCTTTCGTTTGCCCTTCAAATTGAAGCAGCTCTTCAGGAATACGCGCAGAGATAATTGTCGCAAGCCCTTCACGTATATCGGAACCTTCTAGGTTTTTATCCTTTTCTTTTAACAACCCTGTTTTTCTAGCATATTCATTAAAAGCTCTTGTCATAGCTGTTTTGGCACCAGCTTCATGCGTTCCTCCGTCTTTTGTTCGGACATTGTTGACGAAAGACAAGATGTTTTCAGAGTAGCCATCATTGAATTGGAAAGCAAAATCAATTTCAATTCCATTTTGCGCTCCCTCAAACGAAACGACAGGGTGGAGTGTATCCTTTTCTTCATTTAAATATGAGACAAATGCTTCTATCCCTGTCTCATAATGATATACTTCGTTCAAATCATTCCGTTCATCAATCAGTTCAATTTTAAATCCTTTTAGCAAAAATGCTGACTCACGCAAGCGTTCACTTAACGTTTCAAAATTGTAAGTTGTTGCACTAAATATCGATGGATCTGGTTTAAAATGTATGGTCGTACCAGATTTCGTCGTTTTCCCCTTTTTTTCAAGGGTTGTTACAGGCTTACCACCATTTTCAAAACGTTGAACATAAGTAAAGCCCTCACGTTGAATAGTTACAACTAGCCATTCTGATAATGCATTAACAACGGATGCACCAACGCCATGCAGTCCACCACTTGTTTTATAGCCACCTTGACCAAATTTTCCTCCAGCATGAAGGACAGTCAAAATAACCTCGGGTGTTGGCTTCCCTAACTTATGCATCCCTGTTGGCATACCCCGCCCTTTATCTTGAACAGAAATACTATTGTCTTTATGTATTGTTACAATTATTTGATCTCCATATCCAGCTAAAGCCTCGTCAACGGAGTTATCGACGATCTCGTATACAAGATGATGTAAGCCTCTACTATCCGTGCTTCCAATATACATACCAGGACGTTTACGAACTGCTTCTAGTCCTTCAAGTACCTGTATGGCATCATCATTATAATCAAATTGTTGCTCCTTAACCAAACGACTAACCCCTTTCAGTGACACACACTAAATCATCTTTCTAAATAGAACGCATGTTTTAGTATTTTATACAAAAATTTACGTCTCGACAACCCTCTCTTTTAAAGTGGGCATTCATTTTCACTATAATTTGTTATATAGTATAGTGCAAATAACGTAATATCCATGCTTTATTGTATATGGTAATTTGCGTTTAGCAAAGCATATTCAAGTAATAAAGAAAAAATCCTTGTCTAAACAAGGATTTTTTTCTACTATCACCACTATTTTTATTTTGTCAACGCATGCTCAACCTTGATGCAACGATTCATGACAATCGTTTTATTATTCTTTTTTAACAAATCATAGGCTTCTTCGTTCTCAAGTCCTAACTGAGACCAGAATACATCGGCATCAATTTCTAAAAATTCCTTTGCAACGTCAAGTAATTGCTCAGAACGGCGGAATACATTGACAATGTCAACATGTCCTTCTATATCCTTTAAAGAAGCTACTGCTTTCTTACCAAAAACTTCGTCAATTGTAGGATTTACTGGGATAATATCATAACCTGCGTCCTGCATCGCTTTACTTACCATGTATGATGTACGTTCTGGGTTATTTGATAAACCTACAACTGCAATCGTTTTACTGTTTTTTAAAATATCTCCAGTTTCTTGTCTTGTTGGGTACTCGATCGCCATTATCATCCACTCCTTTTTTCTTTATCATAGCAAGACCGGCTTATATATACAATTTATTAGCACGATAAATCGCCATTATAAGGTCAATTTATTCCTTACCATTACTAGACCGAAGCTCATCATTTCTACTAAGTGTTTACGTTTGACTTTTAAACACCAAGTTCTTTTTTTAAAACGTGGACGTTAGATAATTGTGGTTTGCCTAATACGTTCTTTTTATGTTTTTCATTCTAGCATAGTGTTTTTCTATCCGTTCGTGATAGAATAGAAACAGATTATACAAAGGAGCACTTAAATGATTGAAGCCATTATATTTATTTTAGCTTATTTACTTGGATCTATTCCATCAGGACTAATCGTTGGAAAAGTAGGTTATGGAATTGATATTCGGGAGCATGGAAGTGGGAATTTAGGTGGTACGAACACCTTCCGAACTCTTGGTGTGAAAGCAGGGCTAATTGTAACGATATCAGATATCCTAAAAGGGACACTTGCTGCATCCTTACCATTTCTGTTTAACATACAGGATTTACATCCGCTATTAGTAGGTATCTTTGCCATCATCGGCCATACATACCCAATTTTCGCGAAATTTAAAGGTGGAAAAGCGGTAGCAACATCTGGCGGAATTTTACTTTGTTATACTCCAGTTATGTTCTTAACCATATTGGTATTCTTTTTCATTGTTCTCTACATTTCCAAATATGTATCATTATCTTCGATGTTAGCAGGCGTTTATGGGATTATCTATAGTTTGTTTACAAAAGATATCCCGTTAATTATTATCATCACCCTCATTACTATCTTTATTGTGTATCGCCATCGTGCCAACATTAAACGAATTCTGAACAAAACAGAACCAAAAGTTAAATGGCTGTAAGTAAAAATCACTTTTATAGTGGTTTTTACTTTTTAGACATGCTTTTCACGATCTCAAAACACATGAATGGTTCATTTGATGGTTCTATATTATAATGAAATGAAACCAACTATTAATTTTACTTTTCTTAGGAAAAAGCTTAATACTTGGATTTTTCACTTAACAAAAAGGAGTGGTAGATATGGAAATAATCGTGGACGATAAAGCAGCAAACTGGTATATAAATGAACTTCAACTTGAAAAAGGTGATACAATCCAATTTTTTGTTCGCTATGGTGGTTGTAGTAATATCCAAAAAGGTTTTTCCCTTGGTGTCGCTAAGCAACAACCTGAAGACATTGGTTCTAGTGCAGAAAGTAATGGCATTACTTTTTTTGTTGAGAATCGTGATTTATGGTACTTTGAGGACAATAATCTCACTGTTGAACTTGATGAAGACGGAGATGAACCAATCTTCCACTATGTCAAATAGGATGGATAAAGAGTTGTCTACACTCCAATTCAGGTAGATCCTAGTGTGCCATAATTTTCATACATAAATAAAAAAGGTCGAATCACTATCTTGTACATTGATTCCGACCTTTTTTCTTACTAATCATTCTTTTTATGTAGTTTAAATCGATCAATATGGTCAACTAAACCATAGTGTGTTAGGATCTTTAGCTGTGTATCACCTAACAAATCAAAATGTGGATATTGCTCATTAAAGTCTATCCATTCCTTTTTCAAACCGAATTGAGCTCCCCAATTCGCTAATTTTTCAATGTTATTGCAGCCAACCTTTGTCACACTATGTGAGGTAGGAAAACGATCATCTATCCAGAAATGTGTTAAAAACGAGATTTCCCCACTTGATACATCTTTCTTCCATTTGACTAACTCTTGGCGTGAAATTCCAAATGCCATTTATTTCTTTGCCTTTTCATATGCTTCATGCCAAACTGGATAGAGTTTGCGAAATTTTATCGGTTTAAATGTATCTTTTTGAACACATACATGACTTGATTTGGCTTGTATAGCGACTTCCCCAGATGGTGTAAAAATTTCATAACCATACACAATCCTCATCCCATTATATTCTTCAATCCACGTATGGACCGTAGCTGTCTCACCATATCGTAACGGCTTTTTGTAAGCAATCTCAAGATCAATTACAGGGGAAAGAATCCCTTCCGATTCCAATTCTGCATATGAAAATCCAAGATCTTGAATTAATTTTGTTCTGCCTACTTCCATCCAGATTAAATAATTTGCATGGTAAACGATGCCCATCTGATCTGTTTCTGCATACCTAACTTCTATTTCTGACTTTGATACGAGCATGTTCTTCTCTCCTTGCTGCCAACTTTTAAGCATTGTACAACTTCTTCTTATATTATCATAGAAGGTTTTACGATTGCATGAAATAGGATTCATAACTAGGTATGTAATGATAAACAGAGACTTGCCTTAGCTTTTTACTAGCAGTTCTATCTACTTTGTTCCCCTTGAAACTTGAAGTACGGGTTATATCCCATAAAGGGAATGGGATAAATGAAATAAACCAGGCAACATGCCTGGTTTATTTCATTTATTCGTCGCTACGATATCCATTTTCACGTGCTTGTGCTTCATCTTTAATTTCTTCGCGCATCGCATTGATGCTTTCCTCACGACGGAGATTTTTAGCTTCAATTCGCTCACGTTCTTCTGAAGAAGCAAATTGAAGTGTGTCTTGGGCTTCTTCAATGTTTTCAATCGTGTTTTGCACCATACTTTGAAGCCTTTCCACGTTGTCTGAACGATCGTCTCGGTTTGGTTGATTTTGTTTTGCCATTATTTATCCTTCCTTTCTTATAAGCAAATGAAACAATGTTAGTCTGCTATTTAGAAGAGGATTTTAAACATATTTTCAGCTAAATTTAATTGAGGTTATTCTCCCTTTGTTTGGATAACTTGAGGTTGTTGCCCAGATTTATCCTGCATCTTTTTTCCTTTATTACCACCAAATCCACGTGATTTCGTACCAATATGGTTAGGGTTAAAATAATTTTGTTTATTGTTGGCATTTGTCATTGTTTATCGCCTCCTCAAGGATAGAATGCCCTTCATCGAAGAGATAAATGACTAGAAAAGCTTGTTAATCTAATTTTTCTAGTATTCTTTGTTCCCAGCGTTCTTCGATTCGCTCTAGTGCTTCTTGATCCTGTAAAAGTTGTTGTTTATTCTCCAAAACTAATTCATCAAATGATTTCTTTTTATTCTTTCTCATCAATTTCACCTCCGCTAATGTTTCTTTAAGGATGTCCAATATTCCACCCATTTAGTACAATCTTTTGAAAATAAACGAAATTGAGACGATATAGACAATTAAATATTTTTGATTATAAGACCATTTTTGTACTAATCCTTATAGGTGAAGCACACAAAAAAAGATCGTGGCATTTACCTCGATCTTCCTTGTTAATAATAAAAATGAATTTTCTAGCAAAGGAACGCTTTAACAGTTCCGCTAAATCATTCGTTATGCTCCACTTATCACATCTAATTAATCAGCGATAAAATCTTGCATTTGCTCATAGGTCATAGCGCCTACGAATTTCGTTGTAATTACTCCATCTTTATTTACAATATAAGAGGTTGGATATGATAACACTTCAAATTGTTTGTTAATTTTCCCATCTTCATCTAATAACACCGGGAATGATAATCCTAATTCATCAACAAAGTGCTTAACCGAAGCACTATTCTTTTCTGAGCTAGTAAGGTTTACAGCCGCAACGACAACTTCGCCTTCATACTCATCATGAATTTTCTGCATGTCAGGCATTTCTTCGCGACATGGTGGACACCAAGTTGCCCAAAAGTTTAGAATGACTTTTTTCCCTTCGAGGCTAGAGAGACTCATTTTTTCACCGTCAAGTGTCATTAACTCAAAGTCAGGTGGGACATTTCCTTCTGTTATACCTACTTTAGCGTTAGTTGGATTTATTGCCTGAAAAATAGCATAACCAACTAAAAAAACCAATAATGAAATTGCTAATACCTTTTTCATTTGGTTACACAAGCCCCCAATCTCAAACGATTCAGCTTAATTTAATAGATAGTTAAAATAGGCTGTCGAGAATATCTCGACAGCCTAAAGAGCTTATATCCGTTCCTAGTAGAGTTGCTTAGCCTTTAAGTTTGTCACGTAAGACCATTTGAAGAATTCCACCATGTCGGTAGTAATCAATTTCTACTTCACTGTCGAAACGAACCAATACTTCAAATTCTTTTTTGTTTCCAGATTCATCAGTTGCAGTAACTTTTACAAAATCACGTGGCTTAACTGTTTCGTCAACGGAAACTTCAATTGATTCTTTACCTGTAAGTCCTAGAACATCTGCATTTTCTCCAGCTTTAAATTGAAGCGGAAGAACACCCATAAGTACTAAGTTACTACGGTGAATACGCTCAAAGCTTTCAGCGATAACTGTTTTGATACCTAGAAGGTTTGTCCCTTTAGCAGCCCAGTCACGAGAACTTCCCATACCGTAATCATTACCTGCTAATACAACAAGACCAGTACCATCTTGTTTGTAATCCATACATGCATCATAGATTGATTTTACTTCACCAGTTGGCCAGTAAGTAGTATAACCACCTTCTGTACCTGGAGCAATTTGGTTTTTAATACGAATGTTTGCAAACGTTCCTCTCATCATAACCTCATGGTTACCACGACGAGAACCGTATGAATTAAACTCTCTAGGTGTTACACCATTATCTTGTAGGTAGCGACCTGCAGGTGTGTCTTTACCAATTGCACCAGCTGGTGAAATGTGGTCAGTCGTAACAGAATCACCAAATTTTGCTACCACACGTAAACCTTTTAACGCTTCTACTTTACCAGGTTCAGCTTCTAAACCTTCAAAGAATGGAGGGTTTTGAATGTATGTTGATGAATCATCCCATACATATAACGCTTCATCAGTTGTTTCGATTTCATTCCAACGTGCGTTATCATCAAATACTTGCTCATATTCTTTTCTGAATAGCTCAGGAGTAACAGTTTTGTTAACAACTTCGTTAATTTCGTCTGTTCCCGGCCAGATATCTTTAAAGAATATTTCTTTTCCGTTTTTGTCTTTACCTAAGGCATCACGTTGTAAATCAATATCAACTGTACCAGCCAGTGCATAAGCCACAACAAGAGGTGGAGATGCTAAGTAGTTACCTTTAACTAATGGGTGAATACGCCCTTCAAAGTTACGGTTACCTGATAAGACAGATGTTACTAATAAATCGTTGGCTGCGATTGCTTCTTCGATTTCATCAGCAAGCGGACCTGAGTTACCGATACAAGTAGTACATCCATATCCAACTAGATTAAAGCCTAGTTTTTCTAAGTGTGGTAAAAGACCAGAGTTTTCTAAGTATGCTGTTACAACTTTTGAACCAGGTGCTAACGATGTTTTTACGTATTTAGGAACTTCAAGTCCTAATTCAGCTGCTTTTTTCGCAACTAAACCTGCAGCAACTAGTACGTATGGGTTTGATGTATTTGTACAGCTAGTAATTGCTGCAATTGCAATCGAACCCGTTTTCATGTTCGTTTCTTCACCATTATTGAATTTAACAGTAATTTCTTTATTAATTTCAGTTGCGTCTAAACCGAAACCTTGGTTTCCAGCTGGAGCAACTAAATGTTTATGGAAGGTATCCTTCATCATTGATAATGGAATTAAATCTTGTGGACGTTTTGGACCAGAAAGATTTGCTTCGATTTCAGATAAGTCAATTTCTACAACCTTCGTAAAAATTGGATCCTCATTTTCAGGAGTGAAGAATAAACCGTTCGCTTTACAATATTCGCCAACAACTTTAATTTGTTCTTCATCACGACCAGTTAAACGCATGTAATTAAGCGCTTCTTCATCAACTGGGAAGAATCCACAGGTTGCGCCGTACTCAGGTGCCATGTTTGCAATTGTCGCACGGTCTGCAAGTGGAAGCTCGGCAACACCTGGACCAAAGAACTCAACAAATTTACCAACAACACCTTGTTGACGTAATACTTGTGTTACTTTTAATGCTAAGTCGGTAGCAGTTGTACCATTTGGAAGCTCACCAGTTAATTTCACACCAATTACTTCAGGTACTGGGAAGTAGGAAGGTTGTCCTAACATACCAGCTTCTGCTTCAATTCCACCAACACCCCAACCAAGAACACCGATACCGTTGATCATTGTTGTATGTGAGTCTGTACCAACTAATGAATCTGGGAATGCTTCAAATTCACCATTTTCACTTTCAATCGCATGAACAACGTTTGCTAAATACTCTAAGTTTACTTGGTGAACGATACCTGTAGCAGGTGGAACCGCGCGGTAGTTATCAAATGATTTTTTCGCCCAGCTTAGGAATTTATAACGCTCTGCATTACGTTTGAATTCAAGATCCATGTTGAATTGTAATGAATCTTGAGTACCTGCTCTGTCAACCTGTACTGAGTGGTCAATAACAAGGTCAACTGGAATTTCTGGATTGATTTTATCAGGATCCCCACCTAAATCAGCCATTGCTTTACGTAGAGAAGCTAAATCAACGACAGCTGGAACTCCTGTGAAGTCTTGTAAAATTACACGAGATGGTTTAAATGGAACGTCGATATCCTGTTGCTTGTTTGTTCCCCATTTTGCTAAGTTTTCAACATGTTCTTTTGTAATAACTCTGCCGTCTACTTGGCGTAAAACAGATTCTAATAGAACCTTTACTGAGTATGGTAAACGTGATACGTTACCAATTCCGGCATCTTCCAATACTTGTAATGAATAGTAATTGTACGTCTTTCCATTAACACTGAAGCTTTTACGTGCTTGGAAAGCATCTTTTTTTGTTGTTATTTGATTAGTCATTTACTTCTTTCCCCCTTATTAAGATCAAGATCAACTCTTGTCGAAGGATCGTACCCCAATTTAATAAATTTCGGACAATTCAATTTTAATACAACTAGTAACATAAGTAAATAACAATGATGTTATTGATATGTATAAGTTTACCTTATGAAAGCGCACTAGTTTTACTTTTTTACTATACCAAATTTTTAACGAATTAGCAGTAATTGTTTAAAAAATTTGAAGATTTATGGACGATTATTTAATCGTTTTACATAGTCCGTTTGGAAATTAATCAAGAGACGAAACCAATTCATATAATACCATATTTTTATTTAGTTGATACAAGCTTCTAGCTTCAGTTTTATCTTCTGTATTCATTTCTGGATTTTGAGACAAGCTATATCCATGGGGGTGAAGGAATCTTATGACGAAACGAAAAGCAAATCATGTGAGATTGGGTATGAATGATGCAAGTGCTCAAGGTACTGGAGCGGGTTACAATGAAGAACTTCAAAATGAACCTTTATCAGCTGCACAACGACAAAATAATAAGAAACGTAAAAAAAATCAATAATGATTGTTACTTCAGAACAAAAGCGGAAGCGCCTTGATCAGCCTAAGGCAGGCATAGACGCGCATGAATAGGCGTTCTTTGCCTTCAATTCATGCGCGTCTTATGACCCCGAGGTCTAGGCGCTACAGCTGGATGTCGAGTGCTTATCCACAGTACAAGAATTTTATAGTATGCTAAACGACGATAAAAAACGACGGAGTCTCCGTCGTTTTCCTTATTCGCTTGACTCGTTTACATCATTTACGATCTTTTGAAGGTCGCGTTGATATTGTTCAAGTCGGTGTCTTTGTGTTTCCGATGCGTTTTCAAGTGCATTATTAATTTGCTGATATGCCTCATTTACTTCTTCTTTTAAATGCTTTAGCTGTAAGCCGTAATCAGCTCCACTTTTATCGATATTTTCATACAAATGAAAGGCTTCATTCGTTCCTTGCTGTGCTGCTTGAAATGATTGTTGCTTGTCTTTATGATATGGCATAATTCGATTTCGCTCCTTTCTAAAGCAAAGATTAAACCATGTGTTAGTATGTCAGATAATCGAAAAAAATATTCATCGGTAAATAAGAATGTTTTTAGAAATTTAACTCATTCTATATGTAGAGGAGGGATAATGATGACGAACAAAAACACAGGCAAAGATATGCGAAAAAACGCACCTAAGGGGGATAATCCGGGACAGCCAGAACCTCTAGATGGATCGAAAAAAGTAAAAAATGCAAATCATACTCGACAAAAGCATAATGCTGGGCATGACATGTAAGTCCAAGGAATGGGATGACCCCCATTCCTTTTTATTTGTTTCGGAAACTATAAAATTCTTATACTGTGGATAAGCGCACGACATCCAGCGTAAGCGTCCGGCCCCGAAGCACAGGACGTGCAAGTGCAGTCAATGCGACAAGACGTCGCGTTCTTGACTGCATCTTGGGTCTACAGCCAATCAGGAATTGAAGGTAAAAAACACCTTCTATTCCTAATCGTCTTATTTGCCCGAGGTTAATCAAGATGCTTCCGCTTTTGTTCTTTGTCGAAAAAAGCAGCAAATTAAATTTCTCTATAGGGAAGATTCCTAACACAATAAATGTAAACGTGCATATTTTATTATTTAGAGGGGCATCTAACATTATTGATTAAAAGGAGTTTCAGTACTATGGAGGTCATTACAAATGAATATTAAAAAGTGTTCAAACCCAATGAATATTAATGGCATTGAAGAATGGATGGCACAATTTTTTATCGATCCATTCACGAGCTTACTGGATGAACACACGTTTAGGGTTGACTTATTTGAAACCAGTGAAGATTTTATTATTGAAGCTGAGCTTGGAGAAAAGAAAAAGAAAAAAGATATCCAAATCACTGCTTCTAATGAAAAGATTACAATTTCAATTCGACCTGACTCAAGTAAAAAAAGCGAGAAAATTTCGGAGAATATAACTAGAACGATTACCCTCCCTTATGATATTGAAAAAAAAGAGATCATTGCCAGCTTGAATAATGGAATATTGGAAATAAACATATCTAAATATAATCAAATTACGAAAAAGCGAAAATTCATTCAGATTGATTGCTAAAAATGGTAAAAGAATAAATTCATGAAACTAAATCTTTCTTTCTGATTTAACCGAATTGGATAATATAGAAAAATTGACAGCTTAAATAGCTGTCATGTTTATTCTTCAACAATATATTTTGATTGATGTGTTTGTACTTGGATTGAAATTGGTTTAAGATCACTGTTCCCACATTGGATACAAGATTCTTTCTCATCATTAAGAAGCATACATTTGGAGCAATAATATTTTTCCATGAAACAATACCCCTTTTTCTCATAATATGTTGAAAAAGGGGTATTGCCTCAATTAATTTACAATATGTTCATAACTATTATGATAAATCTTATCGATTTCATCGATTTTATAAATGAAGAATTCATGATTTGAATCATCATCTAAACGATGGATCTCCTTGTATTCGGCCATTGCCTTTTTTGCCTTCTCTTTTGTCGTATATATACCAAGTATATTTGAACTTTCCCCACATTCTGCACAACCAAGATCTAAAACTACATAATACATGTTTTCACCTTCTAACATAGCTGTTTTATTACAATTTTAGCACGTTTAAAGCTCATAATTCCATTTCAACAAACTCCTTTTATTATTATTTGAACTACATATAATTGATTTGTAAACTATTTTTAAATATTAAATTAATTTAATATTTTTTATGCTATATAAATTAATTTCACACCATATGTTAACCTAAAATTATTTTCGTTGACATTTATTGTTGTTCAGCTTTAAAATAACGTCAATGAAACTATTAAATGTAAGTGGAGGAAAATTCTATGAAAATCAAGGAAATTACGTACGTTGCATTATTTGCTGCTTTTATGGGTGCATTGGGTCTTCTACCTCCAATTATGCTATCGTTTACGCCGGTTCCGATTACTCTTCAAACATTAGGTGTTCTACTTGCCGGAGGAGTACTAGGAGCTAGACTTGGGGCATGGAGTATGCTTGTATTTTTGATGCTTGTAGCTGCCGGTATGCCGCTTTTATCTGGTGGTCGCGGAGGTATCGGTGTTTTTGTTGGACCGAGTGCCGGTTATTTGTTTTCTTACCCTATTGTTGCTTTTTGTGTCGGGTATATGTTATCACTCTTTCGTACTCTATCTTTAAAACATATTCTAATGACAAATATGACATTAGGAATCTTCTTGATTTATCTTTTTGGTATACCTGTTCAAGCTTTCATTTTGAACATACCTTTAATTGAAACAATAAAGGTGAGCTTAGTTTATCTTCCTGGAGATGTGCTGAAGGCTGTTTTAGCTTCCGTTTTAGTCTATAGATTAAAAAAGCATCCTGTTTTTTATCCCGCATTAACGGGCAGTAATACCCCCACCTCTAAGCTTAAGTGAACTGCCCGTAAAAGCCCGATAAGTCTCGCTAACCATCAGTGGGGAAAAAGCCCCCCACTGATGGAAGTCTTGCTTTATCAAAATAATGCGAAATCACTTTGATGTACCATTTTTGAAAGGAGAATCTATATGGGCATTACGTCAACTTATGCAGAACATGCCAAGAATACCCCTAACAAAATAGCTATTCAGACATATAACCAAAAATTAAACTACCTTGAATGGCACGAACAAGTAGGAAAAACAGCCAAGTGGTTTCATTCTCTTCCGTCTACAAATAAAACAATCGGAATCTATCTGCCAAACGGAATCCCTTTTCTCCAACTTTTTGCAGGGGCTTCCGCTGCTGGCTGGGTGGCTGTTCCCTTCGACCTAAAATGGAAGGAGACAGAACTACACAATCGAATAAATCTATCCTCCCCTTCGCTGTTGATTACAACGCAGGATATGTATCAGAAGCTCCGTAAAATTTATCCAAATGTCATGCTTTGGGAGGATTGCCTGAAAAAAATAAAACAAGAATGTTTTACAGAAAGTGGCATGATTGATGGGGACCTCCCTTTTTATATGGGGTTTACCTCTGGTTCAACAGGCAATCCTAAAGCGTTCATTCGATCTCATACTTCATGGGTGGAGAGTTTCCAATGCAATCGTGTTGATCTCCAAATCGAAGAATTCGACCACGTACTCATTCCAGGAACCATGATCCATTCCCATTTTTTATATGGAGCAATTAGCACCTTATTTTTAGGAGGAACCGTGTATGTTTTAGAAAAATTCTCCCCCACCCAGACATTATCATTCATGCATACATATCCTATTTCGGTCGTATATCTCGTCCCTACTATGATTGAAGCGTTACTAAAGGAAGATGATTTAATCGAAAAACCGGTAAAAATGGTTTCATCTGGTGCAAAATGGGAAGATGATTCGAAACGTCGAATGCGGAAAAAATTTCCTTATTTATCTTTGTACGAGTTATTTGGGGCTAGCGAGTTGAGTTTTATTACGGTATTAACTGATCAGCAGCACAAACAAAAGCCAGAATCTGTTGGAAAGCCGTGTCTCAATGTAGACATACAAATACGCTGTTCCAACCAGCAACTAGCAAAGCCTAATGAAATTGGTAAAATATATGTTAAAAGTAACATGATGTTTATGGGATACTTACATGCTAATCATCAAACTCTCCAATCTATTGAAGACGAAAATGGGTGGATTACGGTTCACGACATGGGATACCTTGATGAGGATGGATATTTATATATCTCTGGGCGCGAAAATCAGATGATTTTATACGGAGGAATTAATATTTTCCCAGAAGAGATTGAAACTGTATTATCCTCACACAAAAATGTAAATATGGTAGCTGTGGTCGGGATCGTTGATTCTTATTGGGGGCAGATGATAACAGCAGTTGTAAAAGGAAGTGCTAGTAAAAAGGAGCTTAGAGGTTTATGTAGGAAAAAATTAGCATCGTATAAAGTCCCAAGAAAGTGGTATTTCGTAGAAGAGATGCCACTGATGTCAAGTGGCAAAATAGACCGCGTTCAAATTAAGGAAATGATTGAAAGAAAGTTGGTACGTTTATGATGAAAGCTGTCATTGTCCAGGCTAAGCGAACCCCACTTGGAAAGAAAAATGGGATGCTTCGTGAATTTCATCCACATGAGCTAGCGGCCCCTCTTCTCAAGCATCTAGCGCATAGTGTTGAGCATCAAATAGATGATGTCATCCTTGGAAATGTAGTCGGTCCTGGAGGTAATGTAGCTCGGCTCTCTGCTTTAGAAGCAGAACTTCCTCTTTCTGTCACAGGTTTAACCATTGATCGGCAATGCAGCGCAGGACTTGAGGCCATTCGAATTGCGTGTTACCTTGTTCAAGCAGGTGCGGGCCGCTGCTACATTGCAGGTGGTGTTGAAAGTACAAGCACATCCCCTTATCCATCAAGGGCACAATTTTCTCCAGGTAAGATAGGTGATCCTGATATGGGAATTGCCGCTGAATATGTGGCCAAGAAATATCACATTTCAAGAGAAAGACAGGATGAATATGCCCTATTAAGTTATCGACGTAGTAGGACTGCTCAGCAAAAAGGGATTTACGAACAAGAGATCCTTGCTCTTGAGCACTTTAGCAAAGATGAAGAATTACTTAAGGAACGTAACATGGAGAAACTCTTGAAGAGAGCAAGTTCAACTTTTGTAAAAGAGATTGGAACTGTTACAGCAGCAAATAGTTGTGGCATTCATGATGGTGCAAGTGCAGCATTGATTATGGCGGAGTCAACAGCTATTAAGCTTGGTTTTCAACCTGTTTTACGCTTTATCGATAGCCAAGTGTCTGGTATACACCCTTTTTATCCTGGAATTGCCCCTGTATCTGCCATTAGTGAATTATTACATAGAAATCAGTTAAAAATGGAAGATATTGATCTCATTGAAATTAATGAAGCCTTTGCATCCAAAATTGTCGCATGTTCACAAGAACTTGGGATTCCGTACGAAAAACTGAATGTTCATGGCGGTGCTCTTGCAATTGGACATCCATACGGAGCCTCTGGTGGAGTCTTAGTCACAAGGCTGTTTTACGAAGTACAAAGAAGACATGGAATAAAATTCGTTCTGGCTGCAATCGGCAGTGCTGGAGGGATTGGGGTTGCCATGTTATTTGAGGTGTTAAAATGAAAACAAATGCTTATCCCCTCTTATTTAAAGAAGCCGATGTTCAACAATTTGTTCGAGCAGTAGGTGATCAAAATCCGATATATCTTAGTTTGACAGGAGCACATATGTATGGATACAAAACGATCCCTCTCCCTCCTACTATGCCGATGATTGCCTATAAGCTGATCGAAACTCCTTGGAAACTACAGCATCCCATTATCCATAGGAAACAACAATGCGAGTCTCATCACGTGATGTATATCAACCAGCCATATCAAGGTTTCATTATCTTAAAGGATCAATTCCGGCGTCACAACTTGACATTTATCAATCAAACTCTTCAAATCTATGATAGCAGTGGGATCCTCTGTTTTTCAGGAACATCTCATTTGATAGCAGGTGATCTATTTGAAAACAATTAGCTTTCAAGTAACAGAACGAGATATAGTAGAATATGCGAATGTATCTGGAGATTTTAACCCAATCCACTTAGATGAAAAGCATGCACAACAACAAGGCTTCGAAAGTAAAATCGCTCATGGCATGTTAACGATGGCAAAAGTTTGGAGTATCCTTTCAAACGAATTACTATCCCCAGAGATTTTGCCATTAAAGTATGACCTATCTTTCTTGAACCCTGTTTATGTAGGAGATCATGTTACTCTTCAAATTACCAAAAGGGAAAATAAAATCCAATTAGAAGGAAAATCCGCAAACAAGACAATAATAAAAGGGGCGATTGTCTTGCAAAATGCTATGATAGATTAACACACGATGGGCTATTACTACCAAATCTATAAATCTTTTAATCATGGCTGGGGACAATCTCAGGCGCAGATTGTAATGTTTCTAAAAGACGTTTATAACCTAAACAACGTTTATCAATATCCGCTGGAGTCCCATTGATTTGGGATTTCAGCCAATTAAGTAAGGCAAAATTATATACCCAAGATAAATCATCCTTTTGCAAGATAGGATGATTTTTTTGAAGGTTAAGTAAAGTATTATGTTAATCTAAAAGTAGTATTCAATTAAGTAAACTTCCTTACTTCAAACTTATATAGATTTCTTAGTTAAACAAGATTACCCTATTTAAAGAATTATTTTTCAAAAAAGCCATTCATCCCCCACTTATCCGCTATCTCGTCTTGAGGATTCTGGTCTTCTGGCTCCAAATGATAAACTTACACAAATCTAATTGGCTATGGGCTATCCCCTCTTTTATCTTTTAATTTAACTAAACTCATTTTGTGGTAATAATTTATATAACTCTGCACCTGATAAAGGGCGGCAAAATAAAAATCCCTGCCCTTCGTAACAGCGCAACTGCGAAAGAAAATATAACTGATCCTCCGTCTCGATTCCTTCGGCGATCACATTAACACTTAAATGGGAAGCCATATCAATAATCGTTTTAACAATAACTCCATTATCTTTTTGAATTTCTTCGACAAATGATCGATCAATTTTTAAGCTATCAATAGGAAAGTCTCTTAAATAAGCTAATGATGAATACCCCGTTCCAAAATCATCTATTGATAGGCGCACGCCCAGTTTTTTTAGTGGATTTATCTTATTTCTCTTTTTTCGGTATTGCAATATACTCTTTAATTTCCTTTTTTATTTATCTAGTCATTGGATTACCTATACAATTTAAACTAAACCAAAAACCTAAAAAATTTAATATTATTTATCTCATAATCTATGGATTTTGGTCTGCAATTGTAACAGCAATTTTCACTAAATTTTATGGATATGAAAACCCCTTCGCATCATCAACTTTTTATATTATGACCACTTCATCCACTGTAATATTTTGGATATTCGACTCGATCTTTCTGCAAAGTAAAACTTCATAATCCATTTCATTTAAGGTTAGCGTCAGGAAAATGCAGATTTACAACGCTAAGGAAGTTTCAACCCATTAAAAATTTAGGTTTCGAGTGATTGATTCACTTCAACTTTTAAGTTCTCTTTTTTTATCACTATTACAAATAGGCTTGCGATCAAACAAAACAATCCTGCCAGAACAAATGCCCAGGAGTAGGAGTTGAAGATATTATATATGATCCCTGCTCCACCTGCAGCCACAGCTGAACCTAATTGGTGAGCTGCAAAGATCCAGCCATATACGACTACACTTTTTTCGATTCCAAAGATTTGCCTTGAAATGTTAACAGTTGGAGGTACAGTAGCAATCCAATCTAATCCGTAAAACACAGAAAAAATAATAAGCAGAGTAAAAGAACCTTCGGAAAGGGCAAAGGGTAAAAACACAAGAGAGGCTCCTCTTAAACTATAATACCAAAACAATAACCAACGATTATCAAACCGATCAGATAACCATCCAGAAAGAGTTGTACCTATTAAATCAAAGACCCCCATCAAAGAAAGCATCGAAGCTGCGGTCACAGCAGCAAAACCAAATCCTATACAGTAAGAAATAAAATGAGTACCGATTAATCCACTAGTCGAAAGTCCGCAAATAAAAAAGCTACCTGCCAGTAACCAAAATCCCTTCACTTTTACCGCTTCAAATAAAGTGTAAAACGCTATAAAGATGGGGTTTTTCTTTTCGACTATTTGACTAACATCTGATTCTTCTTTAAGTCCGTATGGAAGAATTCCTATTTCTTTGGGTGAGTTTTTCATAAATAATAGTATGATTAACAACATAATGAAGCTAAGGATAAGGATAAGACCTATTGCCCATTTCCACGAATATGTTTCTACGATAAATGCTAGTAACGGGAGAAGTACTAACTGTCCAGTTGCTGTACTCGCCGTTAAAATACCAAGTACCAGTCCTCTTCTTTTTTCAAACCATCGATTCGCAATATATGGGCTTAATACGGTTAAGAACAACCCCGAACCTAAGCCGATAATAATTCCCCAAATCAAAAATAATTGCCAAGGTTTAACCATTAAAAAGGTGAGCAGAATGCCAATCAATAGCGTTGTCATTGCTAAAATCATCATTTTCTTTAAACCTAATACCTCTATTAGAGTAGCCATAAAGGGACCAGAAATTCCATATAGAAGAAGACTAATCGCAAAGGCGAATGAGATTGTTGAGCGTTCCCATCCGAAATCATTTTCAAAAGGCACTATGAACACTCCTGATGAGGATCGTATAATACCTGCTATAATAATAGAGAAAAAAGCTATTAATAAAATAATCCAACTATAATGAATACGTCTCAAGTCTTCACCCCGTTGTGAATAAAATAATTAAAATAAAAACTGTACAAAAACCATGTAATAATCGTGCCCTTACAATACTAAGCAATGCGTCCTTCTTCCAAAATTGCAAACAAGTCACCACAAAACACCGTACTCTTTGGATTGCAAGAGCACTCCATATATCATTCCCAAGACCGTAACACTTTTCAGCATTGAAATAGTGTATGGAAAGCGACATAAAATGCCGCTTTTAATTCTTCCATTCTACTTGTTGTTTTCGTTTCGTTATATTTTAAATTTTCCATATCAACAATCGAAATTGATATCTGCAATGGAATATAAAACTGCAGTTCCGCCGATTGTTACTCTGTCACCAACTAATTTGCAGTATAATGTTCCACCGCGCTTGGAAAGCTGTCTTGCCACCATTTCATCCTTTCCTAGACGTTTAGACCAGAAAGGGATGAAATTACAATGTGCAGAACCACACACAGGATCTTCGTTTACATTTAATTTAGGGAAAAAGCATCTGGAAACAAAATCGTACTTTTCACTTTTGGATGTGATTAAAACTCCCAAACCATCCGGTAATTTTTCCAGTTTAGAAAAATCAGGAGAGGCATTTAGAACTTCCTCTTCCTTTTCTAGTACAAACATTAAATCTCTGCCTAAATAGGTTTCAATGGGTTTTATACCAAGAGCCTCAACCATTTGCTCTGTTAACGTAAATTCTTCAGGCATCCTGCTAGGAAAATCCATTTCGTAAAGTTCATCTTTTTTCAGCACAACTAGTTCTCCGCTCATTGTCTGAAACTTTATTCTCTCTACATTGTTTTCATAATAATTGGAAATGACGTAAGCTGTTGCCAAAGTAGCATGCCCACAGAGGTCAATCTCTCCACCCGGAGTAAACCATCTTAAACGATATCCCTCTTCCTCTTTAACAGCAAACGCTGTTTCAGAAAGATTATTTTCGGCAGCAATGTTTTGCATAGTATCATCTGGTAACCATTCCTCCATAATACATACTCCAGCTGGATTACCTTCAAAAACTCTTTCTGCGAACGCATCGACTACAAAATACTTCATAATTCTTTATCCCTCCATGTGTTATAATGTAATTATTAGAATATCAGTATTTTATACATTATCTTGTATAACACTCAACACAGTAATATAACACTTAAAGGAGTTAAACCATGCAAATCGACATTCAACGAAATGTTGAAATTTCACTATCCAAGCAAATATACCAATCAATTATTGATCGGATTCGTTCAGGACTCTTACAAGAAGGGGTACAATTACCTTCAGTCCGTGATTTATCGAAACAACTTGGAGTAAGTTTGGTTACAGTAGTAAAAGCGTACCAAGAGTTGGAAAAAGAGGGTTTTATCACTTCTATCCAAGGAAGAGGAACGTTTGTAAAAGTTAAAAAAAGTGAGGAAGTAGATAAAAAAGAGGAGACTCTTTCTTACGATTGGCAGCTATCTGTCCAAGATTATCTACCTAGATCTCAGTTTGCCCGTTTTCATCTTGTCCCTGAAAAAATTCACCTTTCATCTTCTATGATTGATCCAGGACTTCTTCCTAATCGATTTTTAGAGCAAGAGGTTCATAAAATGCTTTCCAATAACCCAAGAATTTTATCTCAATATGGAGAAATCCAAGGAGATGCAGAACTTAGAAATGCAATGCATGAGTATTTAAAAGGATTTGAAGTTCCCACTACACCTGAGAATATATTAGTTACGAGTGGTTCACAACAAGGAATCGATCTTGTAGCACGCACATTCGTAGGACCAGGGGATGTGGTTGTGATGGAAGCTCCTACCTATCCTGGTGCTATTGATGTTTTTCGTGGAAGAGGGGCTACAATCCTTACCGTTCCTGTTGATAAGGATGGAATGCGAGTAGATATACTTCAAAATTTATGTGATAAACATAAACCCAAAATCATATATACAATTCCTACTTTTCATAATCCAACAGGTTCTGTTATGACGTTAAAACGTCGTAGACAGCTTCTTGATATAGCTCAAAGTATCCAAAGTATTATTATAGAGGACGATCCATGTAGTGAGATTTACTTTGATAAAAAACCACCCGCTTCCATTAAAAGTATGGATCATCACGGTCATGTCATTTACTTAAAAGGGTTAAGCAAAACACTTGCGCCAGGTTGTAGGATTGGAATAGTAGCTGCTACAGGCTCCATATTTAACCGTTTATTGGCAGCCAAAGCAAATACTGACTTGGGAAGTCCCTTACTCACACAAAAATCCATTTTGCCATTTATCAATTCTAAAAGAATGCTGGATCATTTGAAAAAATTGAGAACGGCTTTAAGGATCCGACGCGATTTGGTTCTTGAATTACTTTCTCAACATTCGCCTGATGGAGTTTCGTGGGTAATCCCGCAGGGTGGATTAAACCTATGGATCAGTCTTCCCTCTTGGCTAGATAGTAATCACGTTCTATTAGAAGCAAAAAAACAACAACTAACATTCTTACCAGGTTCAGCATGTTTCCTAGTAGAGCAGGAAAATAATCACTTAAGAGTAAGTTATTCTTATATGAACGAGCTATTATTACATCAGGGAATTACAATATTATGTAACATTTTACATTCAGAAATTTCATCAAAAAAAGCGAGTGGAAGCTCACCATATTTTTGATTTTGAAGTTCATAGTGATATAAGTAAAGCCTGAATCCACTTTGTTTATGAGAAGTAGATTTAGGCTTTTTTAATTTGCGAATCCATATTTTCCTTTCGCTCTAACTTATTCAACTAACCTGCGCCGTTAGCGAAATAAGAAAAGGGATCCTCCATTATTGAAGCATCGCTACCCTTTAGCCATCCATGAAGCGAAAAAATCAGCGCTTCACCACAGAGAATGAAAGTTGGATTAATGTGGATATAATAATATTGGCGACATAGGGTTTTTATTTTAAGGCACAGCTTAAAAAAATTGACAATGCTGGGTCTACTTTAGCATTGTCATTTTTAGGCTTTGTATAGAATTAACTTTCATGGTAGTTGAAGAAAGTATAAAAAATTTAAAGTGTTTCACCTGAAAAATCCCCTTTTAATACTTCTTTTTCATTCTGATTTTTACATAAAAAGGATGCAATAATAGCTGTTCTATTATTTTCCTGCCTTTCGTATTTTTCAATTTAAACTTCACAAATTATTGTATCTCCCGTAAACACAGGTCTTAAAAACTCAAAATTCATAGTACGAGCCAGTACGTTATTATCTCCACCCACTTTTGTTGGTAAAGTTGCCGTTAATAATCCTTGAACTACAAGTCTTCCCTGTTCATCTCGGGTTATATGATAAATCCCTTCATCATCAGAAATCTCTGTAAATAATTCAACATCCCTTACGGTAAAAGTCCGTTCAAATGTAATTATATCTCCTACTTTTAATGACATAGAAATCTCCCCCTGAAGGTTTTATACTGTATGTTAAATAATAATCTCAATATTACAACACTATCAACCGATATTTAACTTTCCTGATTTCGTTAGTGAAAAAGCGTCTCTGCTTGCAGAACGCAGCCCGTTAATATGCCCTAACGTATGTCCCGGTGTATACAAGACTTTCAAGGTTCTACTTCCTGTATGTATTATCTCATCGTTATCTGAGAGCTTTATATCGACTCGATAAGATTCTACAGACTGATCTAACCATTCTGCACTACAGGCTTCAGGGTCACAAGAATTAATTAAATCGGCGTCCCATTTATAAGCAGCAATCGTAACACCATAATTTTTTTTGTAGATGATAGTTGCCTCCAACATGGTCACTATGATAGTTCGTGTTTACAATAAGGTGTAACTCTTCGGGAGAAACGCCTGCTTCTTTAATTAATTGCTCTGTCTCTTTCGCATCACTCCCAAAACCAGTATTAATAAGAATCGGGAGCTGATCCTTAATAAGGATCATGTCTGCACTTGGAAATTTTCTTTCAAAGAAAATAATACTAGATTTTTTGGATAAGCTTTTCCTCCTAAAATTCAAAACTCCTCCTCAATTTATATGTGACATATATTCAAATGCTGTTGTTCCATATACGCTTTTAAAGTGTTTATTCAAATGGGTTAAATCAACAAAACCACATTCAGCTACTGCCGAATATATATCTCCATTTTTTTCTATTAACTGCTTTGCACGTTCTATCTTACAGTTTAGAAAGTATTGGTATGGTGAAATTCCAGTATGAGCCTTAAATAATCTTATAAACTGGAACTTCGATAAATTAAGCTCTTTACATATCTCGTCAAGTTTAAGTACATTTTCTAAGTTGGTATGAAGTATATCCTTTGCTTTTCTAATTAGAGCGTTATCTTTCTTATAGTCTGTAGAAAGATTCGTATGAATGAGACTATCTGTGAGGGATAAAAGTAATTCATTGCACAAAGCCTCATCTCTTTCGCTTAATATCGCATTAGAAAGACTTACTATTCTTTGTTGAAGTCTATAATCATACACAATAGGGGTCGAAAAACGTACTATATCCTTTTTCTCCATAACCTCTAAAAGCAATTGCGGCTCAATATATAACATAACATAATCAAGTCCTGCCTCATGATCCTTTGCCATTCCGTCATGTGCCTGTTCTGGATTAAAAAGCATAACACCATTTTGATAGGATAATTGTAAACTGCCATCCAGGTTATATTGTTGAATACCACGCAATGTTACCCCTATTGCATACTCCTTGTGAGAGTGCTTTTTATATGTAAAATCAGTAATACTTGCTGACAACGCAGTAATACCTGCCGATTTTTTATAGATAAATTTGTCCATTTAATTCACCTCTTAATTAGCTTACCTACATCCATATCATTATTGCAGCATAAACTAAAAACAATGCCATCAATACATTCACAATCTTTTTATGCTGCTGTAAAAACTCCTTGAAGATCGTACCGAAAAGTACCCATGTAACAAATGCTAAAAATCCAATAACAGTTATAGCTATAACACTTATTGTAACCGCAGGTATTGAGACATAGTAGGGCATAATATAGGTAGGAATTACAGTCATTGTAAATACTACCACCTTTGGATTTAAAAACTGCGTAAGAAAGCCTGACATAAACGTACCTGTTTGGTTTACAGATGGTTTTGATGAATCCATTTTGTAAATTTGATAAGCGAGATACAACATATAAAAGCTTCCGAATATCTGCATAATAATTAAAATTTTGGGTATTATCGTAACAAGTATAGTATTCAACATAGCAGAAATAGCAAGTAATAAACCAAAAGCAATAGTTGCTCCGTACGTATATTCTATTGCCTTTTTTGTCCCAGAATTATTCACTGTGGATAATATGACGATATTAGTAGGTCCTGGTGTAAAAGTAACAATAAAACAGTAAAAGACAAAAGATGTAATATTCATGAGGAAAGCTCCTTTCAAGTTATTCTCATAGAATTATACATCTTGAAATTAAATGGCTTATAGTATATTATTGCAGGATTATTCTATAAAGCTAACTCTACAAATTTTGGGTACCAATAAGTTATATTTTATTGTGTAGCACAAAATAAAAGACGGGTTTTATTAAGGGTCCTGACTGCAAAACGCGTATATTATCCACTGGAAATTTACTGGTAGAAAAAACCTATTTTCCTTACGCTAAGCAGGAAACCAATGTCCTTTTATGTCTGTAGTGAACGAAGTGAAGGAGAAGCTGATGCTGTCCCTTTCCGGATAGAATGTGCCAGCCAGAGCACAACTTCATAATTCTCCTGAATGACTTTTATGTGAATCTTACCTTTTAGCAAGTTGTAATCACATTCATTGCTTGCCTCCATAAAGTCCTTTCAGTTCCTCTTCCTTCATCGTAAAAGAATGTTTTTCTTCAGGAAAACGTTTATTCTTCACATCAGCAGTATAAGCTTGAATTGATTCCAATATAAACGGATTCAATGAATGGTATTGTTTGACAAACTTAGGGACCCGCTCAACACCATAGCCTAAAATATCATGATAGACGAGAACCTGGGCATCCACATCCAATCCAGCACCGATTCCAATCACCGGAATGGAAAGGACTTTGGTTACTTCTTCTGCAAGTTGTCTTGGAACACATTCCAAAAGAATCGCAAATGCCCCTGCCGCTTCACATTTCTTAGCATCTTCCAGCAATTTTTTAGCGGCTGATGCATCTTTTCCCTGCACCTTATATCCGCCTAAAACTCCGACCGATTGTGGTGTCAGCCCAAGGTGGGAGCATACGGGAATTCCTGCCCTTGTCAGGGCGGCGATATGTTCGATGACTTCATTAGCACCTTCCAGCTTCACAGCATGGGTACCGGCTTCTTGAATTAATCTCCCGGCATTGGTTAATGTATCTCTAACAGATAAATGATAGGTTAAAAAAGGCATATCCGTAATGATAAATGTATCTTTTGCCCCTCGTTTAACAGCTTTCGTGTGATGAATCATGTCTTCGAGTGTAACCGGGATTGTTGAATCGTAACCCAGAACCACCATTCCAAGCGAATCACCAACCAAAATGACGTCAACGCCACCCTGTTCTGCAAGTTTTGCAGAAGGATAGTCATAGGCTGTTAACATGACAATCTTTTCATTGCTTTGCTTCATTTTCAAGAAATCTGTAGTTTGTTTCATCATATTCCCTCCTTTAATTTCGGGAGAGGTTAAACAATTCGAAGAGCAAATAAAAAGATCCTTCTGAAGGCAGATGATCTAAAATACTCTATTACATGTTCCATCCCTCTGTCCCTGTCCGGCAATCGGATCTAGGCAGAAACCTTTTATTTTATGTAAGTTGCCATTAAGGTACAGTTCCCGCAGATACTGCCCAAGCAAATTATACATCTTAAAATTAAATGGCTTATAGTATATTATTGCAGGATTATATAAAGCTTCTGTAAAGTTAACTCTACAAATTTAGCCTTAAATTAATAATCCTATTCTATTGAACTAACCTGCAACGATACTTAGATCTTCGACAGGATAAAGATCCAGCGATTTTTGTCACCAAACGGAACCCACATAAAATGAGTATTGCCCAGATGCGGTACATTATAAAACGAATTTCAAATCGTGCAAGGATCAACAAAGAAATACATCCACACCAACTATGCCACAGTTATGCCACACACCTATTGAACAACGGAGCTCCTATCGATGTTATTCAAAGTTTACTAGGTCACGAAAAGAGCGAAACCACAAGGGTTTATGCCCAGTTAAGTGGAAATCTTAGAAGAGAATTTTACAGAAAATACTTTTAGAAAAATAAGAAAAAAAGCAACGGATTTTCCGCTGCTTTTTTACACTATTGCACCCTAGTTTAAGTACAAATGTTCACAAACTTACCTTTACTTCTTAGCTAGCAAGTTGTTTTGTTGTAGGACTGTACATGTAGTTTCTTAGTAAAATGGATACCAAACTCATTATTAAGAATAGTAATCCCCCTAATACGATATATTGAGTACCCAGTCCTGATATAAATAATCCACCTACTGCGGTTCCAATCGTTATCCCTAAGTTACCGCATGATAGAAACAATCCATTAGCGAAATCAGGAGCTTCTGGAGCAGCAGATGTAATCCAATATTGACTAACATTATTTCCTATAGCAAATAAGATTCCCCATAACAAAATCGTTATCATCATAGGTCCGGTGGACTTACTCGTTACGAACGACAATAAATGAACTATTCCTAATACAATTGGAAAAGCTATTGCAGTTTTCATGGCATTTCTCATAAGTAACCTACCACCTACAAGGTTTCCAATTAGACTTGCTAAACCTAATACAAATAATGCCAAAGTTAAGATATTCCCTGATAAATTCGTAATGGTTTCAAGATATTCTGCAATGAAAGTACTAATACTTGAAGTTGCAGAACCTATAAATATGACAGTTACAACAGCTAACCAAGTAATTGGTTTTTTTAATACAACTACTTGAGATCCATAAGACAGTCTTTCTTTTACAGGCATAGATGGAATAAATACCAATGTAGCTATGAATGCAACCGCATTAACGAAGGCAAAGAATAACATCGCCATTTCTAAAGAAGTTGCACTTGCAACATAATTAGTAATTGGCACACCAAGTATCATACCTGCGGTTACTCCTAAAATCACTTTAGAAACAGCTTTTGGAGCTTCTTCCTTGCTAACGGAAGTAGCAGCTACTGTCAAAGCCAATGCACAATAAATCGGATGAAAAAAGGCTGGAATCACACGAGCAATTAGCAAGACAGTAAAGTTTGATGCAAATACTGAGACAATGTTACCTATAACGAAAATGCCAAGCACAAGTAGCATTACCTTCTTACGATTTATTCCTGAAAACAATAACGGCATAATCGGGCCGGAAATTGCAACAGCAAGTGCAAAGAGACTCACTAGAAGCCCTGCTTTGGATACACTGATTTGAAAGTGGTCAGCAATTAAAGGTAATATCCCAATTACCCCCATTTCAGTAGTTAGGATACCGAAAACGCCTACGGTCAAAATAAATATAAGCAAATTATTCTGTTTGGTCATAATTTGTATCTCCTCTCTTCATTCTTTAATCGTCTGTTCCCATCAGTTTTTTTTCATTCGGTACTACAGATTGTTCATAACTCTCAATTTTTCCATTCAAAAGCTCTAAGATTTTCTGTTGTTCATTAATTCTTTCCACTAACTGGTTTCGTTGTTTAATTAACAGTTCCTTTCTTGATTGCATCGTCTTATCTCCTTGATGAACCATTTCTACGTACTCCAACAACAGCTCTATAGACATCCCTGCGTCACGCATAAACAAAATAACTTGAATCCATCGACAGTCCTGTTCTGTGTATTCCCTTATCCCACTTTTGTTACGGTTTATAGTGGGAATTAGACCTATTCGTTCATAATAACGTAGGGTATCAGGTGAGATACCAAATTTTTCACTTACTTCTGAAATCATCATAATAATGTCCTCCTTCACTATCGAAATCATAACAACTGGAGTGAACTCCAGGTCAAGGGTATTTATAAATTTTTTCGATTTAAATTCTTCTTCAACTATCCGGCACCTTTAGTTGAAGAAGATCTCCAAAAATCAGATGAATATTGTATGCAAACCTAGTTAAGTCGGGTAAGCGAGGGGCATCACTGCCCCTAACTCCCCTAAGAACCGTACGTGACAGTTTCCCATCATACGGCTCAAGCCTTCTTTTTGTCCAAACAACTCTTTTATCTAACGCAAGGT
>NZ_JAIQUM010000049.1 GCF_020075705.1 Metabacillus rhizolycopersici | reverse complement strand
ACCCCAAAACTTTCCAAATACCAAACCTTGGAAGGTTATTTGGTATGCATAAATTTAGTATAGCACGAGATATTTTAAGTTTTTATTGAAAAATATTGACAAACTATTAGCTGGTTTAATTGAATAAGAATGAGCTTCTATTAGCTAGTTTAGTTTAACAAGAAAAGCGAATCGTTTCAGAACTTAATTTAGTTAACAATCATCCATTTTATATTTTTTGTATGCTAATGGTGTCATGTTCATCGACTTTCGGAATTTATCGATGAAATAGCTTGTACTATTAAATCCTACTTGATAGGCAACTTCTGTAACATTGGATTCTGCTTGTTGCAGTAGGATTAAGCTTTTTTGAATTCTATAATCGGTTACGTAACTCAACGGTGTTTTCTTTAAAATTCGTTTGAAATATCGACAGCATTCAGAGCGACTCAACCTGCCAGCTCTTGCAATATCGTCTAACATGATTTTCTCAGCATAATGTAGATGTATCCAATTTATCATTTGTTTCATTCGATTACTCTTTAACATTTCCCTCTGATCTATTCTAATTGAAAGCCATTGATGATTAAGTTTTTCCAAATTAATGTTAGCTGCACGTTGACGTCAATTTCATAGTATGGTGATTTTTGTTGAATCCATTGATTGAGTTTTATAATGGCATCTAAAATGTTTTTCCCCCAAAGCTCATTTGCATCTAAATATAAATAAGGTAAATTAGTCGCTTGAATATAGGGAGATACATAGGTTGTGTAGAGTTCTTGTGACAAAACGATATGAGGAGAAACATTTAAACAAATATAGACACAGCCCGATTGATTCCTTTCTTCCGCCATGTGTAGGTAGCCACTATTTATAAATAGCCCGTCGCCTTCTCGAACCACTACTTTTTTTTCATTTATCTGAAATATTGCTTCCCCTTTTACAATCAGAACATATTGAATTTCCTCATGCCAATGAAGTGGTATATAACCATGTATATTTTGGTTAATCGTTGTTTCGTAACATGCAATCGGTAACACAACTGTACGATGTTGGGTTAGCTCTTTTAAACTTTGATCAACCATGAAATTTTTTATTTGCAAATAATCCCCTCAATATATTTATATTTTTTCATTCAATTTAAGTATTATTAGAAAAATTTTTCACTTATTATAACACTATTATTATATTTAGGGTGGAGAATCAATCATGAATAGACCTACTAGAAGAACAGGATTATTTCTCGTTATAACGGGAGCGATATTTTGGGGTGTTGGTGGTACAGTTGCACAGAAGCTCTTTCAACAATACGCAATCGATGTAAATTGGCTCGTAACGACACGATTGCTCATAGCTGGTTTTTTACTCTTAACAGTTCAATTTTTTAGAACAGACCGTTCTCAAGTTTTTTGTATCTGGAAAAATAGAAGGACAGCTGTTCAACTGATTATCTTGGGGTTACTTGGCATGCTTGCGGTTCAATACACATATATGGCATCCATTAAATATGGTAACGCTGCTGTTGCGACATTATTACAATACTTAGCACCTGTAATGATTATCATTTACTTAATTTTACGCAAACAAACTATACTAACACGACAAGATTTGTTAACTGTTATGCTTGCTTTAGGTGGCTGCTTTTTCTTATTAACAAACGGTTCAATCTCCGGGCTATCTGTGCCGACACTTGCAATAGTTTGGGGTGTTTTATCTGGACTAGCGTTAGCATTTTACACCTTATATGCAGTTCCTCTCCTTGCGCAATACGATTCCCTTGTCATTGTTGGCTGGGCTATGATTATCGGTGGTTTTGCATTAAGTTTTATCCATCCACTTTGGCAAATGGACTTTACATGCTTAACAGTAGAAGCCTATTTATACTTAGTATTCGTTATAATATTCGGTACAATGATTGCATTCTGGTTTTATATAGAAAGTTTACAAAGTCTTTCACCTAAAGAAACAAGCCTTTTAGGTAGTTTAGAACCACTAGCAGCTGTTCTAACAACAGTCTTTTGGTTAAAAGAACCTTTTGGATTTTTTCAATGGGTTGGTACAACTTGTATTATTGGAATGATTTTATTATTGGCATTGAATAAAAAGTCATCTTCAAAGAATTAGCCAACCCTATATAATAAAAAGCCCTTCACAGTTAGCTAATTTCGCTTTAAATTGTGAGGGGCATTATGATGCTAATCTGCATAAGGTAGTCGAAAAAACAAAAAAGGAATTATATATCGTTATATACCTTATTCTTCTAAATGGCCCGATTGCGGAACAAAAAAAACCTGCATATCAATACAGAACTTTTGATCAAACTTTATTTAAAATCAACAACAGGCCCCTTGCGAATGAAAATTTCTATTATGAAGGAATAACCAAGGTAAACTAAAAAGCAGTCCTCAAAGAGGGAGGGCTGCTTTGATTATTGTTATAGGAGGATATAAGTCTCCGCATCGATTCAGTTATACTATTTTCTTATGCATGTTGAAATGATCCTTCTCACGCAAAACATCTGTGTAATCTTTTAATAAACCTTCAAAAATGTGATCCCATGTTTGTGATAAGGCATATGTTCGTGCTTCCTCACTCATATTGGTACGTAGGTTATTATTTTCTAATAAATGAATAAGTGCATGTTTAAATTGTTCAATATTTTGCGGCTCACACAAATAGCCAGTTACTTCTTGCTGGATGATATTTTTAACCCCACCTGAATTTGCTCCAATGACAGGAGTACCAGTTGCTAAAGCCTCTAAAACAACATTACCAAACGTTTCAGTTGGAGAAGGAAAGACGAATATGTCTGAACTAGCGTAAACTTTTGCAAGATTTTCGCCATTTAAATAACCAGCAAAGGTCATATTTTCAGGCGCTTTCTTACTCATTTCCTCTTTTGAAGGACCATCTCCGACAATTAGCCAATGAACCTGATTCTTTATTTTTTCCGGAAGCTGTAAAGAAAGGGATAACAATGTCTCAATATCCTTTTCAGGTGCAAGTCGACCTACATAAGATAAAATGTACTTTTCTTTAATTTGGAATTGCTCGCGTACTTCTTGTTTTGAATAGTTCGGATGAAAAAGGTTACAATCAACACCTCTTCCCCAAATACGTAAGTTCTGGAATCCCTTTCGTTTTAATTGTTCCATCGTTTCGTTTGAAGGAACAAAAATTTTCCGAAGTGGTTTATGGAACCAGTGCATATACTTCCATAAAAATTTAGAGAAGAATTGCAGATCATAATATTCTAAATATTGATCAAAATCAGTGTGATAAGAACCGACAATTGGAATGTTCAATTTTTTTGCATAATGCAGCCCACAGAGTCCTATATTAAATGGTGTTGCTACATGAATTAGATCTGGTTTAAATCGCTGTAGTTCGGCTTTTACATGAAGCATGTTTGGCAATGCTAGCCTGCATTCTGGGTATAAAAAAAATGGCAAACTTGCGAAACGATGAATATGGCTGGAAAATAAACTTTCATTTGTACTCTCAGGTGCAAAAACTCTAAATTCATATCCGTTTGCATCAAGATAATCTGTGAATCGTTTTAATGTACGTGCAACCCCATTAACATCAGGTGCAAAAGTGTCTGTGAAAATAGCTATTCGCATCGAATCCCTCCAGTTGCTTTTAATGAAAGGTAGTAGAATAAGTCTCTTTATAAAAAGACCCTCAGATTCAAATGACTCTTTTTAAATTGGCGTAGTGAAAACCAGACCACTTAAAAGGATATAGCTAAAAAATCCTGATGAACACCCAAGCAAACAACCAGCTAACACATCTGAAGGATAATGTAATCCTAAATACATCCTCGAATATCCTATGCTTAAAGCAAGCGGAAGTAGGACAATGGCAAGCTGCGGCATATATAAAATAAATGGAATAATAACTGAAAAAATAGCTGTAGTATGACCAGATGGGAAAGAATGATCCTCTAATGGATTAGCAGCTACTTTCGTTTCTAAAAGAGCAAGATAAGGCCGTTTCCGTGGATAGAGCTTTTTAACGATAGCCACGGGAAGGTGACTGATAAGAAGTGACGCAGCACTTGCGATACTAGTTGCTTGAACAAGCCCTCTTGTAAAGAACATCAAAAAGATGCAGGCAGCAATTGTTGCGGTCGCCCCACCAAGATGTGTGATGTTGCGAAAATAAAAATTTAGTAACTTATGGTCGAAGTGACGATTGACACTTCGAAACAGTTTACATTCGAAATCATACATGTTAGTCAAAAGCTTTGTTTTCATCTTTTTAGAACGCTCCTTTTTTACCCCTTTTATCCTATTTTAAGTTAGAAATATTTAGATAATAATAAGGAATTGTAAAGAATTATCCAAAAAGTTTAGAAAACTTTAACGAATTCTATACATTACAACAAATATATTGTCATATGTGCATGAGATGATATGATATCGATAGTCGTTTGAACAGAAAAACACATGATGGCGGAGGGGGCATTGTAACGCGTATTTTAACGAAAACAATAAAAAGATAGAAGGTTCATAATGAAAAAAGTGTAAGGTAAAAGCAAGAAGCTGATTCCTATTGTAAAGTTTGTAAAAGGATGATGTTATGAGCTCAATTGTCATAACGATCCAGAATGAAAGATCGGAAAACATTGGCGTTGAAAGAGTATTTTTTGTTCAGTCATTCCTGACTTAGCGGCAAAGAATGTAATTTTTTCATAAAGCGAGGCTTACCTTAATCTTTATAGGTAGGTATCCCCTACCTACTTTCATTGATGCTTTAGGTAGGGGTACTACTGTCTGAAAAGAATGAAATATAGGATTCCATCTGATGATGCTTACGCCTTTTCCTTTGGTGTTGACTGAATCGATTTATAATATTGCCCCTTTTCAACATATTCACGTCGAATTCGTTCCATGTCAGTTATATCGTCGATCGTTAATGTTCTAACAATTTTTGCAGGTCTTCCTAGAGCCAGTGTGTTGGGGGGGATGACTTTTCCAGGAGGTACAAGGCTTCCTGCGCCAATAAATGCACCTTCTCCAATTTCAGCACCATCTAAAATAATTGAACCCATACCAATTAATGCTTTTTTACGAATAATTGAACTGTGGAGGACCACACTATGTCCAATGGTAACTTCGTCCTCTAAAATGAGGGGGTTATTTGGGCTTTGATGAAGACAGCAAAGGTCTTGAATATTGACTCTGTTGCCAATGATTGTTGGAGCTACATCTCCACGAATAACTGTTTGAAACCAGATGCTGGTTTCATCGCCCACGATAACATCTCCGGTAATGGTCACATAATCAGCAATAAAAGCTGATTTAGAAATTTTTGGTGTTTTATCTTTGTATGGATAAATCACGATTTTCATCCCTTTCTTATCGTAATTAGTATCATTTTTAGTACGGTGGTTATGTTCTTACATCCAGCGTCAAAAGCACCACACAGAATGAAGGAAAGGAACACTTTCTAGATTATGTTTGGCTGCTCAAAGTACTTGTTCTATAAGGTTGGAAATTGATTGCCACTTACTACATATTATTATAACAAAATGAGTGTGGAGTTTTTCCATCATCTAGTAAATTTTGAGAGTTAATGTGAAAGGAGTTACCGTAATCATGTGGAAATGGGAATCAGAGGTCGAGCAACCAAAGGGTGTAATTGTGATTGTTCATGGAGCAGCTGAACATCATGGTCGCTATAAGTGGCTTGTTGAAATGTGGAAATTGTCTGGTTATCATGTCGTCATGGGTGATTTGCCTGGTCAAGGAACGACGACGAGGAGAAGGGGGCATATCCAGTCTTTTGATGAATATATTATGGAGATTAATGCTTGGATAAAAGAGGCTAAAATATATGGTTTGCCCTTGTGTTTACTTGGTCATAGCATGGGAGGTCTCGTTCTCATTCGAGCTCTACAGGAGAAACATCAAGAAGTAAAAGCTATATTATTGTCCTCCCCATGTTTAGGAACAGTATACAAACCGAATAAAGTGATAGAGCTTGCATCAAAGGGACTTAATATTTTCGCACCTTCATTAAAAGTGGATTCAAAACTGAATGTAGAGATTGCAACGCGTAATAAAGAGGTTCAGGAGATCGATCAAAACGATTCTTTATATGTTACGAAGGTTTCGATTAGATGGTATCGGGAATTAAAAAAGGCGATGGAAGAGGCTCAAAAGCAAATTAAAAAATTTCAAGATGTTCCTCTATTACTAATGCAAGGGGGAGAAGATAAAATTGTTGATAAAAGCCTAGTAAAAGAATGGTTTAATAAAGTCGACATTATGGAAAAGTCCTACAAAGAATGGAAGGGCTTATACCATGAAATTTTTAATGAGCCTGAACGTGAAGAAGTTTTTGAAACAGCCAAGCGCTTTTTCGACGCACACTGTACAAAGTCAAACTGATTGCATGTCTAGACTAAATACGAGAACAATAATGCTAAGATTAAAAAACGTGAGGTGACAACTCCTTTGACAGTTCCACAGCATCCATTAAGCTTAATAACAAAAGTATACAGAGAAATTTTCCCGATCGTTCACCTTTTTACAAAGTACTGGAAAGAGCAGGCTGAAAAAATCCCCAATAGAGAACTTAGAAAACAAGCGATTAGCAGCATTGAGCATAAAAAGTTTCATTGTGAAGGTGGAGGGATTTTAGCCATCATCTCGGGACCATATAAGAAGCAATGTATCGAATTTATTGTTGCGTATCAAACGATAAGCGATTATTTAGATAATCTTTGCGATCGAAGTACCTCATTAGATCCAGTTGATTTTCGCATGTTACACAAATCGATGCTCGATGCACTAACAGTTGGGGAACCATGTAAGAATTATTATCAATTTAGGGAAGATCAAGATGATGGCGGGTATTTACATGACCTTGTGCAAACATGTCAAAAAGTGTTAGCTAACGTAAAACATTATCCTATCATTGCAAAGTATTTACTTGAACTCTCAAATTATTATTGTGATTTGCAAGTTCATAAACATGTAAAAAAGGACGAACGTGTTCCAAGACTGGAAGATTGGTTTGAACGCCATAAGATGAACATACCTGCTATGGAATGGTATGAGTTTTCCGCGTGTACAGGATCAACTTTAGGAGTTTTTTGCTTAGTAGCCTATGCTTTTCAAGAAGGCTTTGAAGAAAATCAGGCAATTCAAATTAAAGATAGCTATTTCCCTTATGTTCAAGGACTACATATTTTACTTGATTATTTAATTGATCAAGAGGAGGATGAAATTGGGGGCGATCTGAACTTTTGTAGTTACTATGCATCAGATTCAATGATGTTGAAGAGGTTAGCACATTTTGTTGAAAAGGCTGATCACCATCTAACCGGAATTCCTCATGAAAATTTCCATAGGCTAATTAATCGAGGTTTGTTAGGTTTATATTTATCAGATGATAAAGTAGCTACGCAAAAAGAGCTAAATAAATTAGCAAAAAGGCTTATTAAATTGGGAGGAAAAACCTCTTTTTTCTTTTATTTTAATGGAAGAGCATATAGAACATTTCAAAAGATTTCATGGAAGAAAAGCTCATAATGTTAAGCAAGTCTTTTTTATCTGAAATAACGGAATAGATTTTTATACGAAAAGAAGTCCAATTTCATACAAATTGGGCTTTTCTTACGGAGTATTGACATTGACAAATTCTAAAAAAAGAGTATAGTTACCTATAGTAACAGTTATCTAAGGTAACTTTTCGGAGGTGTATTAAGTGCAAGGTTTTTTTAAACGGTATTTAGGAGTGTATCGACCACTCATTACAAGATTGAATGAATTATTAGCGGGATATGATCTTTCTTATTCTTTATGGCAGGTGATTGTGTATGTGGAAAACAATGGTCCTGCTACTCTTGTCGATATTTCAAGTCATTATAATGTGGAAAAACCAACCATAACTAGAAGGGTTCAGCGTTTAGAAGAAAGTAAGCTGGTGAAGCAAATTGCTAGTAAGGACCGCCGGGAAAAAATCATTCAGTTAACTAAATTAGGTGAAGAGGTTTATAAAGCGTGTCGTAAAGATATCACGGAGTTGGAAAAAAGCGTGATGGAAGGTATTCCTCTGGAAGAGCGAGTTGCTATTTTCGAAATACTACCCAAAATACAAGAGAATATTATGAATAGAGGCGAAGGACAAAATGAATAAAGAGCGATTGTGGACGAAGGATTTTATCATTGTTTCCTCTGTCAATTTTTTCTTAACGTTAATCTTTTATTTATTGATGGTAACCATTGCTGTTTATGCAGTAAATGAACTTGATGCTACGCCAAGTCAGGCTGGGCTTGTAACGGGAATTTTTATTATTGGGACATTAATTGGACGGTTGTTTATCGGACGCTATATTGATGTGATTGGACGTAAGAGAACACTGTATATCGGTGTGATCTTTTTTACTTTAACGACCCTATTATATTTTGTGAATTATGGTATTACCTTCTTACTAATTAATCGATTCGTACATGGTATGACACTTGGAATCGCTAGTACAGCATCGGGAACAATTGTAGCTCAAATAATCCCGGCAAAACGAAAAGGGGAAGGCATTGGTTACTTCAGTATGAGCGCGACGCTTGCGACAGCGATTGGTCCATTTATTGGACTATATATGAGCCAGCACACAAGCTTCCAAATGATTTTTGGTTTCTGTCTTGCTATTGGAATCATTAGTTTGATAACAGCAAGCTTTGTGCATGTGCCACCACTTCCAGTATCAACAAAAGCATCAGAAATAAAAGGATTTAAGCTCTCAAATTTTATTGAGCCAAAGGCACTGCCAATCGCAGTCATTACTCTGATCGTAGCCTTCTGTTACTCAAGCGTGCTTTCTTTTATTACTTTTTATGCAATTGAAATTGACCTGGTTAATACAGCAAGCTTCTTTTTCCTCGTATATGCAGTGTCTGTTTTAGCATCACGTCCATTTACAGGGCGATTAATGGATATGAAGGGTGCGAATACAATTATGTATCCGGCTTTTATCATTCTTGGAGCTGGAATGCTGTTGCTAAGTGTCACCGAAACGAGTATGACATTATTATTAGCAGGTGTACTAATTGGTCTTGGCTTCGGAAACATGCAGTCATGCACACAGGCGGTTGCAGTGAAATTGACTCCTGTTCATCGGATGGGACTGGCAACGTCAACCTTCTTTATTTTCCTTGACGCTGGACTTGGCTTTGGTCCATATTTACTTGGCTTCATCATTCCGGTAACCGGTTATAGCACGATGTATGTCATTACGGGTGTTGTGACCTTGGTCACGGCTGTTCTTTATTACTTCCTACACGGTAAAAAAGAACGTACAGCTCGGGCAAGTGTCAGCGCTTCTGCCTCAGTGTAATTCTAAATGAATGAAAGAATGGTATAATTCCTTCCTTTTTTGGAGGGGATTATACCTTTTTTGTGTATAGATACTATTCATTTAAATGAAATTCGTTGAATTGCGCATAATAAGAAGAAAAATACGTAAAGGAGATTCAAACAATGTCAATAAATAAGCTAGTAGCCCCTTTAATGTTATTTCTTTTTTTATTCAATACACCAACATTTGCAGTAGAAACAATTGGTACCTTCAAAATGATTGATGATAAAAATAGGACGATTATTTCAAAGGAAGTTTCGTTTCAAGAAGGAGAAACATTGTACGACGTGACCAAAAGGGCGTTTGACATAGAAGAATCAAAAGGGAATATTATTACAATTAATGGCATTCACTCGATTCCGAATAAAAATATCCATTGGGCTGTTTTTATTAACGGGAAATTTATAGATCTAAGTTTAAATGAAATCTCACTATATGCAAACGATCATGTCGTATGGGCTTTGAGAAATTGGGATAATCAAGAAATATTAAAATGAATAGCAAAAATTAGATTAATTATTTCGTTCTTATTGGTCAGTAAAACCCGCACCATAGAGCTTCTGATAAATCACATTGAAGCGAAGATATAAAAAGCTAACGGAGACCCGATAACCATCAGTGAGGGAAATGAAGAACTTACTGATGGAAGTCTCAGCTTTAATAATTGACAAAATGATATCATAATGATAGTGTACATCTGTTGTTTTGATGAATAAACAGTAAGGGATTTGAAATAACACTTGATTTGGGCATTGGATAATATATAGTATAAAAGTGAATTTATTAAGTACATATCGATAAAAATTTGGACTGTAATCACTTTACTATGCATATATGTGTTACTTTTTTATGAAAATGTGTTACTGGTGACAAAGTCTAATAAATTAAGGGTGGATGAAGGATGCAGGATTCAACATTAAAGAGATTTGGAGTATCAATGGAAGGGAATTTACTTCGAAAGTTTGACCATCTAGTCAAACAGAGAGGCTATGAAAATCGTTCTGAAGCAGTTCGTGATCTTGTCCGTGATGCCCTTATTCAACAATCGTGGGAAGATAATGAGCAAATTGTTGCTGGGACTATTCTCTTATTCTATAACCATCATCAACGAAATTTGCTTGAAGAACTGACAAACATTCAGCATAGTATGCACGATTTAGTTCTAGCAACAACACATTTTCATTTAGATCATACGAGCTGTCTTGAGCTTATTGTCGTAAAAGGAAAAGTGAAAGATATTCAAAAGTTCAGCAATAGTCTGACTAGTTTAAAAGGTGTGGAATATGGAAAGTTTACAGTGGCTCCAGTCGAGCAAGTTTGATTGAGATTTTCGATGTAAGCAACATATGGACGATAAAAGACATGTTCTAAAAGGTTCCACATTTTCCAACTAGATTGATAAGGGTATTTACTAAAACCTAAGGTAAGTCTCGCTTTATAGGATCCATAGCATTCGTTTAGTTTTTTCCCGTATGTTATGTTGCAGCTATAGACCGAGAGTTTGATTTAGGTTTTAATTCAATGTCGGGTACGGTTGGCCAAAGATAATAAAGAAGAATGGAAACGTGTTAGGAAGGTGAGAAAAGTGTTAAATAAGAAGGTTGGGATCTTTATTTTGTGGAAAAGTTTACGAATGGCATCATTATTAGTGGCCATTTGCTTTATTTCCTTTCTACTAATAAAGAACTCTCCAATTGATCCAATTCAAGCCTACATTGGTGCTGATATGTTGAAGGTAGGGCCAGAACAACGGGAGAAGATAGCCGAATATTGGGGATTAGATGAACCGGTTATGGTACAATTTTTGAATTGGGGTTCGGCTTTGATAGCAGGTGATTTAGGAACATCAATGATCTATCGCCGTCCAGTAGCTGAAATTATTGGGGAACGGTTTCTAAATTCTCTTGTCCTTATGATCACAGCATGGCTGTTATCTGGATTGATTGGTTTTGTTATGGGCGTTATTGCGGCGATGAAAAAGGATACTATTCTGGACAGAATGATTAAATGGTATTGTTACACACTTGCCTCGACTCCGACCTTTTGGATGGGGCTTCTGGTGCTCATTATTTTTGCTGTATGGCTCGGCTGGTTTCCGGTCGGACTGGGGGTCCCTGCTGGCGTACTTGCACAAGACGTCACAATCTTAGATAGAATAGAGCACATAGTACTTCCAGCAATCACTCTTAGTATTGTAGGTGTTGCGAATGTGGCTTTACATACACGCCAAAAATTGATCGATGTATTAACAAGTGATTATGTTTTATTCGCAAGGGCGCGAGGTGAACGTGGTTTTATTTTGTTCTTTCGCCATGGATTGCGGAATATTGCTTTGCCTGCGATCACCCTCCAATTCGCTGCTTTCAGTGAATTATTTGGTGGAGCAGTGCTTGCTGAGCAAGTTTTTTCATATCCGGGTCTCGGGCAAGCTACAGTAGAAGCGGGACTAAGAGGCGATGTTCCACTTTTATTAGGATTAGTTATTTGTAGTACTTTATTTGTTTTTGTAGGAAATTTAATTGCTGATTTAATCTATTACGTAGTAGATCCAAGAACAAGAGAGGGGAGAATGTTATGATATCTAACCTCAAAGAAAGGAATCGCTTTTTTCTTAATCAAAGACAAAAGACGCTACTAACAATAATAGTTGCCGTTGTATTTTTACTCTGTGTTATATTAGGAAGTTTTCTCCTTGATGAAGGGCGGATTGCAACGAATCTTAACGACCGGAATTCCCCTCCATCTTTAGACCATCTCTTTGGGACAGATTGGTTAGGAAGAGATATGTTTACACGAACGATTATGGGGCTAGCCTTAAGTATGGGAGTCGGATTAATTGGGGCAATTGGCAGTGCGTCAATTGCTCTTATCCTAGGTATGGCCGCTGCAACGTTCGGGAAATTAGCAGATCGATTCATTTCGTGGCTTATCGATCTATTTTTAAGTGTGCCACATCTTGTAACCCTAATTCTCATTGCGTTTACATTAGGGGGAGGATTTAAAGGGATTGTCATAGGAATTGCCCTAACGCATTGGCCAAGTCTTGCTCGTATTATTAGGGCAGAAGTGATGCAAATTCGTTCTACAGAATTTGTACAAGTATCTCAGAAATTGGGGAAATCTCGTTGGTGGGTTGCTGCTCAACATATTTTCCCACATATTATTCCACAAGTATTAGTAGGGTTCTTGTTATTATTTCCACATGTGATTTTACACGAAGCAGCAGTTACATTTTTAGGATTAGGGTTGTCTCCCCATGAGCCTGCAATCGGCATTATTTTGTCAGAATCTATGAAATACTTGTCTTCTGGTATGTGGTGGCTTGCCTTCTTTCCTGGGCTTTGTTTGTTGATTGTTGTGCGGACATTTGATACGATTGGCGACAAACTTCGTATACTCATAGATTCTACAAGAGCTCATGATTAAATCGAAATATTACGTTTTTTAAGAGACCAGAAAGTATAAGTTTTTTGACTTAGTTTTTGTGTCCAGTGCAAGCGTCCAGCCCCTCTTGGGTCTAAGCCACTTTTGAATTGAAGGCAAAGTACACCTTCTATTCAAAAGCGTCTTATTTGCCCGAGGCTGAACAAGGCGCTTGCGCTTTTCTTTATGGGGAGGTTAACAGATGCCTATACTTGAAGTAGAAGATTTATCGATTTCATTTCAACAATATACAGTAGGACTAAAACAAAAAAATCATCAGGTTATCTCTAGTTTAAACATTTCTCTTTTTGCTGGCGAAATCCTTGCGGTTGTGGGAGCAAGTGGTTCAGGAAAAAGTTTGTTAGCTCATGCTATTTTGGGTATACTCCCAAGCAATGCGATTATGAGTGGAACAATGAAATATGCTGGAGAAGAACTTACTTTAAAGCGACAAATTTCCTTACGTGGGAAGGAAATCGCACTTGTTCCACAATCTGTAAATTATCTTGATCCACTTATGCGTGTCGGAAAGCAAGTTCGCACATCGGTAAATGATGGAGATGCGGTACTAGCACAACGGAAGGTTTTTGAAAGGTATCATCTGAAACCAGATGTTGAGAACATGTATCCCTTTCAACTTTCTGGAGGTATGGCGAGAAGAACCTTATTATCTACGGCAATGGTAAGTGGAGCAAAAGTAATTATTGCGGATGAGCCTACACCAGGACTTGATCCAGTTGTTATAGACGAAGCTTTAAATAATTTTAGGGAGTTCGCAGATAATGGCTGTGCAGTTATGCTCATTACCCATGATATTGAATCAGCTTTAAAAATTGCTGATAAAATTGCTGTATTTTATGCAGGCACTACGGTAGAAGTAGCTCCTGTTGATAACTTTACAGGTGATGGTGAATTATTACGGCATCCATATAGTAAGGCTTTATGGAGGGCATTACCACAAAATGATTTTATCCCAATTCCAGGCTCGCAGCCCCATCCAAGTTCTTTACCACCAGGCTGTTTGTTTGCGCCTCGTTGTGAAAAGGCTACTCCCAAATGTGGACTAGCACAACCAGAAATGCGAAAATTGCGGGATGGAATGGTGAGGTGTATCCATGCAACTTGAAGCAAAAGACATTAGCTTTCGCTATGGGAATGGACCATGGCTATTTCAAGGAATCAATTTTACTCTTGAGCCAGGAGAAGTTGTTGGACTCACAGGACCGAGTGGACGTGGGAAAACAACCTTTTGTAAAATATTAGCAGGATTAGAGAAGCCTGTAGAAGGTAGAATTACGATTGGCGGATCTGTAATATCGAAGAAAGGGTATCAGCCAGTACAATTAGTTTTTCAGCATCCAGAAAAAGCAGTAAATCCTCACTGGAAAATGAAAAAGGTTCTTGGTGAGGCAGGGCGGATTGATAGTGAGTTGCTATCGTCCTTAGGAATTGAGGAGGAATGGCTTACACGCTGGCCCAATGAGTTGTCTGGGGGAGAGCTGCAACGTTTTTGTGTTGCGCGTGCGTTAGGATCAAAAACAACATTTCTTATTGCGGATGAAATGACTACTATGCTTGATGCAATTACACAAGCTCAAATTTGGCATGCCGTATTGGAAATCGCCAAAAAGAGAGAGATGGGAATCATCGTGGTGAGCCACGAGGCTAAGCTAATGCAAAGGCTTTGTCATCGTGTGGTTGAATTTAAATAATATTAATGAATCGTCTATAAAGATCAGATTTCTTGACTTCCGCTATCGTATTATTTTGTAAACGATCCGATAGGAGGAGGTTGGTGAAGTCTGGTCTTTTTTAAAAGATAAGAAAGCGAAAATTTTTTGTTTTTATTTTTATGTCCTGCGTTACTTTTTTAAAAATCAGCGAATGCTCGATTCATGATGATGATGTATAATGACTTGAAAATTGAACAAACTACTTGAAGGTAGCGATATAAGGAGTGACGGGATTTGTTGAAAAAGTAATGGTTTTCTTGTCTGTCCTTGTTCATCTCCTAACATTGTCCGGGTGCACACCTTCTAGAATGATTCAGATAATAACAGGTAAAACGGAAGAAAATAATAAACACATTGATATAAGAATGAGTGACGTTTCATGTATCTCACATTTTCCCACCATCTATCTGAGTACTACATTCCTTGAAATAAGGTGAAATAGTTGATTTGGTTATTGGTCCCAATTTTTATCTGGATAATTGCCTTATTAATCATGGCATTACCTAAGCTTGTAGATGAAAAACTCCATAATATAAAAGTGAAACTTAACGTACAGGCTGAATTAGCAAAACACTCAAATCCTGATGAAAGTATGTATAAAAATGTAGAGAAGAATATGTTAGAAATGATTCCTATTCAATCCCTGTACTTAAGTAGCTCTTTAATAGGCTCTATTTTAATCGTTATTGGTACATTAGTGCTTTGCATTGTTTTATTATTAGCGTAGTAATTCAGACCAGTAAGGTTTGAATTATTTAGCGTTTTTTCGTTTTTAGGATGGAATCTATTATGCTAGATAAGCACTAATAAAATATTGGAGGTTTTAAGATTGTTTGAGAATTTCGAAGTCAAGCATTTGTTTGAAGATCAAGTTCATGAACGGCACCAGTTCCAGCTAAACATTGCAGGCGATAGTTACCAAGGAATTTTTCACGAAGGAGAAATTAAGTGGTTCCATCCGCAGCCTCATAATAAACTTGATGAGGATCATCTTCAACAAGTTGAAGAAAAGGTTCATGACGTCATGCAAAAACTTATACATTGATCATTTAAAGTAAGCAACCGATGCATTAGGTGCTAAACAATAAAATGACATAAGAAATGACGTATGCGTTGGCATATGTCATTTCGTTATTATACGAAGAATTTTCGAGCATGTTGAAGCTTATTGACAGCAAAATGTTAACGTTTTTGATTAAAACTGAATTGGTTTTCTTATAAAATAGGACTCACTTTTTAAGCAGCTATTCCCAAGCTCTTTTGTTGAGCCCGTTAAGAAACTGATTAAAATACATTCCAATTATGATTAATCGCTTAAAGAAGATCGATCATGAACGGGAACTAGGAAAAAGGAGGATGACAATAACGAAAGAAGGTCAAATGTGCCCGCTACCCGGGAAAAAAGACGAATGCGGTAACGAAAGAAGTAGAAAAGGTGTCCGATACCTAAAAAAGGTAATTTCGTTAATGAAAAGATACAAAGACAGCCTTTCATCCGGAATTATAGCAGGGGGAGAACTTTTCTTGCGCCTAAAAAAATCCATGTGACAATAACAAACGGCATTGTTAAGGTAGGTAGTCCAAATGGTAAAAGCCATGAGCTAACACTTGCTGTAGCGAGTACGGTTAAACTAGCTGCAATGATTCCAGATAATAAGGCAAAGCGATTCTCTTCATTTTTATAAAAGGTTGATACAGCTATTATTGTCAAAATTGCATTGTACCCGTAAAGCCCGATAAAAATCAACGAGTGTTCCCCACCTAGTCCATACGAAGTGATGAGGGAAACGGCATTTCCTAAAATGGCATAAACTCCAATCTTCCAATCGGCCCAAAAGACTGCAAGAAAGAGGAGGGCTCCAGAGATGGGATTATCTAAGAAAAAGATTTGACTAACCCCATTAAAACTTCCCTGTATCCAATTGACTTCACCTGCTATGTCTAATTCCCATTGGGCTAAACTTTGAGGAACTAGTTCTGGAGATAGTGTAAATGCTGTCAATCGATATGAAACAAGAAGCATAAACCATGTCGTCAGGATAAAGGGGAATGTTAAGATTGGGAGCTCCATCTTTTTCATTAAATGCATCATAGAGGCCGTGAAAATGGCCGTTATCGCAGCACCCGCTAATGCTATTATCCAATGAGAAGGCCCACTTAAAAATAATGCTAACGCCATTCCAGTTAGGACGGAGTTATACCCGAATAAACCCTGATTCAAAATATCTTCATCTGCACCTAAGGATTTACCAATAAGTGTACCAATGACGGCTGATAATAGAGTTATGATTCCTAATAATATAGATGAAATAGATATCGCTAATAGAATAATGAATCCAGTAATCACATTTTCAATTAGTATGACTTGGGAGATTCCTTTTAGTGATGTTTTCAACAAAAAAACGAAGTTATTTTCTTGTGATGTGATTTGATGTTTCATTTCCATAATACCTTCCCCTTTGTTTCTTCCGTAATTTAAAAAGCATCCTTAGTCTTTGTATTATTTCCATAAATACACATGAAGAAATTTATCCCACTCTTAACGGGCAGTAAGACCCCGACCTCAGGATTGTGAGTGTATAAAGAAGATAGGTGGGAGATGAACTGCCCGTAAAGGTCCGATAAGTGTGAACTAACCATCAGTGAGGGATGAAAGAAAACCTCCACTGATGGAAGTCTTCTTTATATTTCTCATTTCCTTTAAGGTCAAAAACTTCTTAGATTATTCTGTTTACATCATCTTAATGTTTGTGATGGGAAAATAATTGTGAACTAAACGGATAAATTTAACATAATATGGGTAAATTTATCTGATGAGTAGTCAATTATGAATATAGAAAAAACAATTCAAATAAGGAGGGTTTTCCATGCAATTGTTACCTCGTGAGATAGACAAGCTCATGATTGTAGTCGCTGCAGATCTTGCAAAACGGCGAAAAGAAAGAGGCTTGAAATTAAATTATCCAGAAGCGGTTGCACTCATTACATATGAAGTACTAGAAGGTGCACGTGATGGAAAAACAGTCGCAGAATTGATGGAGTTCGGTACAACGATTTTATCGAGTGAAGATGTGATGGAAGGTATCCCGGAGATTATTTATGATATTCAAGTAGAAGCAACGTTTCCTGATGGTACAAAACTAGTAACGGTTCATAATCCAGTAAGATAAAAGGTGTAGGGGGCATACTCAAATGGAACCAGGACAATTAATTTTAAAAGATGAAGAAATTATTATTAATGATGGAAGAGTTATAAGCAAGGTATTTGTGACCAATACTGGTGACCGTCCCGTACAAGTTGGGTCGCATTTTCATTTTTATGAAGTCAATGAAGCACTTCACTTCAAAAGAGATGAAGGATTTGGTAAACGTTTAAATATTCCTGCAGGTGCTGCAGTGCGTTTTGAACCTGGCGATGAAAAGGAAGTAGAGCTGGTTTGTTTCGCTGGGGAACAGCGAGTTTATGGATTTAATAACAAAACAGATGGCTCGGTCGAAAGCGGGTGCAAAAAATGAGTTTTAAGATGTCGAGAAAACAATATGTTCAAATGTATGGTCCAACTACCGGTGATGCTATTCGGTTAGCTGATACGGACTTATTCATCCAAGTTGAAAAAGATTATACGACATATGGTGAAGAAGTCGTATTTGGCGGCGGCAAGGTTATTCGCGACGGTATGGGACAACACCCACTTGTAACACGTGATGATGGGGTCCCAGATGTTGTCATAACAAATGCTGTCATTTTAGATTATACCGGAATTTATAAAGCAGACATCGGCATCCGTGACGGAAAAATTGCTGGGATTGGAAAAGCTGGTAACCCATTAATAATGGATAATGTTGACATTGTTATTGGAGCATCGACAGAAATCATTGCAGGAGAGGGCATGATTGTCACTGCTGGAGGAATTGACACACACGTTCATTTTATTAATCCTACTCAAATTGAAACTGCCCTTTCTTCTGGACTTACAACGCTAATAGGAGGAGGAACAGGTCCTGCTGCAGGTTCAAAAGCTACAACGGTTACGCCTGGGGCATGGAATATTCATCGAATGCTAGAAGCGGCTGAAGGGTTACCGATAAATGTTGGCTTCTCTGGAAAAGGACAAGCTGCAGCAGAAGAGCCACTTGCAGAACAGATTCGTGCGGGTGCAATCGGCCTGAAAGTCCATGAAGACTGGGGAGCTACAACTTCTGCACTTGATTATTCGTTACGAGTTGCTGATAAATATGATATACAAGTAGCGGTTCATGCTGACACCTTAAATGAAGGTGGGTTTATGGAAAATACAATGGCAGCTATTAAAGATCGGGTCATTCATATGTATCATACAGAAGGTGCTGGTGGGGGGCATGCTCCAGATTTAATTAAATCAGCAAGCTTTATGAATGTTCTTCCATCATCGACAAATCCTACTCTGCCCTATACGGTCAATACAGTAGATGAGCATTTAGATATGTTAATGGTTTGTCATCATTTAAATCCATCTATTCCAGAAGACCTTGCTTTTGCTGATTCGCGTATTAGAAAAGAGACCATTGCAGCTGAGGATATCCTTCAAGATATGGGTGTATTTAGTATGGTTAGCTCAGATGCCCAAGCAATGGGACGGGTTGGCGAAGTGGTTTTACGGACGTGGCAAACGGCGGACAAAATGAAAAAGCAACGGGGAGCAATGCAAGGGGATAGCGAGTTTTCTGATAACAATCGTGCAAAGCGATATGTAGCAAAATATACAATCAACCCTGCAATTACCCATGGAATTTCTGAGTATGTCGGTTCTGTAGAAGTAGGGAAAATAGCTGATCTTGTCATTTGGTCACCAGCATTTTTCGGAGTGAAGCCGGAAATGATTCTAAAAAACGGTTTGGTCGTGGAAGGTTTAATGGGAGATGCGAATGCATCGATTCCAACCCCACAGCCGGTTATTTATCGACCGATGTATGCACAAGTAGGAAAGGCTTTGTCAAAAAGTTCAATCACGTTTATTTCACAAGCTGCTTTTGATGATAAAGTCCACGAAAAACTAGGATTAGAAAAAATGATCCTGCCTGTCGGTGGGATTCGAAAATTAACGAAAAAGGATATGAAGTTAAATTCAGAAACTCCTGACATAACCGTTGATCCACAAACGTATGAGGTGAAAGTAAATGGGGAATTAATCACGTGTGAACCTGTTGAAAAGGTACCTATGGGACAACGATATTTCCTGTTTTGAGGTGAAAGTATTGATAGTTGAAGAAGTTGTGACAAATATTGAAAATATGAAAAAAGCAGAAATTGAAAAACGGCATATTGAAAAGGTATATCTTGAAAGTGCTCATCTAGTAAAACGTATTCAAAGGGTTAAAACAGACCATGGCAAAGAAATTGGGATTCGTTTAAAAAGTCCTCGTGACCTCGTTGCTGGCGATGTTTTATATATGGATGATAAAAATATGATTGTAATAGACGTCGTATCAGATGATCTATTGATTATTTGTCCCCGTAGCTTAAATGAAATGGGAACGATTGCCCATCAATTAGGAAATCGTCATCTTCCTGCACAGTTTGAAGAAAATGAGATGCTGGTACAGTATGATTATCTTGTAGAAGAATTATTGCAGGAGCTTCAAATTCCTTATAGACGAGAAGATCGGAAAGTGAAACAGGCATTTCGCCATATAGGACATAGTCATGGATAATTCTATTCTTTCATTATTTCAATTATGTGACTCTAACTTTCCAACGGGTGCGTTTAGTCATTCATATGGTCTTGAAACGTATATTCAAGAAGATATCGTGCGTGATTCCGCAACGTTCTTACAATGGCTTCGTGTTTATTTAGATGAGCAGCTTATCTATTCAGATGGGCTAGCTTGTCGCATCGTATATGAAGCGTTAGAAAAAGAAGATTTTCAAAAGGTGTGGAAGTTAGACCGTATGTTGAACGTCCAGAATCTACCGCGTGAAACGAGAGAAGGGACGCAAAGAATGGGAGATCGTATGTTAAACCTAGTGGAATCTTTATATGAGATACGTGCCCTTTCGTTATACAGAGAACGTCTAAAAATGAAGCAGTCTTTTGGCCATCCGGCAATTGTTTTTACGATGGTTGGGCATCATCTTGGTGTATTAAAAACATCGACAACGTTATATTATTTGTATTCTTGCATTTCAAGTCTTGTTCAAAATGCTGTCCGCGCAATTCCACTTGGTCAGACTGCAGGGCAAAAAATTATTCAGGAGTTCCAGGGTGCACTAGTTGCTGCAACTGAAAAAATTCAGCACTTGGATGAAAGTGATTTTGGGATTGTTTCACCTGGGCTTGAGTTAGCACAAATGAAACATGAACGGGTAAATATACGTATTTTTATGTCTTAATCATAGATTATTTTCTGAGGGAATGTTTCTTTTAACAGAAAGAAAGGAAGTGCTTTTTATGGGACCAATTAAGATTGGCGTAGGGGGACCTGTTGGGGCTGGAAAAACAATGTTAGTCGAAAAGTTGACACGCCAGTTGAATGGTGAAATTAGCATGGCTGTAGTGACGAACGATATTTATACAAAAGAAGATGCTAAATTTTTAATGCAAAATGGTGTGTTACCAGCAGACCGAATTATTGGTGTTGAAACAGGTGGGTGCCCCCACACTGCAATTCGGGAAGATGCTTCAATGAATTTTGCCGCAATCGATGAATTAATCGAGAAGCATCCAGATGTCCAACTAATTTTCGTTGAAAGTGGTGGTGATAATCTTGCCGCTACATTTAGCCCAGAACTTGTTGATTTTTCCATTTATATTATTGATGTCGCCCAAGGTGAAAAAATCCCCCGAAAAGGTGGGCAAGGGATGATTAAATCTGATTTATTTATCATTAATAAAACAGATTTAGCACCTTTTGTTGGAGCAAGCCTAGAAGTAATGGAAGCAGATACAAAGGTTTTCCGTGGGGATAAACCGTTTGTGTTTACAAATTTAAAAGATAACACAGGGCTAGACAAAGTGATCGACTGGATTAAGCAGAATGTACTTTTAAAAGGATTGGGTTAAGATGGCGGACTGGACTGGATCTTTACGATTAGAAGTGGAGGATAAAAAAGGGAAAACCATTCCAAAAAATGTGTATTTCCAGGGCGCGTTTAAAGTCATGCGACCGATTTATCATGATGATTCTGGTCAGGCTTGTTATTATCTTTTAAACCCAGGTGGAGGCTATTTAGATGGAGATCGTTACCAATTGGAAATTTCATTAAAGGAACGGGCCCGTCTAACGTTAACGACACAATCGGCAACGAAAATATATAAGACACCTAATCAACCTGTGTATCAGGAAACTGAAATAACGCTTAAAGAAGGAAGTTATTTAGAATATATTCCTGATCCACTTATTGCCTATCAAAATGCACGGTATAAACAAAAAAATATTATACATATGGATAAAAGCGCTACGTTGTTATATTCCGATATCCTTACGCCTGGGTGGTCTCCTAATGGTGATCGATTTAGCTATGACATGCTTCAATTAATGAATGAAATTTATATGGAAAATGAGCTAGTGGTTTATGATCATATAAAATTAAATCCGGGATCTCAAAATATGACTGCTATTGGTTTCATGGAGGGCTATACACATTTAGGCTCAATGATTGTTGTGGGAGAACAGACAAATAGTGAGTTGTTAGATCAGATCTATTCTTCGATTGATCTGAATACAAAGGAATATAAAATTGGCTTATCGTCCCTACATGTACCAGGGTTTACTGTCCGGATTTTAGCGAATTCGACACAAATGATTGAAAACATATTTGCAGAATGTCATCGTATTATTTGTCGAAATTGGTTTAATACAACCCCAAGCTTTTTAAGGAAATATTAATGCTTTTGGTCATTAATATGTTTTTTATTTTACCGATCATTAAAAATTAAATTAATTTTAAAGGTTATAAATATTCAAAAATTTGTTGACAATTGGTGATAATCCGTGTAGGCTATGAATTAACAAATAATTAAATATGTAACTTTCTTATCCAGAGAGGTGGAGGGACTGGCCCTTTGATACCTCAGCAACAGACCTTTTATGTACTGTGCTAATTCCAGAAGCTAGACGCTTGAAGATAAGAAGAGTAATAGCCATGTTGCCAAAACCTCTTCTTGTTTATAAGAAGGGGTTTTTATTTTATCTATACAAAGCAATTGGCAAATACTGTTGTTACATGAAGATTTGAAGGAGGGAAGTCTTTATCACGTAGTGCGGGCAGTGACATGTCAAGTACATTAACGAAAGCACTATTTACAGTAATCTTAATATTCAAGCAATAGGTGCTAAAAGCAGGTAAGTATGAGGCTTTTAGCTAAAAGGGAAGTCGGTGTAAATCCGACACGGTCGCGCCACTGTTATGGGGAGCCACCTATCGTCAACCACTGTTTCATTATGAAACGGGAAGGGATAGGAAGCGATGAACCTAAGTCAGGAGACCTGCCTGTTGTATGCACTTATTACCTACGCGAAAATAGGGAGGAGTGATAGTCATATATGTTAAAACTAATTGTTAGTCTTAACTTTAGTTTCCTATGTCTATCATTAAATCTCTCTTTATTGCAAAGAGAGTCTTTTTATTATGGCGATAAAAATGAAATGGGGACACGACTATGAGTATAAAAAGTTCAAATTTAGGTTATCCAAGAATTGGCGAAAACCGCGAGTGGAAAAAAAGTTTAGAATTGTTTTGGGCAGGAGAAAGAACTGAGGCACAATTTACGAGTGAGATGGAACAAATTCGTCTTTCACACTTACGGAAGCAACAAGAAAAAGGAATTGATCTCATTCCTGTCGGTGACTTTAGTTACTATGATCATGTATTAGATACAGCTGTAATGTTTGGACTCATTCCTACAAGATTTAAAACAGAAAAGCAGCAATTATCACTTCAAGCTTATTTTGAAATTGCTCGGGGCAGTAAAGGAAAAGTCGCATCAGAAATGACAAAGTGGTTTAATACAAATTATCACTATATCGTACCTGAGTTAGAAGATGCGAAGCCTGTGTTAACGGAAAACCGTCCATTAAAATTGTATAAAGAAGCAAAAGAAAAATTAGGGATTAGTGGAAAACCAGTCATCCTTGGCCCAATTACTTTTTTAACATTATCAAAAGGATATGATAAGCAAAAGCGTAATGAATTGTTACAAGCGCTAGTGCCTCTGTACATCGAAGTATTGCAGCAATTAGCAGAAGCTGGTGCTGAGTGGATCCAAATCGATGAACCAATTTTAGTGAAAGAAGTTGATAATGAGGTCGTACGTGAACTTAATGAGGTGTATAAAGCGTTTCATGATGCAGTTCCGAATGTGAAAATCATTCTGCAAACTTATTATGAAAGTATTGAGCAATATCAAGCGATTGTTCAATTGCCAGTTGCGGGAATTGGCCTTGATTTTATTCATGATGATGGCCTGAATTTAGCCCATTTACAAACGTTTGGCTTCCCGAGTGATAAGGTATTGGCAGCAGGAGTCATTGATGGACGAAATGTTTGGAAAACAAATTTACATGAACAAGCAGCACTCATTGAAACATTAACAAATGTGGTTGATGAACATCGCCTCATTATCCAGCCGTCATGCAGTCTACTACATGTTCCTGTGACCGTGAAAAGTGAACAAAACCTAGAGACTGTTGTCAAAGATGCGTTATCTTTTGCAGATGAAAAATTGGATGAAGTGGTTTTGTTGACACAGTTTGTTAACCATGTAGTAACCAAGAATGAGCTATCTGAACATGATCTGGCAGTAAAGAATTTAAACGATTCACCACTTCGTAATGTAAAAGCAGTCCATGAAGCTTTAGCAAATATACACAGCGATGCGAAGACACGTATCGATGCAAGTGAAAGAAAAAAGTTACACGATGACCGTTGGAATTTACCATTATTGCCAACAACAACGATTGGTAGTTTCCCACAAACAAAAGAAGTGCGTAAACAACGTCTAAAATGGCGAAAAGGTGAATTATCAAATGAACAATACGAGCAATATATTCAAAATGAAATTAAAAAATGGATTGATATTCAAGAAGAAATTGGTTTAGATGTTCTTGTCCACGGTGAATTTGAACGGACAGACATGGTTGAGTTTTTTGGTGAAAAGCTAGCAGGTATTGCGATTACTACGTTTGGTTGGGTCCAATCATATGGTTCACGTTGTGTACGCCCACCAGTTATTTTTGGGGATGTTGTCTTAACAGAACCGATGACAGTTAAAGAAACGCTTTATGCACAGAGCTTAACTTCAAAACCAGTGAAAGGTATGTTAACAGGCCCTGTGACAATTTTAAATTGGTCATTCGTGCGAAATGATATAAGCCGTATCGATGTCTTAAATCAAATAGCACTAGCTATTCGTGAAGAAGTAGAAGCATTAGAAACAAACGGTATCGGGATGATTCAAGTCGATGAGCCAGCTATACGAGAAGGATTGCCATTAAAACAAGAAAAAGCAGATGGTTATTTAAAATCGGCTGTTGAGGCGTTTGTTTTATCAACATCTTCTGTACAAGAAGAAACACAAATTCATACTCATATGTGTTATTCGAACTTCGAAGCGATCATTGAAGCAATCGATGCGCTTGATGCAGATGTCATCTCGATCGAAACATCAAGAAGTCATGGTGAATTAATTCGCTCTTTTGAAGACTATCTGTACAATAAAGGGATCGGACTTGGCGTGTATGATATTCATAGTCCACGTGTACCAACATCGGAAGAATTATCGCAAAATATAGAACGTGCCCTAAAAGTATTAGATTATCGTTTATTCTGGGTTAACCCTGATTGTGGTTTAAAAACTCGTGGTATTGAAGAAACGGTTGCAGCATTAAAAGTCATGGTTGAAACAGCTAAACTTTATCGTGAAAAGCTTGAAGTTGAGCAGAAGGTAAATAATTAAGTAGAAAAATAATAGATTGATAGATTTGATATCGAAAACAACGACTAACAAATAAGTAACAGAAACACCGGAGCTAATGATCCATTTGTAATGGGAGTGCTCCGGTGTTTTTATTTTTAATATCAGAATTTATAAGTTTTGGCTTCGAGAATTGTCCAGCGCAAGCGTCCGTCCCCGCTGATCAAGGCGCTTGCGCTTTTGTTCTTAGCACTTTTCAATCGCAACAATAAATGGTGGATTATTTTGCTTGTTCAGGAATTGATAGTGCAAGACATGCGCAATACGTGGATCAAGCGTTTTGACAAAGTCCATCAGGTTATCTCGCTCAACTTGCCCCTCTTGGTGGCCATGATAAATAACGATGACGATGATACCTTCTGGTTTCATAATTTCTAAAAGCTGTTCAATCGCTGAGATTGTTGTTTCCGGAATAGTGACAATCGTTTGATCTCCACCTGGTAAGTACCCGAGATTAAAAATTGCTCCAGATACAGTTCCGTGTAGGTGAGTAGGTATCGTTGCTTTTATGTGCTGATGTCCTTTTTGATGGATAGTTACATGTTTTTCTACTTGCTCTGAATGTAAGCGGATCGTCGTGTTTTTAACTGCTTCTTCTTGAATGTCAAAACCAAAAACATATCCTTTTGCTCCGACTAGTTTGGCTAAAAAAACGGTGTCATGACCATTCCCGATTGTCGCATCAACGACAATGTCACCTTCTTGTACTGCTGCTTGAAGAAGTTGTTTTGCGAATGGTAAAATCCTTTGAAGCTTCATGTCAGTTTGACCTCTTTTTTACGATGAAATTTTCCTTGATAGCTATTACGTCTTTTTAGTTCAGCATCAATTGAATTTAATACATTCCACTTATTGACGCTCCACATCGGTCCAATCATTAAATCGATGGGGCCATCTCCTGTAATGCGATGGACAATCATTTCTGGTGGAATGATTTCTAATTGATCACAGACAAGAGTTACATATTCCTCTAAAGATAGGAAATCGAGTTTTCCTTTTTCATACTGTTTTACCATCGGTGTCCCTTTTAATAAATGTAAAAGATGAATTTTTATTCCTTGAACGTCTAAGTCTGCCACAGCTTTTGCAGTTTCCATCATCATTTCGTTATTTTCTAACGGTAATCCGTTAATAATATGCGAGCATACACGAATACCATGTTTCCGCAGCTTGTTTACCCCTTCTACATAGCTATCAAAATCGTGAGCACGATTAATAAGCATGGCTGTACGTTCATGAACAGTTTGCAAGCCGAGCTCAACCCATAAATACGTACGTTCATTTAAATCAGCTAAATACTCGACTACATCGTCAGGAAGACAATCTGGACGAGTGGCAATTGATAGACCAACGACACCGTCTAATCCCAATACTGACTCATATTTCTCTTTTAGTACGTCAACAGGTGCATGAGTATTTGTGTAGGCTTGGAAGTAAGCCATATATTTTCCGTCTTTCCATTTTTCATGCATTTTATTTTTAATTTCATTGAATTGTGTGAAAAGGTCATCGGCCCTGTCACCCGCAAAATCCCCAGATCCCGCTGCACTACAAAAAGTACAACCTCCATGTGCTACAGTACCATCGCGATTTGGGCAATCAAATCCACCATCCAAAGCAATTTTAAAAACCTTATGACCAAATGTATTTCGTAAATGATAATTCCATGTATGATAGCGTTTGTCGTCAGATGCAAACGTGAATGGATTTGTCTGATTCAAATCAGTACACCTCCTAAATGTGTTTTTAAAACTTACAAAAATTGATAAAAGTGACTAAAAATTGTGTAAAAACGAACAACAATATTCCCATCAGAAAATTTTAACATGATGCTTACTAGAATGACAGTGCTTCCGACCACTTACCATTTTTTAAAAGGAAAGTTTTTTCTGTGACTGTAAACAATAAAACGGATGAAGCTTTGATAAACTTCATATCGTTTGGAGGAGAGATATAGATGGCAACAAGAAAATCAGTTGACGAATATTTGCAGCGTTGTACACAAGCAATCGATTACGCACGGGAGCAATATCAAACTGGTGCACAGCAGGAACATTATAATGAAATAGAGTATACGAAAGCACTTCAAGAGCTTGAGAATGCTGTAAACGATATTAATCACCTTTCATTAAGTGCCAATGATCAACAACAGGACCAGCTCTATCGCATGAGACTTCAGTTACAAGATTTACAAAATCAGATGATCTTAAAAGGGAGTGGCGAGCGATGAAGAAACGGTCAAAACAAAATAATCCCGAGCAAAAAACGAAAAATGGCGTGAATAACAATGATCTTGAAATTGGTCAAGATTTTGACGCTGTTAAAGAAGTAAAGGCGAAAAATGCAAAAAAAGGACAGCCAATTAAGTCAAAACAAAGAGTTGATTGAACTACCCCTTCCTCAAAAATTCTACCAAATTTTTGAGGAAGGGGATTCCTAAAAGGACATACTAAGTGACTTAGTAGACCATTGCCCGTTTAACTAGGCAATGGTTTTTCTACTTTCCTTCTTAGACAAACCTGTTTCCACCAAGTCTGGAAGAACCCCTGGAGGAAAAAGATCACTCATCGAGTAATGCTTGCTAGGAATAGAAAGTTCTATCTGATACAAACAATGGGTATGTACGTCAGATAGGCATCTTGAAACCCACTTCCATTGCACCCAATGATGGAGACCTACTATTTTCTCCGGTAGTAGGGAATGCAACACTGGTGGAAGCTTTTCTTTGAATCCCATTGCTCTTCTCGCAATGACATAAGAAGCTGCTTGGTGAATACTTATACCAAATCGCTTCACATGTATTTGATTTTACCGATTTGACTTGTGTAGGTCGGATTGACTTCGAATACAGCCACACTCATCTTGTTCGCACGGTTTTTTATGGCTGAAATAAGCTTACGGTAAGCAAACATAGACATTTTCTTATTCGCCTTTTTATTCCCGTATGGATGTGATACTTTCGATTTCGTTGTATTTAACTTTTCAATCACGATTGGTTTATTGAGTTTACCAGCTAAATCTACTAATCGTATCGCTTCTGCTTCAATCATTTTTGTTGCTTGACCCGAAGATTTCCCCTCTAAATCGAACTCAAATACACCCGATTTAATCAGTTGACCCTTCATATTCAGGTTAGACCATGCGATGTGGTCCACATTCAAATCCACACCAACTACACCATCAGATTTACTGTGGTTTATGTTTTCCTCTTCAGGAATATCCAAGATGCATTTAAAAAGATAATAATCACCGTGATCCTCAACAGACCAAGCACTTGCATTTCCATGATCCTTTTTCAAGTTAGATGGCATACTTACTTGTGATTGAATGACTTTTTCAACGTTTTCTTGCCCATAAGGAAAGACAAGATTCGGTATTTCAACTGCCACACCGTTTAGAGTGGTGAAATGGAGATTTCTTGTTTCTGAAACATACGCAAAGACAAAATTTCCATATTTTGCGTCCTTACGACCACTAATCGTCATTTTACTGTAACGAGATTGTTCCCAATCCTCTACCCAAAGTTTATGGTTATTTCTATAATGGTTTAAGGTGTGCTGTCCTTTGAACAGTTTTTCACCACCAAAAACCACACTTTTTTCACTATTTTTTAACGTTTTAAGTTGTTTTTGAAGTCGATCTAAACGGAATTCTAATCGACCTAATAGGTTCTTAAGAGATTTTATTTGGACATCTAAATAGTGATGTTCAAATTGATATGCGTGATAGTAAATATCCGTTTTCTCTTTGAACTCCACAACAAAAAAGTTCCCTTTTTGTTGTTCACGGGAGGTTTTATTGAAGGATGGCTTTCCTTTGATGAACGAGTGTTTGATTTTTGTTAGAGTAGTTAATCTACTTTTTGTCGTTTTGCTTTTCTTTTTTACGGATTTGATTTGTTCTTCTTTCGTAGAAATGTACATTTTCTTAAGTTCACTTTGAGAGGACCTGTAAAGTAGGTCCTTTTTATTTTTCATAAAAAACATTTGACAAATTAAGCGATGGATACTATTGTATTAACTGTATTAATTGGATTGATACACATAATACAAAAGGTAATATGTGAATGGAAAGCAAGAGGGAGAAAAGATAAATCCCAGCTGAAGAAAGCCTTGCTTTATATGAGAAAAATATGACGTTGACCTAAATGGGGAAGAATATAGGAGGAGAATTCATGATTGAAGTACAAGAATTAAGTCATTCCTTTAAGGTAGGAAAAAAGGGGAATGAAAATGAAATACCGGTTTTAAAAAATATTTCCTTAAAGATCAAGAAAGGAGAAATTGCTTCAATTGTTGGACGGAGTGGCTCGGGGAAATCGACTTTACTTAATTTGATTTCTGGTTATATTTCGCCAACAGCTGGTGAAATCATCATTAAAGATACAAATGTTACAGTCTATAATGAAAAAAAGTGGGCCAAGTTTCGTCTAGACAATTTTGGCTTCATTTTTCAGAGCTTTCAATTGATCCCAAGTTTAACTACGTTTGAAAATATTGAGTTGCCACTTACATTAAAAGGGATTGATTCGGCTGCGCGGAAGAAACAAGTCATGGAGCTTTTACAAAGCGTTGGTCTACAAAATCATGCAGACCATTACCCAAACGAGCTATCAGGTGGACAGCAGCAACGTGTAAGTATTGCTCGTGCGCTTATTACAAAGCCAAGTATTATCCTAGCAGATGAGCCAACAGGCAGTCTTGATTCTGAAACAGAGAAAGAGATTTTAGATCTGATCAAACAGTTAAACAAGGAACAAGGAATTACCTTTTTTATTATTACACATGATGAAGAAGTAGCGAAAATAAGTAATCATCAGTTTCAATTACAAGATGGTGTGTTAATAGAAGGTGGTGTTTCGGTTGAAGTTTAAAGACCAACTATTATTAATGAGAAAAAATATGAAAAAAAATCGTTTACGTGTATTTATGACGATTTTAGCAACAACGATGGCATGCGCATTCTTAATCGTTTTAGCTTCTGTAGGATTTGGGATCCAAAAAAGTATGACGGAAGAAATAAAATCACAACAGATTATTACGGAAGTCAATGTTCAGGCGAAGGAAAGTAATGGTAAAGTAGAAGCGATCAAAAAGGAAAACCTTGATGAGCTTGCGGAGACAGATAATGTAACTGCTGTTGTCCGTCGTAATTCAATCGATATGCCTGTAGAAGTAACATTCGAGGATCGTAAAGGTGAAGTTTATCCTACGATTACGAATATGGAAGAAGAGCTGAAAGGGAATTTAGCATTGGAAAAAGGTGAAGTTCCTAAGTCGGAAAATGAAGTCATCGTTGGCTATCATTTTGCAAAGCTCCTATTAACAAAAGAAGAGAATGAGAAGTATCAAAAAGAAATGGAATCATCTGATGGTCCAATTGAAGAACCTGCTGGCTATAAGGGAGATCTTGTTGGAAAAGAAATTAACATGACGATTTTGAAGGATGTTGATGGGAAGGAAGAAAAGAAATCATATACCTTTAAAATATCTGGAGTAGGGAAAGCACCATCAAGAGACTGGTTTCGAGATCAAAGTATTTACATTAACGACTCTCTTAGAGATGAAATCCTTACGTTTGTAAGTACTGACGAAAATGAATCAGTAACTGATAATCCTTATAGTCAAGTATTCGTTTATGCATCGGGATTAGAGCATGTAGCACAAGTAACTGATGATTTAAAAGAAAAAGGCTATATGGTCTATTCGATAACAGAGGAATTAGATAGTGTAAACTTATTTTTTAATGTATTTAAGGCAGGATTAATCTTCGTTGGTACGATAGCAGTTGTGATCGCCTCGATTGGGATTTTCAATACAATGACAATGGCTGTAACAGAACGAACACAAGAAATTGGTATTATGAAGGCATTAGGTGCACAACCAGGTGTCATCCGCCGCTTGTTCCTAATGGAAAGTGCATATATCGGCATCGTTGGATCGGTATTGGGCGTTGCGATATCCTATGTCATCAGTTATGCAGCAAACATGCTTCTACCGATTATTTTAAATTCTGCGACTGGTAATGAAGGTGAAATTGATTTTACATTCTCTTATATACCAGTCAGTCTTGTTCTAATCTCTGCAGCAATTAGTATTGGGGTTGCGATCATTTCAGGATTACGCCCAGCTGTGAAAGCAACGAATATTAATGTGTTATCAGCTTTGAGAAGAGAATTATAGGAACACCCGAGAGGACTGCTAATTTAGCAGTCCTTTTTTACGATCGATATCTTTGTATTTTGGGATGGTATAATAATGATTCCGGCTAATATATCATTTTCCAGGTACGAGCAAATGAAAGAGGTGAATGGTAGTGATAGAGATTCGCTTATCAAAAAAAAATGATTTTGAGCAACTTATAGATCTAGACCATCGAATCTGGAGTCCAAATATAACGCCAGGGACGATCAAATGGAACTCGGTGAATGAATTTGCCATCAGAAATCCTGAAGGGAGTCAAGTTGTTGCACTTGTTGATGGAGAAGTAGTTGGCTATTTAGGATTTCAATCTCCTACACCATTAGGAACAAATCAACACGTAAAGGAAATTGATATCGCTGTTGATCCAAGATTTCAAGCTAGAGGTATAGGGAAACAGTTAATCGAAAAAGGAAAGACAATTGCAAAGGAAAAGGGGCTTCGTAAGTTATCTTTACGTGTTTTGGCGACAAATAAAGGGGCTATCGAATTTTACAAAAAATGCGGATTTATTGAGCAAGGTAAACTGATTAATGAATTTCTTATTGGTGGAAAATACGTAGATGATTATCTTATGTACATGCTGTTAAATTAATGGCTAAGCTTTGTTGGAAAAGTCAGTAAATTCCTATTTTTAAAACATTACAGAACGTCTACTTTCAAGATTGCAATTCATAAAAAAAGCGGCTAAAATTCTCAAGGGAAACGATAAAGAAAAACGTCACGGAAGCATCGATGCATGAAGTAGCTGTCCGTGATTTTTTAATTATATCTATACTTTGAGGAGGGTGAATATGCCACGATCTCTATGGTTGCTCGTTATTGGGACAGTGATCAATGTAATGGCCGCATCATTTTTGTGGCCGATAAATACGATCTATATTCATGAACACCTAGGCAAAACGTTAACTGTTGCAGGAATTGTACTCATGCTGAATGCTGCTGCTACAGTTGTTGGTAATCTTGTCGGAGGCGTTTTGTTTGATAGAATTGGCGGGTTTAAATCAATTATCTTAGGAATTGTTATTACACTTGTATCTGTTGTGACACTTATGTTTTTCCATGGATGGCCAATCTATATTTATTTACTAATTTTTATCGGTTTTGGTTCAGGTATTGTTTTTCCAGCTACATATGCACTTGCGGGTACTGTTTGGCCTGAAGGTGGGAGAAAAGCATTTAATGTGATTTATGTTGCACAAAATGTTGGTGTAGCTGTTGGAGCTTCATTAGGTGGAATCGTTGCTTCAATTTCTTTTCAATATAGTTTTGTTGCGAACGCAGTTTTCTATGTTGTCTTTTTTATCATTGCACTCCTTGGTTACCGAAATATTGATGCTAGAAAAGCAAGTCATGCATCTATTTTAAATCAAAACACTGGCACTAAAAGTTCACGAAAATTTACTGCACTTGCTATTTTATGCATTGGTTATTTATTATGTTGGGTTGGATATGCCCAATGGCCTTCAACAATTGCCTCACATACACAGAATTTAAACATCCCTTTAAATCAATATAGCGTTTTATGGACTGTGAATGGTGCTCTTATTTTATGCGCTCAACCACTTATTACTCAATTTGTAAAGTACGTAGCGAAAACGTTAAAACAGCAAATGATTGTTGGGTTTATTTTGTTAATTGTTTCGTTTGTTGTTACTGCGTTTGCAGAACAATTTAGCGGGTTTTTAATAGCGATGATCATCTTAACATTTGGTGAAATGCTCGTTTGGCCTGCAGTACCAACGGTCGCAGATGATTTAGCTCCAAATGGGAGACAGGGCTTTTATCAAGGTTTTGTTAATAGTGCGGCAACAGGGGGAAAAATGATTGGTCCTCTTCTAGGTGGGATTATTGCTGACTATTATCATATGAATTACCTTTTTATGATTATTATTAGTCTATTAACCATCGGAATTTTTACAACACTTATCTATGATAGAAAGCTAAAGTATCCTGCTAAAACTGAAGAAATAACTGTTCATTCATAAAACAGGGCTGAATAAGTGGGGACAGTCCCCGCTATGTTAAAATATCAGAATTTTCAGTTATTCGATTTAGATGTATGTAATGTTATTCTTGACATATATATTGTTATAGGATTCGCACTAACTAGCATTGGAGGACAACTTGTAGAAGGTAAAGAGCTTCGAACGTTTATAGGGAGGGGAATACATGCTAAGTATGATTGGATTAATTGGTGGTTTAGCTCTATTAATTTGGTTAACGATGAGGGGTATGAACCTATTAGTAGCTGGTCCGCTCTGTGCATTATTTGTAGCTATCTTCAGTGGCTTGCCGCTTTTTCCACAGCTAGTCGGGGAAGGTGAGGCAAATCTAGTAGGGAACTATATGAGCGGATTTTCTGGATTTATTGGTTCTTGGTACTTAATGTTCTTACTAGGTGCCATTTTCGGAAAAGTCATGGAGGATAGCGGAGCTGCTGATAGTGTGTCAAAATGGATCGTTGAAAAGCTTGGTATGAAGCAAGCTGTGCTAGCAATCGTGTTTTCCTGTGCAGTTTTAACGTATGGTGGAGTTAGTTTATTTGTTGTGGCGTTCTCTGTCTATCCGATGGCGATTAGTTTATTTAGGCAAGCTGATTTGCCACGGCGTTTTATTCCTGCAGCACTAGCATTTGGTTCGGTTACGTTTACGATGACATCTGCAGGTTCACCAGAAATTCAAAACTGGATTCCGATTGAATATTTAGGTACAACTCCATACGCTGGTTGGGAAGTAAGCTTAATTGTTGCTGTGTTTATGATGGTTTTCGGCTATTGGTGGTTAAGAAGAATGATTACAAAAGCTGTTGCAAGAGGAGAAAGGTTTATTGCTCGTGACAATGATCCCGAAAATGAAGACAAGGCGCTTCCAAATCCATGGACAGGGTTAATCCCACTGTTGGTTGTCTTAATTATCTCGTTTATTTTCCATGATTCCTTACAGCAATCCGCCTTAATTATTGCTTTACTAGGTGGTGTCATTGCAACATATTTATTAAACCGTAAATACTTTCGCTCGTTTTGGAATGCTGTTTCAGAAGGGACAACAGGTGCACTAATTGCCCTCGGAAACACCGCAGCAGTTGTTGGGTTTGGTGGTGTTGCAAAAGCTGTACCAGCATTTGAGGCAGCTGTAACTGCAATGACTAATATTCCAGGTAGCCCGTTAATCGGTGGTGCTATCGCTGTAAGTGTGATTGCAGGGATGACAGGATCGTCGTCTGGTGGTCAGGCAATTGCATTACCACTTTTAGCCCCACACTACATGGATATGGGTGTAAATACTGAAGCATTGCACCGCGTTGTTTCGATTTCCTCTGGTGCACTAGATTCCTTACCACATAATGGATATGTTGTAACAACAGTTCGTGCAATTTGTGGTGAAACACATAAGGATGCCTATAATGCAGTTGGTGCACTAACTGTTATTGTTCCTGCAATAGGGGTGGTTATAGCGATTATTCTATTTTCATTTGGTCTAGGAATATAGGAAAAGAGGTTGATGAATGTGGTGCAAAATCAAGTTGTACTAATAACAGGTGCGGCCCGAGGAATTGGATTTGAATTAGCAAGGGCTTTCGCCAAAGAGGGTGCAAAGGTTGTTTTAACAGATTTGAATGAGGAGCAAGTAGTAGAAAGTGCAAAAGAATTAAATGATGCAGGTTTTCATGCAATTGGCTTAAAATGTGATGTTACACAAGAACAAGAGATCATTGACGTTATTAAGCATATAAAAGAAGAGTATGGCCGGATAGATACACTAATTAATAATGCAGGCTTACAGCATGTTGCGCATATTGAAGAATTCCCAACAGAAAAATATGAATTGCTAATAAAGGTGATGCTTGTAGCACCGTTTATGACAATAAAGTATGTACTTCCGATTATGAAAAAACAGCAATTTGGGCGAATTTTAAATATTTCCTCAATAAATGGGTTAATTGGCTTTGCAGGAAAAGCAGCCTATAATAGCGCAAAGCATGGAGTGATTGGCTTAACAAAAGTAGCTGCTTTAGAGGCAGCTGATTATGGTATTAATGTAAACGCTTTATGCCCAGGCTATGTGGATACACCGCTTGTTCGTAATCAATTTAAAGACCTAGCAAAAACAAGAAATATTTCCATTGAAAATGTACTTGAAGAAGTTCTTTATCCACTCATACCACAAAAAAGGTTGCTATCCGTAAGTGAAGTTGCAGACTATGCACTCTTTTTAGCAAGTGAAAAAGCGAAAGGAGTAACAGGTCAGGCTGTTGTAATGGATGGAGGATATACGGTTCAGTAAATAAGACTTCCATCAGTGGGGGGGGCCTTCATCCCCCACTGATGGTTAGTTCGCACTTATCGGACCTTTACGGGCAGTTCATCTTCCACCTATCTTCTTTGTACACTCGAGAAGCATGAGGTTGGAGTCTTACTGCCCGTTAAGAGTGGGATAAATGGTAGATTAGGTAAAGTCGTTGAAGAGAAGTTGCCGGTGATTTTCGTTTTATTCTATAAGAGTTGAAGTTCGTTCTCAAATTTGTTATGTACGAACTTGCATATCCCGACAAATTTATATAAAATAGTCTTAATAATGTATACGAAATGAACGGAGAGAAGGAATAGTAATCTGTAAAAAATTGTTCAGAGAGTTGACGGGTGGTGTGAGTCAACCGATTTTTACTGATGAACTCGCCTTTTAGTTACAAATGTGAAAGCCTCGTTAAGAGTGTAGTAATATTTGTCGTCTATCCACGTTACGGATGTCAAAGTGGGCATATTGCTATGCCAAAGTTGGGTGGTACCACGGGAATTAAACCTCTCGTCCCTGTTGGGATGGGGGGTTTTTCGTATTTTTTGTATAAAAAGATAGCACCGTAAACATGTCAAGCATGAGAAAAATGTAACTAACTTTGATCCGTTCAACCGATTCATAAGATAAACAAACAATAGTACAAGCTTATAAGGAGGAAAACAGATGAGCTTCAATCACCAAGAGATTGAGAAAAAGTGGCAAGACTTCTGGTTACATAATAAAACATTTAAAACAACAGAGGATACGAACAAGCCGAAATTTTATGCGCTAGACATGTTCCCTTATCCGTCAGGTGCTGGTTTACATGTTGGGCATCCAGAGGGATATACTGCTACAGATATATTATCCCGTATGAAGCGTATGCAAGGCTTTAACGTTCTTCATCCAATGGGGTGGGATGCTTTCGGTTTGCCTGCAGAGCAATATGCACTTGATACAGGTAACGATCCTGCAATATTTACAGAACAAAACATCAATAACTTTAGAAGACAAATTCAAGCTCTAGGATTTTCATATGATTGGGATCGTGAAATCAATACAACAGATCCTGATTACTATAAATGGACACAATGGATCTTTTTACAATTATTTGACAAAGGTTTGGCTTATATCGACGAGGTGCCGGTAAACTGGTGTCCTGCATTAGGGACAGTTTTAGCGAATGAAGAAGTCATTGATGGAAAAAGTGAGCGTGGCGGGCATCCAGTAGAACGTCGTCCAATGAAACAATGGATGCTTAAAATTACCGCATATGCTGATCGATTACTTGAAGATCTTGAAGATGTTGATTGGCCTGAGAGCATTAAAGATATGCAGCGTAACTGGATTGGACGCTCTGAAGGGGCACATGTAACATTTGAAATCGATGGGCACGATGAAACCTTTACTGTCTTTACGACACGTCCTGATACATTGTTCGGAGCGACGTATGCAGTATTAGCACCAGAGCATGCTTATATTGAAAAAATCACAACTGCTGAGCAAAAAGAAGCAGTGGATGCTTATATTAATGAAATAAAACATAAGAGTGATCTTGAACGTACTGAGCTTTCAAAAGAAAAAACAGGTGTGTTCACAGGTGCTTATGCAATTAATCCAGTAAACGGTGAGAAAATGCCAATTTGGATTGCTGATTATGTTCTTGCTACATATGGTACTGGAGCAATTATGGCGGTTCCTGCCCATGATGAACGTGATTATGAGTTCGCTCAAAAATTTGAACTTCCTATTAAAGAGGTTGTGAGCGGTGGAGATGTAACGAAAGAACCATACACAGGTGACGGTGAACACGTAAACTCTGACTTTTTAAATGGTCTAGGTAAGCAAGAAGCGATTGAAAAAATGATTGCATGGCTTGAAGAAAGTAATAAAGGGGAAAAGAAGGTAACATACCGTCTACGTGACTGGTTATTTAGCCGCCAACGCTATTGGGGAGAGCCGATTCCAATTATTCACTGGGAAGATGGGACAATGTCTGCTGTTCCTGAAGAAGAGCTTCCTCTTGTTTTACCGAAAACAACGGAAATCAAGCCATCGGGTACAGGTGAATCACCACTTGCGATTATTGAAGATTTCGTGAATGTTGTGGACCCTGTAACAGGTAAAAAAGGCCGTCGTGAAACGAATACAATGCCACAATGGGCAGGAAGCTGCTGGTACTATTTACGTTATATCGATCCGGAAAATAGTGAGGCACTTGCTGATGACGCAAAATTAAAGCAATGGTTACCTGTGGATATTTATATTGGTGGAGCAGAGCATGCTGTTCTTCACTTATTGTATGCGCGTTTCTGGCACAAATTTTTATATGATATCGGTGTTGTACCAACGAAAGAACCGTTCCAAAAGTTATTTAACCAAGGAATGATTCTCGGCGAAAATAATGAAAAAATGAGTAAGTCTAAAGGGAATGTTGTAAATCCAGATGAAATTGTTGAATCACATGGTGCAGATACACTTCGCCTATATGAAATGTTCATGGGACCTTTAGAGGCATCAATCGCGTGGTCTACAACTGGACTCGATGGGGCAAGAAGATTTTTGGATCGAATCTGGCGCTTGTTCATCGAAGACAATGGTGAGTTAAGCCCGAAAGTCGTCGCTGAAGCAAGTGAAGGTCTTGAGCGTGTTTACCACCAAACTGTCAAAAAGGTAACAGAGGACCTTGAAGGTTTACGCTTTAATACTGCGATATCTCAACTGATGGTCTTCATTAATGAAGCATATAAAGCGACAGTCCTTCCTAAAGAATATGTAGAAGGTTTTGTGAAACTAGTGTCTCCAATCGCTCCTCACCTAGCTGAAGAGTTATGGAGCAAGCTTGGTCATGAAACAACAATTACGTATGAGTCATGGCCTGCATTCGACGAAGCAAAGCTTGTTGAAAACGAAGTTGAAATTGTCGTTCAAGTAAATGGAAAAGTACGCGCGAAACTTCTTGTTGCAAAAGATGTAACAAAAGAACAGCTAGAGCAAATTGCGCTTGAAGACGATCGAGTAATTGAGCATGTTGAAGGAAAGACAATTCGCAAGGTAATTGCCGTACCTGGCAAGCTTGTTAACATTGTTGCAAATTAATTGAAAGAAACCCGACTTGTAAGAGTGTAGTCCTTACAAGCCGGGTTTTTTTGTCGTTTAGCGTAACTATAAAATTCTTGTCTTATTTTTAGCTTATATGGATAAATTACCATTTATGGTGACAGTATATCAATAAATACGTAGTCATACGAGGAGGGTCTCATTGAAATCTCGTATCCCGATTCCTTTAATGAAATTGCTTAAGGATAAGCAGGCTGAAAAATTAAAAGAACAATATGTAAATAAATATCAGTCGGAAACTGAAACGTCTAGCCAAGGCCAAAGCAAAGATCAAGCTCAAAGTGAAGAACAAGGCCAAAGCAAAGATCAAGCTCAAAGCGAAGAACAAGGCCAAAGCAAAGATCAAGCTCAAAGCGAAGAACAAGGCCAAAGCAAAGATC
>NZ_JAIQUM010000048.1 GCF_020075705.1 Metabacillus rhizolycopersici | reverse complement strand
TATTATAATACCAAGCGTATAAAGCAAAAGTTGGCAGGCATGAGTCCTGTTCAATATCGGATTCATACCAGCCAATTAGCTGCTTAATATAAAACTCTAACTTTTAGGGGTCACCTCAAAACGAGGGGTCTTTTGTATGTACTTCACTTATTCAAATGTAACGATTGAAGAAAATCGAAAGTTCTATGAAATGATGTATGACGCTTCACATCATTTAGTGAAGATCGATTGTGTAATGGACTGGGGATTTGTGAAGAAACAGTTGGAAGCTTTTTATCCACATCGTATAGGTCGACCAACGAAAGACCCGATTATGTTGGTAAAAATCCTGTTGATTCAGTATTTAGAAGGCTTTCGTTCTGTTCGTTTTACATGCAATCAAGTGAAACAAAACGCAACGTATCGCTGGTTTTTAGGGATCGCTCCACAAGAAAAAATCCCAGATCACTCAACCATTTCTAAGTTTCTTTCGCAACGTCTACAAGGTACAGCGTTTTGGGAGGAGCTCTTTCATCATTGTCTGCATTTGATTCACGATGAAGGATTTATTGCGAATGAAACATGGGTTGCCGATGAAACGGAACTAAAAGCCAATGCGAATAAACGTGTACGTGAGACAAAAATTGAACAGAAGAAGATCGAGGAAAACGAAGAAAATCTAGCAGAAATTAATGAACGTCGTGCACGTCATGGGAAAAAACCTCTTCAAATGAAAGATCCAAAAGTAGAAGAAAAGCGCACAAATATTAGTCCGGTAGACCCTGATGCACGCTTATCAGTTAAACATGACGAACGTGGGCGATTTGCGTATTTTGAACATCGTATTGTTGATTCACTTCATAACTTTATTATTGCGACGGATGTGACGGCCGCAAATGTGCCAGGGCATCGCAAATTGATTGGACAAGTCGATCACTTAAACGATTTGTTTGGAAAATATGCAAAGGAAATCGCCCTTGATTCAGGTTACTATAATGCCGGGCTTGCACGAAAATTATTTGAACGGGATTTCTTTGTCTACATGTCCTATCGTCGCTTCCCAACAAAAGATCACCCACAATGTCGTCGTTATCAATTTAAACAGGTGAATGAGGATCTCTATGCTTGTCCATGCGGTGTCCCATTTTACTATAAAACAACGAATCGACAAGGGTACCATGAATTCAAACCACCTAAAGGCAGTTGTAACTCTTGTCCCTTTGCGAAAAAAGAAAAGGAAGATCGTGTGTTACGTATCTCGATTCATCAAGAAATTTACGATCAATTAAGAGAACAGCGCTTATCGTCTCGTGGGAAAATCCTTCGTTCTGTACGTCCTTCAACCGTCGAGCTAAGTTTCGCACATTGTAAAGAACTCCACGGTTTACGTTATGCACGTTACCGTGGAGTTCAAAAAGTAAAAAGACAAGTTTTGATGACGGCCATCATACAAAACTTGAAAAAGTGGACCAAACTACGCTCACTAAAGCAAATTGGTCTACACCTAACATATGAAATTATAGAAGAATCCGTTTGATAAAACAAATGATAATCATGAAAATGGCACAAAAAATTTGTGCCATTTTCATTGACATAATCTTTTTTCAACAAAGTGAGCCCAATTTCTTAATTAAGAAATTGGGCTTTTATCATTACTCCGGAATAGCGCCCGATTCTTGAATAAACTATAGTTTTCATTAACTGGTATACCTTAATAAGATCATACTAATAAGAACTTACTATTTTTCTGAATTTTTTAGGTTTACCATCATTAAAAATGAAACAAGATAACAAAGTAATGGAAAATAGACTAATGGTAATGTATCAGGAAAGATAAATGGTTTTACACCGAGGTATTTTGTAATAGGTAAACTGATAAGTAGTGCCAATATCATTAAGTAGGACTTTTTATAAATTGAGGCTACCAAAGCAATACAACTAGGAATAAAAAGAAATATTATATAGTATAATCTCAGGACCTTTATCCAATCTGGCTTATCTTCACCCAGTACAGGTATGTAATCTTTCCATATATAAAATCCCATTAAAGATCCAAAAACCCCCAATATCCTCGCAATCTTATATTTGTTTTTATAAATATAATTCATTAGGATAACCCCCTCATATTAAAATATGCACCTAATATAAGGGAAAATGACAATTAAAAAACTTCTGTACAATCTAAGGATGCCTTCCTTACTTTAGAAATGCGGACGTTAATTGAACAAATAAACTTAATTTCATTTCACCTTTTCAAAAAAGAAGCCTGGTCCATTTTCTTGTGGTACAAATCCTGATAAAGCTGATGAGTTCTCTACCATATTTTGTTCTTCTACTGTTATAACTAGGAGTTGATCCCCATCTTCTGCGAGAATTGGAGAACCAAGTAACGCAGATGCTTCTGTTTGGTTTAAATCTTTATTGTTTATAAAACCAATGGATAGCGTAAGAACACCTGTAAAACAAAGAATTAATGCAAATTTAGATAGTTTTTTCAATAAAAAGTCCTCCTAATAAATTTTTAAACAGCTCGTACTAACATACATATTTCACCATAGGTAAAAAGATTACCTTCCTATTCCTGAATTTAATATATTATCGTACAATCTTAAGGAGATGCTTACTCTTTATTGAAGTAACCTGATCCATTAATATAATAATCCGTACTCCATTAATTGGCTAGATTCTAGAATAACATGGTGAACATTTTTAAAAATTATTATCTATTTCAGATCAATAGTAAATTTCAATTAATTTATCATTAGGCTATACAATCTGCCACCTATGTTCCAAAACTCGTTATTTAGAAAAACAGTAAATTGGAAAGGTTGATGTCTATGCAAGATGAATACCCTCCATTAACAGCTTATTCAGAAGAACAACGACAAGCAGCGATGGTAAAATATAAACTCATTGCGCCCTATTTTATCAACGAAAAACCATTAACTGTCATTACAGAAGAAACTGGAATTGCAAAAAGAACACTGCAATACTGGATTCGGGAATATAAACAATTTGGATTAAAAGGTTTAATCCGAAAAACAAGAAGTGATGCTGGCAAAATATATTTAGAACCGGAAATTGTCTCTTCGATTCAACAACTGATTTTGAAGTATAAAAGGAATTCACTGACATCTATTCATCGAATGATCTGCGAGCAATGTCAGAAAAAGGGCTGGCAAAAACCGAGTTATTATCAAGTGTATAAGGTATCGCAGTCCCTGTCTCCAAGCTTGAAGAAGTTAGCGCATCATGGTCAAAAAGCATACGATGATCAATATGATTTAATTCATCGAAGAGAAGCAAGCTATCCCAATGAAATTTGGCAAGCTGATCATACCCCTTTAGATATTATAGTTTTAAATGAAAAAGGAAAACCAGAAAGACCTTGGCTAACAATTATTTTAGATGATTATAGCCGGGCAATCGCTGGATATTTCTTAACCTTTCAAAACCCCTCTGCAATACATACATCTTTAGTCTTACACCAAGCAATATGGAAAAAAGGTAATTCCGATTGGCAAATATGTGGTATCCCTGAAATATTTTATACAGACCATGGAAGTGACTTTACGTCCAATCATTTGGAGCAAGTAGCAGTTGATTTGAAAATTAACCTAGTCTTTTCTGCAATCGGTGTTCCAAGAGGGCGAGGGAAAATAGAAAGATTCTTTTTAACCATTAATCAATTATTTTTACAAGATTTACCCGGTTATTTAGGAAATCAGAATACTACCGCACTTCTTACTCTTAAGGAACTCGATGAAAGGTTATTGAAATTCATCATATATAGCTATCACTATAGGGTTCATGGTACAACAAAAAAAGAACCGATACATGCTTGGAATAATGGATTTCTTCCCAATATGCCCGATAGTTTGGAAAGTCTTGATTTATTATTGCTAAATGTAGCAAAACCAAGGAAGGTTCATTCTGATGGGATTCACTTCCAAGGATTGATATATATAGATACAAACCTAGCTGCATACGTTGGTGAAACAGTCGTTATTCGTTATGATCCAAGGGATATTGCGGAGATTCGAGTGTTCCATCAGGATAAATATTTATGTACAGCTATTTCTCCTGAAATTTCTGATTATACAGTGGGTTTAAAGGATATTGTTTCAGCACGAAATAAAATACGAAAAAATCTAAAAAAACAACTTGATTCCGGAAGAACAGTTGCAGAAGAAATTGCCTTGTTAAAGCAAATGGATCTAGAGAACAAGGCGAATAAATCTAATTCTAAAAGGTCGAAATTAAAGAGGTATTTCAATGAATAAAGGTCAAAAATTTATTGAAACAAAAGAATATAGGAGATTTAAAGAGTTTTGTGATGCATGTATTAAGTATAAATATATTGGTATTTGTTATGGATTACCAGGTGTCGGAAAAACGTTATCTTCAAGGTATTATTCAAATTGGGATTCCATCGAAAAACAAATATCTTATAAAACTGCAAACGAAATAGGCTTAGATGCAGATGAAAAGATACTTGAAGAAAAAACAATTTTTTATACGGCCCCGGCAGTAAGAGCGACTAAAATGACTGACCAGATCCATTCTATTGGAATTAGAATGAATCTGGTAAGAACTATGTATAAAGTACTTACTAAGGGGGAGGAAGAAAATTACTCCACTGACGCTTATGAAGATATCGACCTGATTATTGTTGATGAAATAGATCGACTGAAAGTGCAAAACTTAGAGCAACTCAGGGATATCTATGACAGAAATGATATAGCAATGATCTTTATTGGAATGCCCGGAATTGAGAAGCGATTAGCTCGATATCCCCAACTCTACTCTAGAATTGGATTTGCTCATGAATTTGATAAACTTAGTAAGGATGAAACTCATCATATCTTGGAGTATAAATGGAGAGAATTAGGACTCTCTGTAAAGCTTGAGGATTTTTCTGATTATGAAGCAATAACCAGTATAATAAAGATTACTGGTGGAAACTTTAGGCTCATACAAAGACTGTTTACTCAGATTGAAAGAATACTTGAAATTAATAAGCTTGAAACAATAGCAACAGAAGTTGTTGAAGCCGCACGAGATAGTTTAGTAATCGGAATCAAGTAAAAATAACTTTTAAACAGGTGCAAAATAAATCCCAAAGTGACACAAGGTATTAACTGGTGGTATCTCTTAGTGTCGAAAATAAGGCTAAAAAGGGAGGGATTTTACATAGTGAAATACGGTTACGCGAGGGTAAGTACTTTAATGCAGGATTTAGAATCTCAAATACAAGCATTGGAAAGCGAAGGATGCGATAAAATTTATTCTGAAAAGTTTACGGGAACGAAGGCAGACTGTCCAAAATTTAAAGAAGTGCTTTCTTTTTTAAAAGAGGATGATACTTTAGTGGTTACTAAGTTGGATCGCTTCGCAAGGTCAACAGTAGATGCGATTCAAACAGTAAGGGGATTGTTTGAAAAAGGTGTTAAAGTTCATATTTTAAACATGGGGCTAGTAGAGAACACTCCAACGGGAAAGCTGGTATTTAATGTTATGAGTGCTTTTGCAGAGTTTGAAAGGGACATGATTGTGGAACGTCTACAAGAAGGTAAAACTATTGCGAAGCAGCGTGAGGATTTCAGAGAAGGTCGGCCTAACAAGTACAGTAAAAAACAGATTGAGCATGCTTTAGGGCTATTAGAAATTCATTCATATAAACAAGTAGAAGAAATGACTGGGATTTCAAAAAGTACGTTGATTAGGGCTAAAAGAAAGACGTTTTGAAATGACATTAGCAAGATTTAATGAATGTCAGAAATAGAAGAATAATTTAAGATTTCTCCTTCAAGGAATAAAGCTGCCTGGGAAAAAGAAAATAGAGCTGTCATTCGCTTTGTATAGAAAGATTACCCTTCTAAAACGGTACGACTTTATTCAAAATCAAAACCACCCGTCATGATGTGGTTTTGATTTTGGACTCTGTGCAAAATAACGCTTAAAATAGGTGCAAATTATCTCCAAAAGTGACATATCAAGGGCTTGAAAGGTGTCATATCTTAGCGTCAAAAATAATAGGAGAAATTAGTTGAAGGTGAGGTCTTGTATTCTTTAACAAAAGGGCCATAATCTTGAATAATATTTAAAATAATTGTTATGGGTGAAGGAATTGGAGGGGGCACTTAAAGCAAACGATTAAGGTCAGTTTAACAAATATTCTAAACTGACAATTATTCATTTTGCTATAATCGATGTATTACAAGGCATACCCGCAGTTTATATCAGACTGGGCTATTTGCGGAAATTCCACTTTGGATTCTGGAATTATCCTGAATAACAGAATGAATTTGAATAATTCCCGACTGATCATCATACTCTGATGCATTGGGATTATATACGAGTAAATCAAAAACAATATGATCCTGTTCAAACTTTGAGGTTCATATACAAAGAGGGGGGCGACGGGAGATGAGCAATGAATTTTCTCAAGAAGAAATTCTTCGATTGATCAACCAACAGAAAATTGCTGTTCATAGAACAGAGATCAATTATCAAAGAGCAGTTGCACTATCAGTTCAAGCGATAACAGAAGATGAACGGAATTGGATAAGGCAGATTTTGAGTGCAGAAGATTCTGATTCTGATCCTTTTAAACCATCTCCAAATTATGTTCGTTTAAAAAAAGCACAATTTGAAATAAGAGAAAGCAAAGAAAATGTGAGAAAGGACTTAGATACTCTAAGAGAAAATATGAAAAAGTTCACTCCAAAAGAGTTGATCGAGCTTAGCAATAAAAATGTAAGAGAGAGTCGGGGGATTAAAAACTTCGATGGTATTTACATCATACATAATTGTGTAAAAGATATTTATTACGTTGGACAAGCAGTAAGGGTATTCGATAGGGCTTATCGGCACTTTGTTACAAATCCAGCAAAAAATGAGAAAAGGTATGAAGGTACCGTTGAATTCAATCTTCCTGAAATATATGATGATTATCATTTAGGAGATAAATTTGATATTAGTTTAATCCCTTTAGGGGATACATCATTTTCGACGCTAGATGATCTGGAGGCTTATGCTATAAGTGCATATAATGCATCAGTTGAATATGGTGGTTATAATCGAACACATGGTAATGTAATAACTAAAGTTTGTTTCAAAAATGACAGCGAAGAAAAAGCTGCGAACTTAATATTAAATAAGATAAAAGGAACGGAAATCTTTTCAAATCTTAAAAATAATGACGATAGGAGGAAGTACACCCACACCTTAGCATTAGAACTTGCATTACCAAGTAATCTAAATTTTCGCTCTAACTTTTCCAAGAGCATAAAAGAGTGTCAAAAAGCTAATAAAAAAAAGTACTAATAAGAAATGATCAAACAAGCATAACCGCGTCTGAAAATCAGAACGGGGTTATGCTTGTTTGAGGTTTTAACATTAAACAACTTTATTGTCACTTTACACGAGAGATATAGGAGTGTATCGTAGTAGTATTTTTCTGTGGAGATATTTTTAAAAAATGGAACACATGCCCAATATCGTAGTACAATTGGATTAAATTCCATTGTTAGGGAGCGATATTTCATGCAAGTGAGAAAAACACAGAATACCAAAAAGCAACTTACTAATAATATAATTCTCTCAATTGAAGAATATATTAAGGAAAATAATCCGGATGGAACATCTGTTGGGGCAGGTACGAGTTTTTGTGAATGGGTTTTGCATAATATTTTTGAGTTAAGAGAAGATGAAGTTATTGAGGCTATGGAGATATCAGGTAAATTTGATAACGGTATTGATGCTGTTTTTGAATATAATGATGAATTATGTGTTCTTCAATCTAAATATAATAGTGCTCATAAAGTGGATGCAGTACATAGGTTTATAGCAGATTGTAAAAGAGTTGTAGTGGATTCACCTGATACTGATAGAGAAGCAGTAGTGAGAGCTTGTAGGAGGATTTCTGAAGCTTATTCTAAGGATGAAGTTATAAACTGTTACTATGTTACTGATAATAGTTTTTCTAAATGGGAAAAGGAACAAATTATGAAGTCTATTAATGAGGCAAAAAAGACCCATAAGAGTTTAAAATTTTATATTTTCGATTTTGAAAATATACTTGAGAATATAGAAATTAAGAATGGTGGATTACCCCGTGAATTTAGAGAGATAACATTAGATTTAAACATTGGTCAGCATTTTGAGGATATGTTTGAAACTTCTGTTGTTGGGATGGTTAAATTAAAGGATTTAGCTGATTTCGTTGAAAAAGGGGGCAATATGCTCTTTTATTCTAATATCAGGAACTATCTTGGAAAGGGCACTAGAATAAACTCTGGAATTAAATCAACTTTAGAAGATACTCCGGATAAGTTTTGGTATTTTAACAATGGAGTTACTATTGTTTGTGAAGAATTTGTTAATTCTAGGAATACTGTTAGAATTAAAGCTCCTCAGATAGTTAATGGTTGTCAAACGGCGAAATCATTATTACATCATTTTTATGGGACAAAGTCTCAAGCTGCTAATAGTCAGGACGGATATTTATTAGTAAAAATCATTGAAACTAAGAAGCTTGGAAATGATAAGGATAAGAAGGAATTAAGAGATAATATTACAAGGTATACAAATAGTCAGAATGCTGTAAAGGGATTAGATTTTTATGCACTTGATGAGTTCCAACGAGACTTGAAAAATAGATTAGATGTTTATGGATATTATTATGAGATTCAAAGAGGAGCTTTTATAACGGAATCTGCTGTTAAGCAAAAGTCATATAAAGGTCATGCTGATTATGATTACTTACTTCAAGGAGTAAGAAGTACTAAAAAGTATTGTTTACCGGCTAAGGAAGTATTACAAGCTTTTACGGCTGCTGTTAATTTAAGACCAAATATTGCATATGGAAGAGCTAATGAATTAACACCGTTTGGGAGTGAATGGGATAAAATAGTTAATGATAAAACAAAAGATATGCCTTTAGAGAATTTCTTGTTTCCTTATTTATTATCAAAATATGCGAAGGAAAGTTTGGGTTATAAACCTGGAGCAGATGATTTTAGAAAGAATTCGGTGTTCCTTTTCCTTTCTACTTATTATCTATTTATGTTAAGTGTTTATAATAAGGTAAAGGGTACTAATCATGAAGAGGTAGCAGAGATAGCTGATTTAAATCATATAAATGCTTGCATTTCAGTATTTAAAAATTCTGCTTTAAATATTGAAATAATGGATATTATCCATGATATTTTGAGTAATTTCTTTGAGGATTCCACAATTGAAGATGAAATTGGCGATAATCGAAAAGGTTTTGTTCAAAATAAGATGAAGCGACCAAGTAAGTTCTGGAATATTCTTGAGAGAAAGATAGAGAGAGCTGTAAATAATGTTGAGCGTAAGGCCATTTATAAAGAGATTTCAAATTGTATAAATGAAAACTAATTGAGACCATTTTTGGTCTTTTTTTATTTGTTTAATTTGGAAATATATGAAAATGGTATTTATCATATAGCGTGTCACTTTAGGCGATAATTTGCGCTGATTTCAAGTGCTAGTTTGCACATATATTATTACAAAAGCACCAATTCGGAATTAGCAGTGTCGGTGCTTTTGATTTGAACTACAATATATGTAAGAATAATCGATTTTTAAAAGAGTCTTAGGCATCCGAATATTTACGAAAAGGGTAGAGAAGGGGGACAAATATGACATTGAATAAGGAAGCACTCATGTTGTTTGAAAATAATCAATATGATGAGGCGTTATATTTATTTGAGGAAGCAGTGAAAGTTGAACGGACTGTGCAATCTTTGAATAATTTAGCCTGGATTTATTTATATGAAGAAGAGGATCTGTATAGGGCAAAAATAATCCTTGAGGAAGTTATTGAACAGAAACCGAAGTCGCATTTCCCGTACAACATGCTTGGCGAAATTGCGATAAAGGAAGGGCGATGGATAGAAGCAAAGGAAATATTAATGAAATCACTTGCCCTATTCCCTTCAACAGAAGCCATTCATAATCTTGCAGTCGCTCATTATTATTTAGGTGATTTCCAAAAGGCTGCTGAAGGCTTTAACAAAATCGCAAAGGACGCCGATGTGATTAGATGGTATGAAGTAATGGCACACATTCAATATAAGAACGTTCCCTCTGCAAAGTCAATTCTAAATCGTTGGAATGACCAGTCAGATGATTATATTGGTGCGATTGAAGCTGCAGATGCTTATCTGGAAATGGAATATTTTGAAGAAGCTCTTCTAATGTTTGAAAAAGAATGGCATCAATATGTGGTGTCACCCTATATCAACGGTAGATATGCGTATACACTATTTCAGCTAGGTGATCTTCATACATGCCTTGAAATAATCAATCAAGCGATTGAGGTAAAAAAGACTGAAATAATAGAAGAACAACAAGAGCCTTGTGATGAGCATTGGACAGTGACTGATAAGACTGAGAGAGTGGCAGAGCTCCAGCTTGAAAAAATAGAACTTGATCAATTATTTGTGCAAATACAATCCGGATTTCGTCCACCTTTAGATTTTGAATTGAAGGCTACTGGAGGATGTTATTTATTCGGCTGCCAACAACATCAACATCTTGAATATAAATAAATCATTTAAAATTAAGCATCAGTAAAAGGGCGCCGTCCACTTTGACTAATGCTTTTTAATTTGTCCGTTTTTAGATAGCTCTTCTGGCTGCTTTGTTCCAAAACTCGTCCTTTTCTGAACACACCCAGATTTGAGTTAAAAAGGATGTTTTTCCTTGCTATAGACGTTACAAAACCCTGTTCATTATTCTACGTCCAATAACCTAATAAAACCTATCTTATATTACGATGATAAAAGCGCTGATTGAAAGTGGTACACCGATTAAGTATGTTGCGGAAAAGTGGAGCGTGTCTCGAACGACGATATATCGCTATTTAGAAAAATAGTAAAAATAAAGAAACCCAGCTAATCTTCTCATGCGAATGTAGCTGGGGCCGATACTAGGAACGAGGTCTTAGAAGTTTATAAGGGCTTTTCTATGTTCCATTATGAAAAATTATATGTATAAAAGAATGATAGATTGGGAATTATGAAGATAAGCAAGTTAAATAAAGGGGGTAAAATAGTGTCAAGAGAAAGCAAATTAACGTTGTCTGATTTTGTTCATAAAGATCAATTTGAATTAAATTCTTACCTTGCATATTTGTTCCATCAATTTTATGATACTGTTCCGAATCAGTCGGAAGATAAGATGGTAAAACAATAGATTAATAAATAAAGGAAACTAAAAGGGTGAAAAAAGTAATGAGTGTGAAAATAGGGTAAGCGACCTTGTTATTCTGATTAGAATTAACGGGGTCGCTTATTGTTTTTATAAACCTTTATTAATCTGTTTAGTTGACGATATAGCGCATGTTATAGGCAACCAAAAACATTCATTTATGATAAATTGATTTTGAAATAAGTTTTGATATAAAAAACACTAAAAAGGAGATGAAAATCATCCCTTTTTTATTTTTCTCAAAAACCATGGTTTTTGATAATGATAAATGGAATCTGCATTATAATTGTGCAGGTGTTTTTTTGTATGAAATGATTTTAAAAATAGATGATTATAAATTATTGACTAAGACAATAAAATGATCTAGAATAATATTATATTGACTAAGACAATTTTTGGGGATGTGGTTCATTGATTGGACTGGAATATATTCTAAGCTTATACAATATGCAACACATTGAATTAGCAGAAAGGTTAGGAATAAAAAAACAGAACATTAACTTATGGATCAAACGTAAGCAGAACATTCCTAAAAAATATCTCCCAATTTTAACAGAACTGTTTGGAATTGAAGAAGAATATTTCATAAAGGAATTAACAGAAGTAGAAAAATTAGAAATCCAAAAGGAAAAATTAAAGAAAGACCTAAAGCCAATCATTACAAATCACGAACAGCAATTTATGATTGGCGATGTGAATGATATTGTTGAAGTGCCTGTTTATGACAAAGAAGAAATGAATACCATCGAACGGAATATTGAAAAAGCTAAGTTGGTATCTAGGTTTAAACAGGCAATTGAAATGGTTGATGATAATCCTAATCTTGATACCTTTAAATTAATTGTTGAGTTGTTGGAAAAATCTCAACACGAAGTAATTTTGCATAAAACAATTGAAGCTTTGGCACATTATCTTGAAGTTTTACCAGATTGGGTATCGACAGGTCCTGAACAAGATGAATTTGAAAGTGACCTATTTGAAGTATTAGATGACAATAATTATTAGGTAAGGAGAATAAAAGTATGGCAACAGCGAACATTGGCTTCGAAGAAACGCTATGGAAAGCAGCAGATAAATTAAGAGGAAGTATGGATTCAGGTGAATATAAACACGTTGTACTTGGACTTATTTTCTTAAAATACATCTCTGATAAATTTGAAACAAAATATAATGAACTTCTTGAAGAAGGCGATGGCTTTGAAGAAGACCGTGATGAATATACGTATGAGAATATATTCTGGGTTCCAAAAGAAGCAAGATGGGGCTTTATCAAAGACAATGCAAAGGATTCAAAGATCGGTCAATATATTGATGATGCGATGATTGAAATTGAAAAGGAAAACCCAAGTTTAAAAGGGGTTTTAGATAAAAGATATGCAAGACCTGAACTGGATAAAAGACGGTTAGGTGAGTTAATTGATATGATTTCAACAATTAAACTTCATGATAAGAGTGAAAAGGACTTGCTTGGGAGAGTTTATGAATACTTTCTTGGTAAATTTGCAAGTGCTGAAGGAAAAGGTGGCGGTGAGTTCTATACACCAACAAGCGTCGTTAAAACTTTAGTTGAAATGCTTGAGCCGTATAAAGGAAGAATTTATGACCCTTGTTGTGGTAGTGGTGGAATGTTCGTTCAAAGTGAAAAATTTGTTAATGAGCATAAAGGAAAGGTTTCTGATTTATCCATCTATGGACAGGAACTAAACTCAACAACTTGGAAACTTTGTAAAATGAATTTAGCTATACGTGGACTTGATGAAAATATAGGAGATCATCACGCAGATACCTTCCACGATGATCAGCATAAAACACTAAAAGCAGATTACATCCTTGCGAATCCTCCTTTCAATATTAGCGATTGGGGTGGAGATCAATTAACTGATGATGTTCGCTGGAAATTTGGAACACCACCAGCAGGGAACGCAAACTATGCATGGCTTCAACATATGGTTTATCACTTAGCGCCGAATGGTTCTGCAGGAATTGTCCTTGCAAATGGTTCATTGAGTTCAAATACGTCAAATGAGGGTGAAATTAGAAAAAATCTATTAGAAGCCGATTTAGTAGATGCAATTGTTGCGCTTCCTGATAAATTATTCTATTCCACAGGGATTCCGGTTTGTCTTTGGATATTAAATAGAAATAAAAGAGGGAATCTAAAATTTAGAAACAGAGAAAATGAAATCCTCTTTATCGATGCGAGAAATTTAGGAGAGATGGTTGACCGAAGACACCGAGAGTTAGTGGAAGATGATATTCAAAAAATTGCTGAAACCTATCACAAATGGAGAAATCTTAATGGTGAACATGCAGATATTAATGGTTTTTGTAAATCATCTACATTGGACGAGGTACGTGAACATGAGTATGTTTTGACACCGGGAAGGTATGTTGGGATTGGTGATGTAGAAGATGACGGTATCTCTTTTGATGAGAAAATGGGGAAGTTAACAAAAGAATTAAGTGACCTTTTTTCTAAATCCAAAAGTCTAGAGGATGAGATAAGGAAGAATCTAAGGGGGATTGGTTATGAGTCTTAAACAATCTAAGGTTGGGGTTATTCCATCTGAATGGGAAGTTGAAATCATCGATAATCTAAAATCTACAGAAAGAAATTCCATATCAATGGGGCCATTTGGATCAAAAATAAAAAAAGAAAACTTTATAGATCAAGGGGTTCCTGTTATAAGGGGCATTAATTTAAAAAATTTTAAATTTCACGAAGATGATTTTGTATTTGTTTCTGAGGAAAAAGCTGAAGAGTTAAAGGCGAGTTGGGTAAAACAAAAAGACATTGTAATAACACATAGGGGAACTTTAGGACAAGTTGGTTATGTACCTGAAAAATCTAAATATAAAAAGTATATTGTTTCTCAAAGTGGAATGAAATTATCCTGTAATGAGGAAAAGGTAATAAGTAAATATCTATATTATTATTTAAATTCCAGAGTAGGCCAATATTTTTTACTAATGAATAAATCTCAAGTTGGAGTCCCAGCAATAGCGCAAGCCTCCACATCTTTAAAAAAAATCCCTGTGCCTTTACCATCTTTGGAGGAACAAAAAGCTATAGTGAACAACCTTTCACCCTTAGATGAAAAAATCGAAACAAACAATCAAATAAATGAAAAAATCGAAAAAATGGCTCAAGCTATTTTTAAACATTGGTTTGTTGATTTTGAATTTCCAAATGAAAAAGGTAAAGCATACAAATCAAGTGGTGGAGAAATGGTTGAAAGTGAGATTGGGTTGATTCCTAAAGGATGGGAAGTAGAAGGATTGGGTAAAATTATTGAAATTTCTAGTGGGAAAAGACCAAAAGAAAAATCCCCAGAATTAAATAAAGAATTTACGTTTCCTTTAGTTGGAGCAAGTTCTATTATGGGTTTTGTTAAGGAATACAATTATAATGAACCGATTCTTGTTATTGGTAGGGTAGGTACACATGGGGTTATTCAAAGGTTTCAAAAAAAAATATGGGCTTCTGATAATACATTAGTAATTAAATCTCGTTATTATGAGTATGTGTATCAAGTTTTATCAACTATTGACTATAAATCTTTGAATCGTGGATCTACTCAACCACTTATTACACAAACTGACATCAAAAATCAAAAAATAATAATTCCTAATATAAATTTATTAGGAAAATTTGAAGAAACAGTCAGAAGTTTATTTGAGCTAGTTAATAAAAACAATATTGAAAATAAAGCCTTGAGTAGTACTAGGTATTCTTTACTACCTAAACTCATGTCCGGCGAAATCCGAGTACCACTCGAAAATTAAGGAGATGTTCTTATGAAGTTTGGAATAAGGAAACCAAGCTTGAAGAAGAGAATCTTAGCAAGAACCAGCATCAAAAGACAAATCATTCATCGAGCTGGTTTGAAAATGCCTAGAGGGTATGGTTGGTTACGGAATCCTAAAAAGTATGCCTACAACAAAGTGTATCAGAAAACGACATTTGATATTTTTAAGTTGCTCAAAAAGTTGTTCAAATAATGGTTGGTGGAGAGGGTGGCATAAATGAGCCTCTTAGAAAATTTTACGGAAGATAAACTAGAAGAAGCTGCAATAGAAGTACTGCAAGAACTAGACTATGACTATATATTCGCACCTGAAATAAGTTGTGATGGAGAACATCCTGAACGAAAAGACTATCGAGAAGTCCTACTTGAACAACGTGTGAAAGATGCTTTATTTCAAATTAACCGAGATCTTCCACAGGAAGCGCTAGACGAAGCATACAGAAAGATTATTGCATTCAATAGCCCAATTCTCGAAGAAAACAATCGTTATTTTCATCAGCTTTTAGTTGAAGGGATTGAAGTGTCTTTTCGTGAGGATGGGATTAATCGTACGAAAAAAGCATTTATTTTTGATTTTGAACGCCCAGAAAAAAATGATTTCTTAGTTGTTAATCAATTTACCTTAGTGGAACACGAAGAACGACGACCTGACTTAATCCTTTTTATTAACGGTATTCCTTTAGTTGTGATTGAATTAAAGTCAGCTACTGATGAGAATGTCGGTATTGATAATGCTTATGAACAAATTCAAACGTACAAAAGAGACATTCCTTCATTATTTAACTACAATGCGTTTTGTATACTATCAGATGGTATTAATGCCAAAGCTGGTACAATTACTGCTAATCAAGAACGTTTTATGAATTGGCGAACGATTGATGGGGTGAATATTGAACCTCTTGAAGTTCCTCAATATGAAGTGATGCTTCGAGGGATGCTTGGTAAAGAGAGAATCCTAGATATTATTCAAAACTTCATTCTTTTTCAAGAAACGAAAGAAGAAGAAAAAGATGAAGATGGTAATAAAATTGGCGATAAGAAAACAATTGCAAAAGTTTTAGCTGCTTATCATCAATATTTTGCAGTAAAAAAAGCAGTTGGAAAGACAGAAGAAGCTACCAGTGAATCTGGTGACAGAAAGATTGGTGTCATATGGCATACGCAAGGTTCAGGTAAAAGCTTTTCAATGGTATTTTATACGGCACAGCTTGTTCAACAACTAAATAATCCAACAATTGTTGTGATTACAGACCGCAATGATTTAGATGATCAGCTTTTTCAAACGTTTTGGAAATCGCGAGATGTATTAAGGCAAACACCAAAACAAGCTCATGTTCGAAAATTAACGGACGAACAAAAGAAACAACAAGCAAAAGAAAATTCTAAAGAACTCAATGGACTTTATGATTTATTAAATGAACGGGAGTCTGGCGGTATTATTTTTACAACCATTCAAAAGTTTAAACCAGAAGATGGGGATATGCCCGTTTTAACAGATCGTAGAAATGTGATTATCATGGCTGATGAGGCTCACAGAAGCCAGTATGGATTAGAAGCGAAAACAAATAGCAAGACAGGTGAAGTGAAGTTTGGGTATGCAAAGTATTTAAGGGATGCGCTACCTAATGCTTCCTTCATAGGGTTTACGGGTACACCAATTGAATTAGAGGATAAATCAACGCCTGCCGTTTTTGGGAATTATATAGATATTTATGATATGACAAGAGCTGTCGAAGATGAAGCAACGGTTAAAATTTATTATGAAAATCGAATTATTAAACTTGAGACCGATGATGAAGAATTAAAGAAAATTGATGAGGAATTTGAAGAAATTACTGAAGGTCATGAAGATAATGATCGAGAGAAATATAAATCGAAGTGGTCTAGGCTAGAAGCCATTGTGGGGTCGCCAAACCGTATTAAAGAGCTAGCCAAAGATATAGTTGATCACTATGAAGAGAAATCGAAAACAATCGATGGAAAAGCAATGGTCGTTTGTATGAGTCGCCGTATTTGTGTAGACCTTTATGATGCTATTGTAGCATTAAGACCCGATTGGCATAGTGATGATGTCGATAAAGGAAAGATTAAGGTTGTCATGACAGGAAGTGCAGGAGAGGCAGAGAAACTACAACCTCACATTGGTGGGAAACAACGAAGAGATACGTTAGCTAAAAGAATGAAAGATACAAGCGATGAATTAAAGATTGTTATCGTACGTGATATGTGGCTCACTGGCTTTGATGTTCCGTCCATGCACACGATGTATATTGATAAGGCGATGAAAGGCCATAATCTTATGCAGGCCATTGCAAGGGTCAATCGTGTCTTTAAAGATAAGGCTGGCGGTGTCGTCGTTGATTATTTAGGTATTCTTGAAAGTTTGAAAAAAGCATTAAACCAATATACGGACAGTGATAAAAAAAGTACAGGAATTGACACATCAGCTGCAGTTGCTGTCATGGTAGAAAAATTAGAAATTCTTCGTGATATGATGCATGGCTTTGATTACTCGACCTTCATGGGGAAATCACAAGCAGGCAGAATGCGAGCCATTGTTGGTGGTATGAACTTCATACTTGGAAAAGTAGAAAAAGAACAGAAAGACTTCAAACAAATTGCGACAGAGCTAGCAAAGGCTCATTCCCTATGTGCGGCGACAGAAGAAGGAAAGAATGTTGCATTTGAAGTGAGTTATTTTAAGGCCGTAAAAGCAAGTTTAGCAAAATTAGAAGTCAAACAACCGAAAAAGAAATCGAAGAAAGAAATCGAAGAAAGAGTGAATCAATTACTTGAACGCTCGATTATTTCCGAAGAAGCAATTGATGTGTTTGAAGTTACGGGATTGAAGAGACCAGAAGTCTCGATTTTATCAGAAGAGTTTCTACAAGAAGTAAAAGAAATGGAACATAAAAACTTAGCAGTCGAGATGTTGAAGAAGTTATTAGAAGGTAACATCAAAACGATGGAAAAGAGAAATCTCGTAAAGTCTGAAAAATATTCTGATAAACTTAAAAAGGCACTTAATAAATATAGAAATCAAGCGATCACAAATGTAGAAGTAATGGAAGAATTACTCCGAATGGCAAGAGAAATGAAAAAGACGAGAGAAGAAGAGGATGATCTCGGCTTAAATGATGATGAAATTGCCTTTTACGATGCCCTCACCTCAGAAGAAATTGTAAAAGAGTTGATGGATGATGAAACACTTAAAAAAATTGCAAATGAATTAACGTCTGCTATCAAACGAAACATCTCTATTGACTGGCATGTTAGAACGAGCGCTCAAGCTGGTATGAGACGAATTATTAAACGTCTGCTCAAGAAATATGACTATCCGCCAAAACAAGTGAAGAATGCTTTAGAAGTTGTTATGAGACAAGCTGAATTAATGTGTGAGAATGTGAAGGTCGAAGATATACAAGCTAATCGAGCAGCAGAAGGCAGTGAAGATTGTCAAGTTTGAAAATGAGAGTAACTATTCTTTGGCACCTATGAATCGGCATCAATTATTAGCGAAGTAGGTGGAAATATGGACTTAAATCATATTATTTCTTTAATAAAAGAAGAAGTACCTAAAAAAGCAATCGATCTAGCAGAAAGCTTAGAATTATTAAAAGAGACGGTTTCAGATACGATAAATGAGATCCATCAAAAAAGTAATGAAGCTTTTCAAGAAAGGGATATATCTAAAAGAAATGAGCTTAATCAACTAATCGATCAAATTATCCTTTTGGAGAGTGAATTTAAAATTTATTTGAAAGCCGATTATACAAACATGACGAAATAATGGGAGGTGTCTGCATGGCAGATCTAAAATATGAAATCACAGAACATATTGCTGTACTTTCAGAGTCACCAAAAGGATGGAAAAAAGAACTAAATTTAATTAGCTGGAATGGTCGTGAATCGAAGTATGACATCCGTGATTGGGCTCCAAATCATGAGAAGATGGGCAAGGGTGTTACATTGAGCAAAGAAGACTTGGACAAGCTGAAGGATGTATTGAGTAATTTGAAGTAACTATTTGATCGTAAAATAGGGGGATTATAAATGACTAAAAAAATTGTGGATGTGACGGATAAATACAGCCATGAACTGCAGGAAATAAAAAATAAACTTCAGCGATTAGAAAATGGAAGGATTTATGAATTAACACGTGTACAAATGGATGGTTATCTTTCAACTAATGTAAGTCAATTAAAGAGAATGATCGCTAGTTTAATAGATAAAATTGAGTATGGTAAAGATTCGGTAGAGGATGAGTTTTCGGAAGCTTTCGGAAAAATTGATAGATAGTACTCTAATGGGTTCTGGTGCAAAACTTCAAGACAATCGCAAGTAATCTCTAAATCTTGGACATACTGATATTATTAATCTCAAAAAGGTGCGTGATCAGTATGGAAAAGCAAAATGTATTCAAGTGGAAGCATTATCAGCTTGACATTATTTTGTTAACGGTAAGATGGTACCTACGGTATCACCTAAGTTTTCGTGATTTAGTGGAAATGATGGAAGAACGGGGCTTATTCATTGCTCATACAACGATCATGCGTTGGGTTCATCAGTATGGTCCTGAATTAGACAAACGAATCCGTCGTCATCTCAAACAAACCAATGACTCGTGGAGAGTGGATGAAACGTACATAAAAGTAAAAGGCCAATGGATGTACCTGTATCGTGCAGTGGATTCCGAAGGAAACACAATCGATTTTTACCTAAGCAAAACAAGAGACCAAAAGGCTGCAAAGCGCTTTTTCAAGAAAGCTTTGCGGTCTTTTCATGTTTCGAAGCCTCGTGTCATAACAGTTGATAAGAACCCAGCCTATCCAGTCGCTATTCAACAACTGAAACAGGAGAAAAAGATTCCTGAAGGCATCCAAATAAGACAAGTTAAATATCTCAATAACATTGTCGAACAAGATCATCGGTTTATCAAGAAGCGAGTTCGTACGATGTTAGGGTTCAAATCCTTTCGAACAGCAAAGGCCATGATCTCTGGAATAGAAGCGATGCATATGGTTAAAAAGGGGCAAGTTGTTTTACAGAACAAGTCTGCCCAAAATCAAGTAAAAACCATCCATAAACTATTTGGAATTGCTGCTTAAAAAGAAATTCAGTTAAGAAATCTATATGCTTTTTTAAACAAATCCAATCTTTGCACCAGAACCTTTTAGAGTAATAGTATCAGTATGTCCAAGATTTAGAGATTACTTGCAATCAATTTAATCTTTTTGCACCAGAACCCCTTTTTCTGTATTTTATCATGTTAGACTTCATGAAAAGGGAGAGTAATAATTATATTAAACCACTCTCCTTCTTCGCTAGAAGCTTGAATGGTATATTCTTGACCGAAATTTAATTTTATTCTTTCATTGACGTTAATTAATCCAATATGTCCTACTTGATGTTCTTGTTGAGATTCGCTATTTAACCAGAAATTTAACTCAGCTAACCTTTCCTGATTTACACCGATTCCATTATCGGTAATATGGATTTGTATTCTCTTATTATTTTGCTCTGTGGAAATAAACAAATTATTTTGTCCCGATTTATGAAAGAAGCCGTGTTTGAAAACGTTCTCTACAATAGGCTGAAGTGTTAATTTTGGTATTTTTGCAGATAGTAAATCTTCTGGTATATTAATATATATGTTTATTTTTTCGGAGTATTTTGCTTTCTGAATCTGTAAGAAAGCATCTAAATGCTGCAGTTCTTCTTTTAAAGTTACGATTGTTTCGCTTTTAAAAGCATATCTCATCATTCTAGATAAAGATAACACGATCATTTGAACTTCTTTCTTTTTACCCTGTAAGGATAATATGTCTACTGCCTCTAAAGTATTGTATAAAAAATGAGGATTAATTTGTGCAGATAATGCTTTAATCTGAGCCTCACGGTTTTTAATTTCCACTTGATAGACTTGATTAATTAAACTATCAATACTTTCAATCATCGTGTTCATTTGCTCGGCAAGTTCTCCGATTTCGTCATTTGAATTAATAGATACACGATTTTTCAAATCTCCTTTTTCTACATTTTTCATGGTAGAATGCAACATTTTAAGAGGAGAAGTGATTCTCTTAGAGATAAGAATAGCAGCGAGTATTGAAATAAAGATGCTGATACTAACAAGTGTAATTGAAAAAGTACGAACATCCCTAAGTCCCTGGTTTAAATTCCTTTCAGGAACAATTGACAGCATAATCCAACCGCTTTTTTTAGATTTATAATAATTAACTAACTCTTTCCCATTTTTGCCAATTTGAATAAAAGATCCTTTATTGTCGATTGTTTTTAATAATTTAGAAATGATAATAATAGTTACTTCATCTGGTTTATTTGTATAAATGACTCTTCCATTTGGTCTTAAGACCATAAACATGCGGGGATCCTTATTGATATTTTTAATGGAACCCATATTATAAATATTTAAGTCAAGTCTAATCCAACCAAGAGGTTGAGCTGTCTCTGGTTCTTTAACAAGTCTTAAAAAAGAAACAACAGCATCTTCTAAATCACTATCAAGAAGAATACCATATTCAATACTGGTATCCGAGTTTTGAAAGTTTTTTAACTTTGGGTTTGGGATGGAGACGTCTGAAATTTTATGACCAATTTTATTCCCGGTCAAATCGTAAATAAATAGATTATCAATTTCTGTCCAGGAAATTCTGGCATAAGAAAAAAGATGGAAAATATCTTTCTGCAATTCTTCGGACAAGACTTCATCTCTGAAACTATGATTTTTTAACATATTAATTAATATATCTTCTGAAGCTAGTTGTAGACTAGCTTTTTCCATTAGATTAAGCTGGACATCAAAGCTGTTGCTCATTTGTTCAATTGTCAGTAGGTTAGCCTGTGAAACTTCATCAAAAATCGCCTTTGAATCAAACCAATATGTGATTGTCGAATAGATAATCAATAAAACGACAATTAAACTTGTGAAAACAATTGCAATTTTTTTTTGTAATGAATTAAAAATCTTAAATCTCAAAGTTTCCACCGCCGCCTTTTTAGTAACATGGTATACCAAATAGTTACTAATTTGAAGGGGAGAAATAAAAGGTTAAATGTAGAAATTATTAACTTTATCATTCTTTAGCGGTCATTATTTTATTTTTATATTTAGAAGGTGTTAAATTATTCTCCCTTCTAAATACCTGCCCAAAGTACCTGACGTCATCATATCCTACAAGCTGTGCTACCTCACTTACTTTTAAAGACTCGTTTTTAAGAAGCTCTCTAGCCTTCTTCATTCTGATTGTTGTAATTGTTTCAATAAAGGTTACGCCTAGCTCTTGTTTGAATAAACGTGCTAAATAATTCGGATGAATATAATAACTATCTGCATAATCTTTTAACGTTTTCTTAGTTGCGTATTCTTGACTTAAATCTTTTATTACTCTATCTAGGATACCTTTTCCAGTAAGCTGGTACTTGTCCTCGTTTAAAGCGTTAATAAAGTTTAAACATTGCTCTTGGAACAACTGTGGTGAATCAAAACTTTGAAGCCATTCTAGTAATACTTCCGAATGGTAATGTTTCCACATGAATAGCTGGAAAGCATGCTCCTTTATATTTTGAGGAATTTTTTGGTTCAAGATTATAATTAGGGCATTTAAAGAAGTTTTTACATCCTCACAATCTATTAGATATTTAAGATTTGAGATTTGAGTATGTTCTATCTCCTCTTTATTTAAAAGATTCACATCAACGCAGTCTTTTTCTATGTTAATAGTGAATACCTTTTTTTCACCTAAGGTCAATAAAGAAGACATTAATGGTATCGCCTTCGTAAAATAGGAAGATAAATGCTTTAAATCTTTCATATTTTCAAAAGAGATAGTAGTTACGGTTTGATAGTTAATTAAATCCATTAGCTTTTGGGTAAAACCTTTTTCTGTGATACAAATGAAAAATTGAGGAATACCATATATCCAGATTAATACCTGATTATCTGATAATAATTCTTCAAGGCTTGTCCGAATATCTGTAAATGATTTAGGACTGTACAGATTTCCTAATAAAACGATATGGATGGTTGAATCGTTATTAATAAATTCTTGTAAATAACTCCTCGCATTTTCACTTAATTTTGCTATCTCCTCCTTTTTGGATAGATGATGGGATATTTCATCGCGAAGATGTTCGAATTTTGATTTCCTTAAAGTGTGAATTTTATCCTGTTCTTTCAGCAATACACTTGTAAGCTCATTAGGGTCGATGGGTTTTAATAAATAATCTGACACTCCCAGCTTTAAGGCTTCTTTTACATAAGAAAAATCATCGTAACCACTGATGACTATAAAATTGGCTGGTTTATAAAACTCTGATACTTCTCTAATGAAGTCTATTCCTTTTAGTTTTGGCATCATCATATCAACTAAAAATAAATCTATACTTACATCTGAAGACTTCAATTTTTCAAGCAAATCATGCCCATCGTCTCCTTCGTAAGCGATTTCAAAATCGTGATTTAAAAAGGGAAATTTAAATTTGATACCTTCACGAATTAATTCCTCATCATCTAAAATTGCAATCCTAATCATCTTTACATTCCTCTTTTCCTATACATTACAAATCAAAAGGATCTAGTCCTAGTCTTCTATCAATTTAAGAGACGGTGTATACATTCTAATTATAAAGTAATAAATAATTTTACAAGTAGAAATATGAAAATATTCAACATTTTAGGTTAGATTTGTCTCATTGATAGAAAATTCAAAATTATTTATTATTTTAAATAAGAGGAGAAAGTTTATAAATAAGATTTAATATGAAAGGGCTTTCTTTTTACAACAAGAATGAAAGCGTTATCAAAGGGGGGTTAAATCATTTTATAGTTGTTTTTTAATTGCAAGCTTTAATAAAGGGGGAGGAAAATTTTATGAAGATGAAGGTATTTATTGTATTACTGATAGGCTGTCTCTTATTGGCTGGCTGTAGCGGTGCTGAGTCAAGTTCGGAAGAGAAATCAGATAAAGTGACATTAGAATGGTTTATGTGGGCAAGCAACGATGCAGAGGTAAAATCCTGGCAAGCAATGGCTGACAGGGTGAATGAAAAGTATCCAGATATACAAGTTAATCTGAAAACTGCTCCATGGACAGAGTATTGGAGTAAACTCCAAACACAGATTGCCGGTGGTTCTGCTCCTGATATCATATCAATGCAAAGCATGCGTCTTCCAGGTTACGGTTCTGCCCTTGCTCCGTTAGATGAGTTTATTAAAAAGGATGACTCTTTTAAACTAGAAGAATTTAATAGTACAATTATTGAAAATACGAAGTATGAAGGTAAACAAGCTGTGGTGCCTTATGACTTCGGGGCTATGATTATATATTACAATAAAGACTTATTTGAAAAATATAACATTCCTGAACCAAAGCCGGGTTGGACATGGGAAGATTTCCAGGAAGCAGCTAAATCACTAAGCAAAGATGGAAATTATGGATTTATTGCAAACGGTTATCCAGATTTCTGGTTCCCGATGATTTTATCAAATGGCGGCAAATACTTAGAAAATGGAAAATATAAAATTAATGATCCAAAAAACGTCGAAACTGTTCAGAATTTAGCAGATATGATTAAAGAAGATGTTTCTCCAAAAATGGTTGCTACAAATAATGGTAGTTGGTCGATGGAACAATGGCTAAAAGGAAATGTCGGAATGGTAGTGGACGGGCCTTGGGATACTTTATGGTATAACGACAGTGCTACATTTGAATTCGGAGTAGCTACAATTCCAGTTGGGGAAAAAGATTCAGTGAGTATTTCTGCAGGTTCAGGATTTGCTGTTAGCAAAGGAAGTGAGCATCCAGAAGAGACGTACAAAGCGATCACTGCATTAACTAGCTTAGAGTCTCAAAAAGAACTTGCCTCTGCAGGACGGGCTTATCCTGCACTTGAAGGTGCACAAGAAGATTATTTTAATCAAGTTCCAGAAGATTTTAAACCGGTTTTAGAATATGCCGATCAGCATACTGTACCGTATGCCATTACTGAAACATGGAATCAGGCTAGCGATATGATTACTAAGGCAATGATTCCAATCTTAAATGGTGAAAAATCAGCTAAGGACGGATTAGACGAGTTACAGAAACAACTTGAAAGTATTCAAGACTAAGAGCTTTAACTTTAAAGAATTGCTACTTGGCTATTTATTTCCTTTAGCCAAGCCAATTCTTACGAAAGGAGAGATTAGATGAGTGTACCTTATGTGGAAAAAGAAAAGAATTTAGATATACCTAAAGAGACGAAGGCCAAGAAGAAAAAATCAAGTGATGTTCGTGCAGCTTTTTGGTTTTTGCTACCAAATTTAACTGGTTTTTTAACTTTTACATTCATTCCTATTATTGCGACGTTTGTACTTAGTCTTTTTGAATGGTCACTTATATCAGAACCCAAATTTGTCGGGTTTGATAACTATATTAATTTATTTAGTAAAGATACGGTATTTGGTTCTGTAATCTTTAATACTTTTTTCTACGTTATTGTTTATGTCGTACTGAATCTAATTGTTTCCGTAGGCTTTGCAGTATGGCTAAACCAAAAGATAAAAGGGATTAAAATTTATAGAGCATTCCTCTTCTTACCAGTGCTTGTTTCACCTGTCGCAATTGCAATGGTATGGCAGTGGATGTATGAACCACAAAATGGATTGATTAATGAAATGCTTCAGTGGATTGGTATTCAAGGACCAAACTGGCTTGGTGACTCAAAATGGGCAATGATCGCTCTTATCTTAATGTGCGTTTGGCAAAATTTTGGATACAATATGATCATTTTTTTGGCAGCTCTTCAAGGAGTCCCACAGTCAATGCTAGAGGCAGCGTCTATCGATGGTGCTGGTCCATTTGTCCGATTTTTTAAGATTATGTTGCCAGCGATAAGTCCTGCTATTTTCTTTGGTACTGTGATGACATTGATCAATGCTTTCCAGGTTTTTGACCAAGCGTATGTCCTGACAAACGGAGGTCCAGGAAATGCAACGGAAGTCCTTGGTCTTTATATTTACAAAAACGCCTTCCAATGGTTCGAAATGGGGAAAGGTGCAGCTATTGCCGTGATTATGTTCGGCTTTATTTTAATCATCACATTGCTCCAATTGGTGTTACAGAAGAAATGGGTTCATTATGAAACAAAGTAAGGGGGGGATAATATGAAACCACTATCAGTATTGAATCGATCATTGTTAGCATTGGCTTGTTTTAGTGTATTTATGCCTTTTCTATGGATGATTATTACATCGTTGAAGCCTGACAATGAGGTTTTTACGATGGATTGGATTGGTTCTCGTTTAGCTTGGGAAAATTACGAAAAGGCTTGGAATTTTTTCCCCTTTGGAACGTTCTTTTTGAATAGTTTAATAGTGTCGATCCTTGGTACTTTGTTAGTATTAATTACTTCAAGTTTATCGGGCTATGCTTTTTCAAGATTGCGATTTCGCGGTAGAGACAAACTATTTGGAGCATACTTGATTACATTAATGGTCCCTCAGCAAGTTGTTGTAGTTCCAATGTTTCTATTGATGAAAGAATTAGGATGGGTAAACAGCTATTGGGCATTAATCATTCCATGGGCGTTTACTGCTTTTGGGACATTCTTATTACGACAGTTTTACCTTACTATCCCGTTTGAAGTCGATGAAGCTGCTAGAATTGATGGTTGTAGCCATTTCGGTGTTTACTGGCGTATTCTTCTTCCGCTGCTCAAACCTGGTCTAGCAACTTTGGCAGTTTTTACATTTATCGGCTACTGGAACAGTTTTTTATGGCCCCTAATTATTACGAATGAAGAAGCTCTATATACGTTACCACTTGGACTGCAAATGTTCCATGGTCAGTATTCAACTCAATGGAATTTGCTGATGGCAGCATCCACAATGGCTACTTTGCCATCATTTATTGTATATTTAATCGCTCAACGTTATATTGTCGAAGGAATTTCGTCAAGCGGTCTAGGAGGAAGATAAAAACTTATGAATATGGAGGCGTTTTATTAATATGAAAGATTACAGTTTGCGTTATAGACAAGTACATTTAGATTTTCATACAAGCCCTGATATCGAAAATATAGGAATTAATTTTGATCCAGACGAATTTGCGTCCACATTAGAGAAGGCTAGAGTTAATTCAATCACTTGTTTCGCCCGTTGTCATCATGGTTTTTTATACTATGACTCAAAGTTGTTTCCAGAGATTGTACATCCGCACCTTGTGAATAAAGACTTGTTAAAAGAACAGATAGAAGCCTGCCATAAAAGGAACATTCGAGTACCTATTTATATTACAGTACAGTGGGATAATTATATGGCAGAAAAGCACCCCGAATGGCTGGCAAGGGATGAAAATGGCGACCCTATTTATCATCCGAATTCATATAAAGATGATTCAACAGTAGACCCCGGTTTTTATCGTCATCTATGTGTGAACAGTCCATATGTTGAGTATTTAAAATCCCAGACGCAAGAAATTTTAGATGCGTTTCCTGTAGACGGCTTGTTTTTTGACATTGTTAACCCGCTTGACTGCTCATGTGAAAATTGTAAAAGTGGGATGGAAAAAGAGAGATTGAATCCAGAGGTAAAAGAAGATCGTCTGTTATATGGACAACAGGTGATTGACAGATTCAAATTAGATATGTCCGCTTTTATTCGAGAAAGCAACAAAGAATGTTCGATTTTTTATAACAGAGGGCATATTAGTACAGCTCACCGCTCGATAAAGAGTGCATACACACACTTTGAATTGGAGTCTCTTCCAAGCGGAGAATGGGGGTATTTACATTTCCCAATTACAGCTCGATATGCACGTAATCTTGGATTAGATAGCCTTGGAATGACGGGTAAATTCCATACAATGTGGGGTGACTTTCACTCTTTTAAAAATAAAGCAGCTCTTGAATTTGAATGTTTTAGATCTCTCGCTTTAAATTTAAAATGCATGATTGGTGACCAATTGGATCCCAATGGGAAAATCTCGTATCCTGTTTATGATCTGATTGGCTCCGTCTATTCACAAATTGAAGCAAAAGAACCATGGTGCGAAGGAGCCAATCCGATTACGGAAATAGGCGTCTTTACTCCTGAAGAGTTTCTAGATTCCAGAAGTCTTGATGGCTTGCCATCTGCTATCATGGGTGTTACTAGAATGCTAGAAGAAAGCGGACACCAGTTTGATATTCTAGACTCCATAAGTGATTTAGAAAAGTATAAAGTATTAATCCTTCCGGACACCATACCTGTTGATGAAGTATTTGCTAGAAAACTAGATGATTATGTAGAGAATGGTGGAAAAATAATTGCGAGTTATCAATCTGGGCTCAACCCTGATAAAAATCACTTCTATCTTTCTTCACTTGGAGTAGAATTGGTGGGTGAAGCTCCATTTAGCCCAGATTTCCTTGTTCCGCAGGGGGAAATTGGAAAAGGTTTGCCTATAACGGAGCATGTTATGTATTTAAAAGGACTTGAGGTTAGAGCATTAGATAATGCTGAAGTACTGATAGAAGCAAAGGTACCTTATTTTAATCGAACACAAGAAAGATTTTGCTCTCATGCCCATACTCCTTCATCAGGAGAAATAGGATACCCAGGGGTAATTCAAAATGGATCGTCTATTTACTTTATGCATCCAATTTTCAGTCAATACAACCAAAATGCACCTCGTTGGTGTAAGCAACTCTTTTTAAATGCTCTTGATCTTCTTCTTCCGCAACCACTCATTAAACATAATGGGCCGTCAACATTGTGTGTCGCAATGAATGAACAAGAAGACAGAGGAATAATTCATTTACTTCATTATATTCCAGAACGTCGCTCACAAGAGATTGAAGTAATAGAAGATGTTATCCCACTGTATGATACTAAAATATCTGTTAATATTCACCATGAAATTAAAGGAATCCAATGTGTCCCTGAAGGAATCGCATTGGAATTTAGCGAGAAGGACGGAAGAACGGAATTTATCCTTCCAAGACTTAAAGGACACCAAATGATCGCTCTTCAATATGAACAATAATGATTGAAACATTTGGGTAAGATCAAGTCATGTATGGAAGTGATTGGCCTGACTGTTTAATGGCAGCCAGTTACGATGAAGTATATCAATAAATATGTGGGTATTACCAACGTCCTACCCAAAGTTGAGCTTGCTAAGTTGTTTGGCTTGAATTCGAAAAAACTGGGCAATATGGGGATTATAAGGAGGGTTTCTGATGAGAAGAAAAATAATAGAAAAGATGTATCTTATTTTGGTGATTGGGATTTCTTTTATTATCTTCTTATCTGGATGCTCACCAAAAACCTCTTTTTTCCAAAATGACCCAAGCACTTCCAATAAGGAAGGGGATCAAACTGAATTAGTTATCTCAGCAATACCGAGCGTAGCAATCCGATTACGGGAGGACGCAAATGCATTTATGGCTGCTAATCCTCATGTAAGTATTCAAATTAATGAATATGAAGAGAGTATATATAAAGAACAAGCACCTGAGTTGTTTAACTCTTCTGAAAAACCAGATGTCGCATGGTATTGGGCCGAACGGCGGTACGATGAAATCGTTGATTCAGCGGTATTGGAACCTCTTGATTCTTTGTATAAAAGTGAAGGATGGAATGAAGTACTTCCACCATCAACATTAAAACGATACACTTCAGCGGATGGACATAAATACTCAGTCAATACCAACATTGTGTGGACCCCGGTCATTTATTATAACAAAATGGCTTTCCGTGAAGCTGGTGTAAAGGAACCCCGATCATTTAATGAGCTTTTTTCCATAGTCGATCCACTCAAAAGGAAGGGATATACTCCACTAGTTTCAGGCATCGGAGAGCCATCAGTTGTAGGGCATATCTTTGATGCTATTTTGCAAAGAAATGTCACTGAGCAGCAATTCAGAAAATTAATTAATATTAGTGAAAAAGACAAGGAAATGACTTATCAAAGCAAAGAAGTGTTAAATACTTGGAGAATAATGAGGGAAATGACAAAAGAACTCATGACTGAAAATGCTGCAACAATAAACGATGAAGAAGCACGGGCTTTATTTATACATGGCAAAGCTGCTATGTACTCAAGTCTTTCTTCACAGGCTGGTATTTTAGAGGAAGAGCTTCCTGAAAACTTTGAGATTGGATTTTTTTATTATCCTCAAGTTAAAAAAAGTATTCAGCCCAAAGTACAATTATATACAGGCGACGCCCTAATGGTCTTGAAAGGGACAAGCAAGGAAGAACTTGCAAAGAAGTTTGTAGCCTTTGTCATGAGCTATGATCGCCAAAAGGCTTTAGCAGAACAAAGGATGTCCTTTCCCTCGAGAACGGATTTGAAAAACGAGGATCTAGAGCAATACGGCCCTCTATTTTCAAATATGTATAATAGAATGAATGAACTAGGTACGACCTCATTATGGGACGATAGTATTCCTGGAGAAATGGCAAATGTAAGTTTTAAACTCCATCTGGATGTTATGACGGGTGAAAAAGAACCAGAAGAAGCAGGAAAGAAGATGCAAGAAGTATATGAACGGTTTGACTCTAATGATATACCCCTTTCTGAATAAGGTACAATTGCCTTATTTAGTATAAAATTATGGGGAAATCTATAAGCTATTACCAAAACATATATTGTGATTGTGCCCAAAATTACGTTAGTACCAAGAATGAAGCAAGCCACTTCTAGGGGTAATAAACAAGAACAAGTAGGAGGTAAAATCCCATTATCTGTTGATTATATATGGTCCAATTAATAGTGCTGATAATGTACCATTTTGAATAATGTAAGCAGGATATAAATAAAATTGACTAGAAAACCCGTTTTAGATTTATCTTAAAATGGGTTTTTGTCTTTTTAAATTATGATAATTTGCAGGTATGTATACACATAAACCAGATATTACTATTTTAAAGACGGGAGTAAGAAGTTAGACTTATTGGGATTAGATAATAAATTGGTTAAAAGAGTATCCAGATCCATCATCTGCACAAATAGTAAATTGGTTAAGACAAGGATATCTAAAGATGGAGGTTAGAGGAAGAAAGGGGAGGTTTCTGATGGTGAAAAGACTCCTTCTTTTCTAGATAGGCGAAGTGTTGAAGATGACTATAAAACAATACTTAGACTTATGATACAATAAAAGTGAAAATGTAAAGGTAGGTACAAAAAGTGACGACTATTTACGATATTGCAAAAAAAGCTGATGTTTCACCGATGACTGTATCAAGAGTGATTAACAATAAAGGAAATATTAGTGAAAAGACAAGAAAAAAAGTAGAAGCTGTTATTAAGGAATTAAACTATATACCGAATTCCGCCGCTCAAAGTTTGAATATTAAGAAGACTAAGTTGCTTTCATTAATCATAACGGATATTACCAACCCTTTTTTTACAAAGGTCGCACGAGGTGCTACGGATAAGGCTAATCAAATGGGATATCAGCTTATTTTATGTAATACAGATGAAAATCACGAAAAAGAAAGTGACTATATTAATGCTTTAATCTCAAAACGTGTAGATGGCGTAATTATTGCTCCAACAGGGGATCCATCGATCAAAAACTTAAAGAAACTAATCAAAAACAGAATCCCTTTTACATTAATTGATAGGCAGATTGAAGATGTATCTTGTGATAGGGTTCTTGGCGATAACTATGAAGGAACAAAATTGCTTCTTCAGCATCTCATTGATTATGGACATCAAAGAATAGCTATGGTCCATGGCCCACTTACGATTTCTACTTCGAAAGAGCGGTATCAGGCGTATATTGAAACGTTAAAAATAAATGATTTAAACATCGATTCTTCTTTCCTTGTGCAGACACATTATAAACAAGAAAAGCAATGGAATGGAATCGACTACTTAGTTAATCTTCCGTCCGCTGATCGCCCAACAGCGATTTTTGCAGCGAATAACTTTATCGCTATTAAGTTGATAAAAAGTTTACGTGAAAAAAGGATTAAAGTGCCAGAAGAGATAGCTGTTGTTTGCTTTGACGATTTAGAATTATTTTCAGACTTGGATCCTTTTTTGACTGTGTCTTCTCAGCCGGCTTATGACTTTGGCTATATAGGAACACAATTAGTGATTGAGAGAGTAGAAGATGTCAGTCCAACCGACTATAGAACTATTAATTTAAAGCCTGAATTGGTGATCAGGAAGTCATCTGGAACTCCTATAAAAGAATAGGAGTTTTTTTATTTTCGCTAAAGATTTGATAATTTATTGACAAATTAAAATATTCTTGTTATTTTAATGTTACCGGTAACACAAAAATAACAAGAAGGGGGTCATAATTATTATTGATGCACATCATCATTTTTGGAAAATTGAAAGAGCTGACTATACTTGGCTTTCAAAAGACATGGGTGTCCTCTATCAAGATTACCTACCAGAAGATTTAGAACCATTATTACAAAAACATCATATTTCTGGAACTGTCCTTGTTCAAGCTGCTCCTACATACGAAGAGACATTATTTCTCTTATCGTTGTATGAACGCTATGACTGGATTTTTGGTGTAGTTGGCTGGCTAGACTTATCTTCTCCGGATTTTCCAAAACAATTAGATTCATTAATGATGCGACCGGGAATTGTTGGTCTGCGTCCAATGCTGCAAGATATAGAAAAAAGTGATTGGATTTTACAAGAGCAAGTGATAGAAAATTTAAAATGGATGATTCGATATAATCTTCCCCTTGATTTATTAATTAATAAAAAACATATTCCATTTATTTTGACTTTGATGGAAGCGCTTCCCGATTTATTGACTGTCATTGATCATATGGCTAAACCGAATATTTCAGGAGGAGAGTTAAGCGAGTGGAAAGAAGAGATGAACGCTCTATCTCAATTTCCAAATGTTTGGTGCAAAGTATCGGGTTTAATGACGCAAGCGGATCCATCTACATGGAAAATAGAAGATTTTAAGCCATATATTCATCATATTGTTCAAACATTTGGTCCGTCACGCTTGCTCTTCGGCAGTGATTGGCCAGTATGTTTATTAGCTGGAGACTATGAATCCGCACTACAGATAATTAATAATAATTTGCCAGACACCTTAAGCGATGTTGAAATGAATGGAATTTTTTCTGAAAATGCTAAAGCATTTTACAAACTGGAGAAAAGGAGAGAAAGCAATGAGCAAGTTAGAATATGAGCAGGATATAACGAGCATCGTTATGTCTGATAACGATAATGTCGCTACTCTTTTGAAAGATTTAGAAGCAGGACAAACGTTACTATATGTCATTAATGGTCAAAAAGAGGTTTTGACAGCAAAACAATCGATTCCATTTGGACATAAAATATCGATTAAACCGATTCAACGATTAGCAACGGTGATCAAGTATGGAGAAGTAATAGGTGCAGCCACGACTGATATCGAACCTGGTGAACATGTCCATGTACATAACATTGAAGGAATCAGAGGCAGAGGGGATAAAGCGGAAGGGGATCGAAAACTATGAGCATGATAAAAGGTTATCGTCGTCCAAATGGAAAAATTGGGATACGTAATCATTTGTTAATTATCCCGACGGTCATTTGTGCAAATCATGTAGCCAATAGAATACAGCAAGCTGTACCGTCTTCAGTGGCTATTCCACATCAGCATGGATGCAGCCAGATTGGAGAAGACAAGGATCGTACACATAAACTTCTCGCAGGAATGGGTAAAAATCCAAACGTTGGTGCAGTTCTTTTAATTAGCTTGGGTTGTGAGGTTATTGATGCCAAAGTATTGAAAAAAGAAATTGAAGAAGAAACAGGAAAACCTGTTGAGTGGATCGATATCCAAGATGCAGGAGGATCGGTAAAAGCGATTCAAAAAGGGTCTGAAGTTGTTAAGAGCTTATTCAAGGAAATTGAGAAAGTGCCACAAGTAGATGTTCCACTTTCAGAATTAATACTTGGTGTGAAATGTGGTGGTTCCGATGCTACTTCTGGCCTGTGCAGCAATCCTGCTTTAGGAAAAGCAGCTGATCAGCTCTTAGGGCATGGTGGTACCATTGTAATGGGAGAAACAACTGAAATTATCGGAGCTGAACATCTTGTCGCTCAAAAAGCTGTGAGTGAAGAAGTGGCAAATAAGCTTTATGCGTATGTCGATAATTTTGAAAAAGAAGTAGAGCGCATTGGAGCAGACATGCGAGGTGGCAATCCAAGTCCAGGCAATATTGAGGGAGGCTTGTCTACAATCGAAGAAAAATCTCTTGGCTGTATAAGTAAAGCAGGTACAGCACCCTTAAAAGATGTATTATCCTTTGCTGAAGAAATTCCAGGGAACGGCTATTACTTTATGGATTCTCCAGGGAATGATATCGAGTGTGTATCAGGCATGGCTGCTGCTGGTGTTCATATGGTCTGCTTTACAACAGGTAGAGGTACACCAACAGGAAATCCGATTATTCCGGTCATCAAAATAACCGGCAATGAACATACTGCTGTCAAAATGTTAGATAACATTGATGTAGATACAAGTCCTGTTATGAAAGGGAAAGAAACGACAGAAGAAGCAGGAAATCGTATTCTTGAAACGGTTATAAAAACAGCACAGGGTGAGTTGGCAAAAGCTGAAATCTTAGGTCATCAAGAATTTAGTATCAGCCGAATCAGTATCAGCCTTTAAAAAAACATAGGAAAAGGAGAATAAATATGGGGAAATTTAAAAAACGAACAGCTCTTGTCACAGGTGGAGGCCGAGGGATAGGAGCGGCAATTGTAATGAGATTAGCTGAAGAAGGCGCTAATGTGGCGATCAACTATACATCACCTAGTTCATTTGAAAGAGCAAACGCTTTAAAGGAAAAAGTAGAAAAGCAGTTTCATATTCAAGCGATGGTTGTGAAAGCAAATGTTGGGATTAAAGAAGAAGTTGACCAAATGATAGACGAAGTAGAAAAAGAGTTAGGATCGGTTGATATCCTGGTGAATAATGCTGGTATTGCGCCATTTGAACCTTTTTTAAGTCTGTCAGAAAAAACATGGGACGAAACATATCAGACGAACGTGAAATCTATTTTCTTGACGTCACAAAGAGTCGCTAAAAAAATGATTGAAAACAAATATGGGAAAATTATTAATATTACATCAACAGCGAGTGTTCTTGTGACGAGTCCAGTTATTCCACACTATATTTCATCAAAAGCAGCAGCTGGGCATTTAACAAAAGCGCTGGCGATTGAGTTAGGTAAGTACAACATTAATGTAAACGCCGTCGGACCAAGCACTGTTGCAACGGATATGTGCGAAGAATATCTGGAAGATCCTCAAATTTTACAAAAAGAGATTGAAGCGAATCCAATGAAGAGACTTGGTACAGAAAAACAAATTGGAGATGCTGTCGTATTTTTAGCTTCAGATGAAGCCATGCAAATCAATGGGCATCTGTTAATGGTTGATGGTGGATTAACAGTTAAAGCGGCACAACCTGAAGATCATATGGATCATGAACAGGAGGTAACAGTATGAGACTACTTGACAAAATAGCTGTCATCACAGGCGGAGGGAGCGGCATTGGAAAGGCAACAGCTCGCTTGTTCGCAAAAGAAGGGGCTTTTGTCATCATCACAGACATTAATCGCGAAAATGGACAAGGAACCGTATATGAAATAGAAGAACATGGCGGAAAAGCGGCATTTTTCGAAGTAGATGTGGCGAATCCTGAAGCGGTTGAGTCTGCGATTAAGCAGATTATTGAGACGTATCAAAAAATAGATATTTTATTTAACAATGCAGGGATCAGCAATGTGGGAAGAGTGGATGAAGTAGAGCCGGACGCATGGGATCGAATAATGAGTGTGAATGTGAAGGGTGTTTATTTGCCTTCTAAATATACGCTTCCTTATATGATGGAACAAAAAAGTGGAGTCGTTATTAATATGTCGTCTTGTGCTGCAGAAATGGGACTAGCTAAACGGGCTGCGTACTCAGCAACAAAAGGAGCAGTACTTGCACTGACGAAAGCAATGCAGGTAGACTATGCTCCTTATCACATTCGAGTAAACGCTTTATTACCGGGCACAATATTATCCCCATTTGTTGAAGATTATTTAAAAACTTCGTACGATGACCCTGAAGTGGCAATAGAAAATATTAAGAAAAGACAATTGAGTGGGGATTTAGGAAGACCAGAAGATGTGGCAAAAGCCGCACTATTTCTCGCTTCAGATGAGTCTTCTTTCATGATGGGATCACCTCTTTATATTGATGGTGGAGTTGTTTTTGGAAAAAATGCATAGAAGGAGAATGGAAAAATGAAACTAGCTACTTTTATAAAAAATGAGAATGAGAGACTAGCTGTACAGATTGATGATAAATTAATAGATATCGAAGAAACGGCTAAGAAGAATGAATGGAACGAAATTTTAAAAGATGTAATGCAAGTAATTGAATTAGATCAATCAGAACTAAACGAATTTGAAACAAAGGTCAAAGAAGCAGTATCAAATGGAAGTGCAGTCGTGATTGAAGAGGATGGGCTTGTTTGGGGGCCATGTGTTACACGACCACGTAAAATTATTTGCGTTGGTTTAAACTATCGAAAACACGCAGATGAAACCAATGCGCCGTATCCAGAAGTACCTATCCTGTTTAACAAGTTTGATAATACTTTAACAGGTCATCAAAGTGAAATTGCTGTTCCTGCTGTAACGAATGAACTGGACTATGAGGTGGAACTGGGGATTGTAATAGGGAAAAAGACTAAAAACATTGGACAAGAAGAAGCTCTTTCTCATGTTTTTGGTTATTGTACAGTCAATGATTTGTCAGCAAGAGATCTCCAAATGAGAACACACCAATGGTTGCTTGGAAAAACATGCGATAAGTTTAGTCCAGTAGGTCCTTACTTAGTTACATCAGATGAAGTTGGAGATCCAAACAATCTAAGCTTGAAAACTTACGTAAATGATGAATTGAGACAGAACTCTAATACTTCCGATATGATTTTTACTTGCGCTGAGATCGTAAGTTATATATCCAAACACATGACGCTAGAGCCTGGAGATCTTATTTTAACGGGTACACCTGAAGGAGTAGTGTTTGGTCTACCTGCTGAGGAACGTGTTTATATTCAACCTGGAGATGTGGTCACTGTTGAAATTGAAAAACTAGGAACGCTTACGAACAAATTTGTGCAAGAAAGTGGAAAGGCTTTGACATATGCTTAAAGGGATTCCGCCTATTATCTCTCCTGATTTGATAAAAATTTTGATGGAGATGGGGCACGGTGATGAAATTGTACTTGCAGATGGAAATTTTCCAGCTGCAAGTCATTCCAGCCGTTTAATTAATGCTCATGGACATGGTGTTTCAGAGTTTTTGAGTGCAATATTAGAATTTTTTCCGCTAGATACTTACGTTACGTTTCCTGTCTTGCTGATGGATACGGTTGAAGGGGATGAAAGGAACCCTGCAATCTGGAAGAATTACGAAGATATCTTTAAAAAAATGAGCGACTTTCCTGTCAAAATTGAAAAACTTGAAAGAACTGATTTTTACGAACGGAGTAAATCTGCTTATGCCATCATCGCTACGAGTGAACGAGCACAGTATGCGAATATTATTTTGAAAAAAGGTGTGCTTTAATTAAAAAACGTAAAAGGAGTGATTTCTTTGGAGCAAAAAATTCCGAAAATTATGTATATTTATGCGATTTTTGGCGGATTGGCTGGCCTTTTATATGGCTTTGATTCGGGTGCTATTTCTCCAGCGCTGCCCTTTATTACTGAAGAATTTGGATTATCTCCGTCCGGTCAAGGATTGATTGTAAGCTTCCTCCTTTTAGGAGCATTACCGGCTATTGTTCTTTCAACCTCATTATCTAAGGTTTTAGGAAGAAAATCATTATTAATTGGAGCCGGTTTAACTTTTATAATTGGGTCTATTGGCTGTGCCTTTGCTACAAATGAAATCATTTTAATATGGTCTCGGTTTATTCTTGGAATCGGCTGCGGAATAGCTAATATGTGTTCGTTGATTTATCTTGTTGAATTAGCTCCACCTAAAATTCGGGGATTTATTGGCGCTCTATATCAGTTAAGTGTGAATGTCGGAATTTTAAGCGCATACATAGTAGGAGCTTCCTTCTCAGATTGGAGGCTAATGTTAGGAATAGGGATTATTCCAGCTACGGTCTTTACGTTTGGGATGCTAATGTCACCTGAAAGTCCGCGGTGGTTGCTGACTGCAGGGAAAGAAGAACGCGCAAGAAAAGTCTTAATGAAGCTAAGAGGATCGAACAAAGAAGTAGAAGATGAAATAAGAGATATTAATTATTCTCTTAAGCAGCAAACAGTAGGATTTAAACATTTATTTGGCCAGTATAAAAGTATTCTAAACATGACGTTAATCTTAACTTTCTTCCAAGTCTTCACTGGGATTAATGCAGTGGTATACTTTGCACCTATTATTTTTGAAGGCGTTAACATTAACGGGTGGAGCGGATCGAATGTAGCGAACTTTGGTGTTGGTATTGCCTTAGTTGTTTCCACTGCTATATCCCTATTTATTGTTGACAAACTGGGTAGAAAAACTTTGTTAATCTACAGTATTGGTGGACAGGTTCTTCCTTTAATCGGTTTAGCACTATTCTCTGATTATACGATAGTGAGTATGATTTGTGTGTTTTTATATGTCTTTGCGTTTGGGATTGGCCTAGGACCGGTTTTCTGGCTATTTATACCGGAAGTGTTCCCTCTACAAGCAAGAGCGATTGGAATGGGATTCATTACATTTTCACAGTACACATTGAATTTCATTTTTTCGTACACTTTCCCGCAATTGTTAAGTTTCATTGGAAATAATGTCTTCTTCATATACGCAGTATTATCAGTGATTGCTTGTATATTTATTTACTATAAAACACCGGAAACAAAAGGAAAAACTTTAGAAGAAATTGAAGGGTACTGGCGTCGACAAGCTGCGGAAAAAACCTATAAACCAGCAAAAGAAGCGTAAGATATATAGGATTTGATTTTATTTCAGGCTGTTGATAAAAATCAGCGGCCATTTTTTATTAGGATTTATTAATGTTAAGAAAATATTTGAAACTGCTAATTTTCTGTTTCATTTTTTGTAGGATTTTATAAATATTTATTAAAGGTGCCAGTTTACTTTTTTGACAGAGGAGGAGACAAAGTGAAAGTAACATTATTCATTACGTGTCTCGTTGACATGTTTCAAGCGAATGTAGGAAAAGCGGCAGTAGAAGTACTAGAACGACTCGGCTGTGAAGTGGAATTTCCAGAGAATCAAGTGTGCTGCGGACAACCGTCTTATAATAGTGGTTATGTTGAAGAAACCAAAGGGGCTATGAAAAAAATGATCGACATATTCCAAGATGCTGAATATATTGTTTGTCCATCTGGTTCATGTGCCTATATGTTTCATGAATATCAGCACATTTTCAAAGGAGATCCAGTATGGGAACCAAAAGCAAAAGCTCTTGCAGCCAAAACATACGAACTAACACAATTTATTGTGGATGTATTAAAGGTTGAGGATGTAGGAGCAACATTCAATGGGAAAGTTAGCTATCACACATCTTGCCATATGACAAGATTACTAGGGGTTAAGGAAGCTCCTATGAAACTGCTAAGCCATGTAAAAGGTCTTGAATATATGGAGCTCCCTGGGAAAGAAAATTGCTGTGGGTTTGGAGGAACCTTTTCGGTGAAAATGGGGAAAATCTCAGAGCAAATGGTGGATGAAAAGGTGCAGTGTGTAGAAGAAACAGAAGCTGACTATTTAATCGGTGGAGATGCGGGTTGTTTAATGAATATTGGTGGAAGAATTGATAGAAAAGGAAAACCAATTAAAGTACTTCATATTGCCGAAGTGTTAAATAGTCGAGTATAGGAGGGGTGCACGATGGCGATGAAAATTGGCACAACTGTTTTTAAAGAACGGGTCGATGAAGGAATTAACAATACCTTCATGAGAGGAGCCGTTTCAAAAGCACAGGAAACGATTCAAGGTCGGAAAAATACCGTAACAGAAGAGTTGGGAAATTGGGAAGAATGGCGTTCACATGGAGAAGAAATCCGCCAGCACGTACTTGAAAACTTAGATTTTTATTTAAATCAACTCAGTGAAAACGTTTCACAAAGAGGTGGACATGTTTTTTTTGCCGAAACAGCTGAAGAAGCAAGCAACTATATTGAGGGGATCGCAAAAAAGAATAATGCTAAAAAAATTGTTAAAGCAAAATCGATGGTAACAGAGGAAATTAGCCTGAATGCAAAATTAGAAGAATCTGGATGTCAAGTAATCGAAACGGATTTAGGTGAGTATATTTTACAAGTCGATGATCATGATCCACCATCTCATATTGTTGTACCTGCCTTGCATAAAAACAAAGAACAAATTAGAGATGTCTTTACAGAAAAATTAAACTATAAAAAGACCGAAGATCCGGAAGAACTTGCGTTACATGCACGGAAAATTTTACGCCAAGAATTTTTAACGGCTGATATCGGGATTACGGGATGCAATTTTGCGGTTGCAGAAACGGGCTCCATTACACTCGTTACAAATGAAGGAAATGCCGATCTTGTGGCATCGCTTCCTAAAACACAAGTAGTTGTAATGGGAATGGAACGGATTGTACCTACTTTTGAAGAAATGGAAGTATTGGTTCGTTTGCTCACAAGAAGTGCGGTTGGACAGAAATTAACGAGCTATATTACGACATTAACTGGTCGTCGTGAGGAAGATGATGTCGATGGTCCTGAGGAATTTCATTTAGTCATCGTGGATAATGGGCGTTCAGATATTCTAGGTACCGACTTTCAATCGGTCTTGCAATGTATTCGTTGTGCAGCATGCGTGAACGTTTGTCCAGTTTATCGACAAGTGGGAGGGCATTCCTACGGTTCGATTTATTCAGGACCGATTGGCGCGGTCATATCTCCTCTTCTTGGTGGGTATGACGAATATAAAGAGCTACCATATGCTTCGACACTTTGTGGAGCTTGTACGGATGCTTGTCCGGTAAAAATTCCACTCCATCAGCTGCTCCATAAGCATCGCCAAGTGATTGTTGAAAAAGAAGGTAGGGCACCGATTGCCGAAAAACTCCTTATGAAAGCATTTGGTTTTGGAGCAGCAACACCTACTCTTTATAAAATGGGTTCAAAAATGGCTCCATCCTTGGCAAAACCTCTGATTACCGATGATAAAATCACAAAAGGGGTGGGTCCATTAAAAGCATGGACTGATATACGTGATTTTCCGGCACCAACCAAAGAACGGTTCCGGGATTGGATTAAAAATCGTCCAAAAGGAGGAGACCAGTAATGCAAGGAACAATCCAAAATAGAGAAGCTTTTCTAAATAAAATTGCGAACAGGCTTGGACGAGAGAGCAAATCAAATGTTACTCGTCCTCATTGGGCATACAATCCCCAGGAAGATGTATTAAAAGGAGCATCATCTGATGAGTTAGTAGAAGTCCTAAAAAAACAATGTTCCAAAATTCATACTGATTTTAATTTGACAACACAAGCAGAATTATCTGCTGCTGTCATGAATGTGATTGAAAGCTTTGGAGGTGGCCCGATTGTTACATGGAAGGACGAACGTTTTAAACAATTCGGACTCGGAACTCTTTTAAAAGAAGAATTGCCACAAGGAAATGTTGATGTCTTTGAGTGGGATTTCACATTAGGGTCTGAAAATATCAAGAAAGCAGATCTTGCGAATGTCGGCATCACCATCAGTGAAATGACACTAGCTGAATCAGGAACAGTCGTCTTATTTAGTGGCAAAGATCGAGGGCGAACGATAAGCTTCTTACCAGAGAACTCTATTGTGATCATCCCAAAAAGCACCATTGTGCCATCTATGACTCAGGCCGCAAAAATTTTACGTGAAAAAGTGAAAAACGGTGAACAAGTTGCATCCTGCATTAACTATATAACTGGACCAAGCAACTCAGCAGACATTGAAATGAATCTAGTTGTCGGTGTCCATGGTCCGGTGAAAGCCGCATATATAGTAGTGGAAGATTGCTAGTCAATTGAATATGCGCCTAAGGGGCGGTCTTAAACCTCTTCCCCCTTGTTGGAGACTGGTCTTTTGACTAGCTCTCTTTTTTGTTTGTTCTATTATTAATATATTAAATTTCCCTCCGTTCGTAAAAGTACACTTTTTCGGGTTCTGGTGCAAGAACTTGAAGACAATTGCAATTAATCTCTAAATCTTGGACATACCGATACTATTACTCTAAAAAAAGGTGTGTGATCGGTATGAAAAAAGAAGATTTGTTCAAATGGGGTTCTGGTGTAAAAAACTCAAAACAACTGCAATTAATCTATAAAGCTCGGACATACTGATACTATTACTTTAAAAAAGGGACGTGATCAGTATGGAAAAGCAAAATTTGTTCAAGTGGAAACATTATCAACCTGACATTATTTTATTAACAGTGAGATGGTACCTAC
>NZ_JAIQUM010000047.1 GCF_020075705.1 Metabacillus rhizolycopersici | reverse complement strand
TTTTGATACATATTCTTTATACTCTCGAGTATGGTGCTTCCCCATTTGAACACGTCCTTTAATTAAATTATCTATATTATATCTTTATTCTCATTTCGACGTGTCCACTTTTAAGACTAACTCTAAAGTCGATAGATTATCAGCTACTATCAAGGAAATCTCTGTAATCACCAAAATTCTTGTCCTGTGGATAAGCGCACGACATCCAGCCCCAGCACCTGACTCCTCAAGACCACAACCTAATCCAATAAAATGAAAGAACACCTTTTGTCAGATTGTCTTGTGTTTTTTAAAAGTTACAGGTTTTTATATACAAAATTTAGCATATTATTTTTAATTAAATTAAAGTTCATAAACTATTAATATTTACATTTTGTTATTAGAGTAAGGTCATAAAGTAGGTTTTTCATTTTGATAGATTTAAAACCTAGGGGAGATGAGGCTGAAAAGGAATGAAAGGTAAGTGAAAGTGATAGATTAAGCGAGTTTTACTTTACATTGTCTTATAACATCATTGCATTGATCAAAAATGAGGGATAACTAGTAACATATCATGGTCAAAAGAGGGGTTTAGAAAATGAAAGAGGAAATTAAAATTTTAACACCAGCAGGTATGCTTGGCTACGGTTTTCCTATTGATTTGTTTAAAAAGGGGTTAGAAATGAACCCTGATGTGATTGTAATTGACTCAGGCTCAACGGACAGCGGACCACATAAGCTTGGTTTAGGCTCCATGACGTGTTCTCGAGAAGCTTATTACAAAGACATTTCCTTTATGCTTGAAGCAGGCCATGAAAAGAAAATTCCTATATTTATTAGTTCGGCTGGAGGGGACGGTACGAACGATCATGTTGATGCTTTTATCGACATTATTAAGGATATATCAGGGGAAAAGGGATATCACTTTAAACTTGCCGCCATCTACAGTGATGTCGAAAAGGATTATGCTTTACAACAAATTGAAGATGGCAAAGTCATTCCTTGTGGACCAGTAGAGCCTCTTACACAAGAAGAAGTACTTGCTTCGACAAACATCGTTGCTCAAATGGGTGTAGAGCCTTACTTAAAAGTATTAGAGGAACACGAAGATGTCGATATTATCATATCTGGCCGCGCTTACGATCCTGTACCTTTCGCTGCACTTGGCATAAAAGAAGGATTCGATCCAGGATTATGTTGGCATATGGGAAAAGTAATGGAATGTGGAGCAATTTGTGCAGAGCCAGCTGGAAAGAGCATATTAGGTATTCTGAGAAGGGACCATTTTGTGCTTGAACCACTAAATCCAGTGGAAAAGTGTACGGTTTATTCAGTATCAGCTCACACACTTTATGAAAAATCTCATCCTTACATTCTTCCTGGTCCAGGTGGATCGTTAGACTTATCTGAAACGAAGTTTGAACAATTGACAGACCGTAGTGTCAAAGTATCTGGAAGTAGATTCATCCCAGCTCCAACTTACACAGTGAAAATGGAGGGAGCAAAACGTGTAGGCTACAGATCGATTTACATAGCTGGTGTAAGGGATCCAATTCTTATTGAACAAATAGATCATGTTATTGCCCATGTAGAGCAAACAGTTCAAGACTATTTCTCAGATATTCCAGTAGAAAGCTATCAAATGATTTTTCATCAGTTCGGTAAAAATGGGGTCATGCGCGAGTTAGAACCGTTAAAAGATGCTACTCCACATGAGCTTTGTATCATCTTAGAAGTAGCTGCAGCAACACAAGAGATGGCGACATCGATTTGCAGCAGGGCTCGTACAGAAATGCTGCACTGCCCTTATGAAGGAAGAATGGCGACAGCTGGAAATATTGCGCTTCCGTTTACACCATTAGAAATACCACTCGGAGAAGTTTGTAAATTTAATGTGTATCATTTAGTAGAGGTTGAAAACCCTACAGATCTTTTCCCAATTAAATATGTGGAGGTATCATAATGGCACAAATGGTAGCGGTAAAAGAAGCAACGAAATTGGTAGCATTAAAAGAAATTGCCAAAATTATTCGTAGTAAAAATGCAGGTCCTTTTGAAATAACAATGGATATCATTTTTAAGAGTGTGGAAGACTATGAGGCAGTAAAAGCATCAGACGCCATTACAAAAGAACGGATTGCCGAATTATACAATCTTCCCGTAGAAGAGGTTATAACATTCGTTTATTTCGATGCAGCCAACGCGGTCAAAGCAACGATTCCAAGACCTAGAGCCCAAGGGAGTATCGGGGAAACAGATATGCACGCAGCTCAGCACCATGCACCATTGTTGGATATAATGGTTCCTAGCGGGAATTAAAAAATCCATCGTTTTGTTAAAAAGAAGCTCCTTATCATTAGCTTTGGAAGCCTTGTCCAAATGACTAATGATAAGGAGTTTTTCTATGGATCAGGAATACACGTGCATGATCTTGTAACCATGTCATATCCAATTTAAATCTTTACAAAATCCCTCATTTCAACAATAAAAGTTCTCACCGTTTTATTTGTCCTTTCCTTAAACTTTTACAAAGAGTAACCGATATAAATAGTAGATAAATTTAGAGGAGTGACTCCGATCTCGATAGATCTACTATCTTCACAGACAGCACTTCACAACATAGAAACGACTAAAATTACTAGCCATAAAGAACTAACAGAACCTACACATACAAATAGACAACAACCTATTCAAGAGAAGCAATCCACTCTATCAAAAGAACAAATAATGCGTGCGATTGATGAAATGAACGAAGGATTGAAACCGGCAAATAGACATATTAAATTCGAACTTCACGAAAAACTAAACGAATATTATGTCACGGTAGTTGATAACATCACAAATGAAGTAGTCAGAGAGAACCTTTCTAAAAAGTGGCTAGATCTATATGCTGACATGACCGAATTTGTTGGATTATTCGTTGATAAAAAAAGTTAGGGGGCCTCAATGAATGGCAGGATTGAGAATTGGTGGACTAGCTAGTGGGATGGATACGGATAGCATCGTATTTGAATTAATGAAGGCTGAACGCTTACCACTTAATAAATTAACACAGAACAAGCAACTTCTTGAGTGGCAACGTGATGATTATCGCGAGATGAATAAATTATTACAGGACTTTGATAAATTTATTTTTGACAATATGACGCTTCAAAGTAATCTTATAAAGAAGAAAGTAACAAGCTCTGATACAAGTGCTGTTACAGCAACAGCGAATTCATCTGCGGCAAATATCAATACAAAAATCAGTGTGACCCAAACAGCTAAATCAGCAACATGGATTTCTACAAAGGAAACAACCTTCATGAGTGGCGCACAAAGCACTCTTAATTTAATGGTCACTAATGGTGACGGGACAACAACAGATAATATCGAACTTGTAATAGAAGCAACTGATACGGTTGATGACGTCCTCTCAAAACTTTCGAAAAAAACAGAGCTTGGTATATCAGCTTTTCGTGATTCAGAAACGGGAAAAGTTGTTATGACTAAAAAGGATACAGGTGAAAATGCTTCGATTAAACTAAACGACGAAGTTACTGCTAGTGTATTTCGCTCTTTAGGATTCGAAGATGCTTTAGCAGAGAATGAACTAAATGTTGGGGCAGAAGGTTCAAAAGGGCAGAATGCTAAATTTTCCATCAATGGCCTATCAACGTCTCGTACGATAAATACATTTACCATTGACAATGTCACATACACACTTCATAAAGAAAATTCTGAAGCAACGATAGCTCTATCAAATGATACAGATAACATGGTTGATAAAATCGTCCAATTTGTTAATAAGTATAATGAAATGCTTGAGAAGATAAATGGAAAGCTTACGGAGGAACGCTATCGTAGTTACCAGCCATTATCAACTGAAGAGCAGGAAAGTATGACAGAAAAGCAAGTGGAACAATGGGAAGAGCGAGCTAAGAGTGGTCTTATCAAAAATGATTCCATTTTGTCTAGCGGGTTATCAAAAATGCGTAATGATTTTTATAGTCCTGTTTCTGGTACAGCTGTAAACTCTGACTACAGCCAGCTTACCCAAATTGGAATAAAAACATCCAGTAACTATTTAGAAAAAGGAAAGTTAATCATAGACGAAGCAAAGTTAAGAGAAGCTGTTGAGAAAGATCCACATGCAGTCTTTCAGTTATTTAATGCAAGTGGAACAACGACAGAGGAAAAAGGAATTGCTAGGCGTGTTCGTGATACGATTAGTGGTACAATCAAAAATATTGAGCAAAAAGCAGGAAAGGCTACTTTCACCAATCAGCAATATATGATTGGTAGAAATTTAACCAACATTAATACTCAAATCGATCGCTTCGAAGACCGTTTAACTAAAATCGAAGATCGCTACTGGCGACAATTCACAGCAATGGAAAAAGCCATCCAACAATCAAATTCTCAAATGTCTTACCTTATGCAATCATTCGCGTAAACATAGAAAGGAATGTCAACTATGGCACTAAATAATCCATACGCAGCCTATCAGCAAAACGCAGTGACAACCGCATCACCAGGTGAAGTTACGTTAATGCTGTATAATGGCTGTCTGAAATTTATTAAACAAGCAAGTCTCGCGATGGAAAATAAACAGATCGAAACCAAAAATACAAATATCCAAAAGGCTCAGAAAATTATTAGGGAGCTCATGCTTACGTTAAATATGGATCTCGAAATCTCGAAAAATATGTCCGTGCTGTACGAATATATGAATCACCGTCTTACAGAGGCAAACGTGAAAAATGATCGAACAATTTTAACGGAAGTTGAAGGACTTGTCGTTGAATTTCGTGATACATGGAGACAGGTTATTCAAATCAATCGCCAACAGCAGCATGGTCAAGGTGGACAAGCGTAGTGTCTGCCTTTGATCAAGTATACGCAATTACGGAACAACTTTTCCACTTGGTGTCAAAGCCGGTTGAAAAGGAAGAAAGAGATGCATGTATTCAAAAGATTACATCGTTGTTAGATAAGCGAGAGCAGCTCATAACAGATGTCGATCCCCCGTTTACGGCTAATGAAAGGGAACGATTTCAACAAATTGTTCTTTGGAATGAGAGTATTACGAAAAGGTTTGCTGAGATCAAGCAACATATTCAAAAAGACATGATTCAATTGAAAAAAACAAAATCATCAAACCAACAATACGTAAATCCATACCAAAATCTCTCTACGTCAGACGGGATGTTTTATGATAAACGAAAATAGATGAAGCACAATGGGTTTTTACAAGCGAACGCGATTTAGCTTGAGAGGGTTCCGGTGAAAATCACATTTTAAAACTCGTCATTCATGGCGAGTTTTTCATTTTATTATCAGAATTTATATGAATTTATATGTTTTGTACTTTGTTTTGGTGTCTAGCGCAAGCGTCCTAGCCCCGAAGCACAGGACGTGTAAGTGCAGTCAATGCGACAGGACGTCGCGTTCTTGACTGCCTCTTGGGTCTAAGCCAATCAGGAATTGAAGGTAAAAAACACCTTCTATTCCTGATCGTCTTATTTGCCCGAGGCTGAACAAGGCGCTTACGCTTTTCTTAACATAAATAAAACAAAATTCACAAATTCTTCACACTAAATTTACGTTTAAGCAGGAGACAAGCAGGGAATATAGAATTAGTATATATAGCTTTATCAAAAAGGAGGAATTCAACCATGAGATATAACGTCAGAGGGGAAAATATTGAAATAACTCCAGCAATAAGGGAATATGCAGAAAAGAAAATTGGTAAGCTTGAGCGATACTTTGAAGATTCACTTGATGCAAATGTAAATGTAAATTTGAAATTTTATAGTGATCAAGAGTCAAAAATTGAAGTAACAATTCCAATGACAGATCTTGTGTTGCGTGCTGAAGAGCATCATCAAGATATGTATGCAGCAATAGATCTTGTAGTCAATAAATTAGAACGACAAATTCGTAAGCATAAAACGAAAGTTAATCGTAAGCTTCGTGAGCACGGTGCACCAAAATTTGTGTTTAGTAATCAACTACCTGAAGAAGATGCACCTATTGAAGATGAGGATCCACAAGAGCTTGTCCGTACAAAGCGCTTTAATTTAAAGCCAATGGACAGTGAAGAAGCTATTTTGCAAATGGATATGCTTGGTCATAGTTTCTTTGTATTTACGGATTCTAAATCAAATAAAACGAATGTCGTGTATAAACGAAAAGATGGAAAATATGGCTTAATTGAGCCCCACGTTTAAAAGGAATATTCATTAGTGTTTATTCATGTCACTGAAGGTTATAATAGAACAGATTGGACTTTTTATCGAAGTCTTTGATTACTGTAAGAATTAGATAGAAGATGAAAAATAAACAGCGCCTAATCCTAATTGGGCGCTGTTAGTGTGTTTTAGAAAGGTGAAAATGATGAAAAAACCAAGAATAACAGTAATAGGCAGTATTAACATGGATCTTGTTACGAAGACAAGTACGGTTCCGAAAGTTGGTGAAACAGTCATCGGAGAATCCTACTTCACGATTCCCGGTGGAAAAGGGGCAAATCAAGCTGTTGCAGCCGCAAGATTAGGGGCAGAGGTAACTCTCATTGGTTGTGTAGGGGACGACACCTTTGGAGGTGAGCTAAAAAGACATCTAGCACAACAGGAAGTGAGTACGGATTATATAAAGACGATTTCTGATACGTCTACTGGTATAGCGGCAATCACACTATCAGAAGGAGATAACAGTATCATTGTTGTACCTGGTGCCAATAATTTTGTTACACCTGAAGTTGTAAAACATCATGAACATCTAATTGCGAAAAGTGATATCGTGTTGTTACAGCTTGAGATTCCATTAAGCAGTGTGCTAGAAGCAACTGAGCTTGCCCAAAAGCATAACGTGCCTGTCATCCTAAACCCTGCTCCAATTCAAAACCTACCGAAAGACCTCGTCTTACAAGTAGATTACATGACACCAAATGAACACGAACAGGAAATGCTGCTATCGAACAGTGAGCTGTCAGCTGCAGAACTGAGTCAAATCAAAGAAAAATGTATCGTAACTCAAGGATCAAAAGGAGTCAAACTCTATCAAACCGAAGAACAACTTATCCCGAGCTATCCTGTCGAAGCTGTTGATTCAACAGGCGCTGGTGACTCATTCAATGGAGCATTAGCAGTCTCTCTAAGTAAGGGGATGTCCCTACAAGAGGCATGCCAATTCGCCAATGCTGTCGGTGCTTTATCTGTAACAAAGCTTGGCGCACAAGCAGGTATGCCGACGTTAGAGGAAGTTGAAAAGTTTATGTCTGCTTATTAGGAGGGAGATTCTCTCCTACCATCCCCCTTTACAAAACGTTATCAATTTTACAATTAGCCCTTTTCGCTAAGACAGTCCATCTTCCTGCCAGTTGTCCCTTAAAAAAAATAGTGCTAAAATAAAGGATGGTTTAACTTTTATTCCATTAACAAATGAAAATGAAGATTTCACTCTATACAAAGAGGAGCGTTATGAATGCTTGGAATTTTAAATAAGGTGTTTGACCCTAACAAACGTTCGTTAAGTCGTTATGAAAAGATGGCTAATTCGATTATGGCGTTAGAAGGCAAAATGATTGGCTTATCTGATGAGGAGCTTAAGGCGAAAACAGAGGAGTTTAAAAGTCGTTTAGCAAAAGGTGAAACACTTGATGATCTTTTAATAGATGCATTTGCTGTCGTGCGTGAAGCAGCAAAGCGTGTGTTAGGTTTACATCCATATAAGGTTCAGTTAATGGGTGGTATTTCCCTACACGAAGGTAATATATCAGAGATGAAAACAGGTGAAGGGAAAACATTAACTTCAACGATGCCTGTTTATTTAAACGCACTTTCAGGTGAAGGTGTTCATATTGTGACAGTCAATGAATACTTATCAAGCCGTGACGCAACTGAAATGGGGCAATTGTTCGAATTCCTTGGTATAACAGTTGGTCTTAACTTAAATTCATTGAACAAAGATGAAAAGCGTGAAGCATATGCAGCGGATGTTACATATTCAACAAACAATGAGCTTGGCTTTGATTATTTACGTGATAACATGGTTCTTTACCGTGAACAAATGGTGCAACGTCCGCTTAATTTTGCGGTTATCGATGAAGTCGACTCGATTTTAGTCGATGAAGCAAGAACACCACTTATCATTTCGGGGCAAGCAGCTAAATCAACAAAGCTTTATATCCAAGCGAATGGATTTGTTCGTCAATTAAAGCAGGATGAAGATTTTACGTATGATGTGAAAACAAAAGCGGTTCAGCTTACAGAGGAAGGCATGACAAAAGCTGAGAAAGCCTTTGGAATTGAAAATCTGTTTGATATTTCACATGTCGCGTTAAATCATCATATCAACCAAGCGTTAAAAGCCCAATTCGTGATGCAGCGCGATGTTGATTATGTTGTTGAGGAAGAGCAAGTTGTCATTGTTGATTCATTTACAGGACGACTAATGAAGGGACGTCGCTATAGCGATGGTCTTCATCAAGCGATTGAAGCGAAGGAAGGCTTAGAAATCCAAAATGAAAGCATGACACTAGCGACAATTACATTCCAAAACTACTTCCGTATGTATAAAAAGCTTTCTGGTATGACTGGTACAGCGAAAACAGAAGAAGAAGAGTTCCGTAATATCTACAATATGCAGGTTGTGGCGATTCCAACGAATCGGACGATTGCGCGTGATGATAAACCCGATTTAGTGTACCGTTCAATGGAGGGGAAATTCCGTGCTGTTGTCGAAGATGTTTCCCAACGTTATGATCTTGGTCAGCCTGTGCTAGTAGGTACAGTTGCCGTTGAAACATCTGAATTAATTTCTCAACTTCTTAAGAAAAAAGGAGTACCACATCATGTGTTAAACGCGAAAAACCATGAGAAGGAAGCAGAGATTATCGAAAATGCAGGTCAACGTGGTGCGGTTACGATTGCAACAAACATGGCTGGTCGTGGTACAGATATCAAGCTTGGAGAAGGTGTTCGTGAAGCAGGCGGACTAGCTGTTATTGGTACAGAACGCCATGAATCACGTCGTATTGACAATCAGCTTCGTGGACGTGCTGGACGTCAAGGCGACCCTGGTGCAACTCAATTCTATCTTTCTATGGAAGATGAATTAATGCGCCGTTTCGGTTCTGATAATATGATGAATATGATGGACCGGATGGGGATGGACGATACACAGCCAATTCAAAGTAAAATTGTCTCTCGTGCAGTCGAATCAGCGCAGAAACGTGTAGAAGGAAATAACTTTGATGCGCGTAAACAGCTGCTTCAATACGATGATGTTTTACGTCAGCAACGTGAAGTTATTTATAAACAACGCTTTGAAGTTCTTGATTCTGATAATCTGCGTGAGATTGTCGAGAAAATGCTGCAGTCTACGATTGAACGTGTCGTCAGTATGTATACGCAAAATGAAGAAGAAGACTGGAATTTAGATGCTCTCATCGATTATTTGAATGCGAATACCCTTCAAGAGGGTGAGCTTGCAAAAAATGATCTTCTCGGTAAGGATCCTGAAGAAATAACTGAGCTGATTTACACGAAAGCAATCGCTCTTTACGATCAAAAAGAAGAAGACTTCGGTGAAGAACAAATGCGTGAGTTTGAAAAAGTTATTCTTCTTCGTGCCGTTGATACAAAGTGGATGGATCACATCGATGCAATGGATCAGCTTCGTCAAGGTATTCATTTACGAGCATACGGTCAAAACGATCCGTTACGCGAATACCAGATGGAAGGCTTTGCAATGTTTGAAGAAATGATTGCTTCAATAGAAGAGGATGTTGCGAAATACATCATGAAATCGCAAATTCGCAACAACCTTGAACGTCAAGAGGTTGCAAAAGGCCAAACAGCTGTTCATCAAAAAGAAGGCGATGAAAAGGTAAAGAAAAAACCAACGCGTAAAGTCGTTGAAATTGGCCGAAATGATTCATGTTATTGTGGCAGCGGTAAAAAATATAAAAACTGTTGTGGACAATAAATAGCTTTCATTGGCGATAACAGTATATAATATAGAAATTACTTTTAAATGAGAGAGGTGATAGACACCTCTCTCTTGTTTCGCATATTATTGTTGCATATGAAAAAAATATGAGGACGTAAGGTGATCGCTTCAACTTTCACATCAGATTTCCTTTATTTATTAGCAACAAAATATCTAAAAACAATTCAAATTAAACCCGAGGTGACTGCAATGGAATTAGTAGAAATTCGTCATGAGCTTGAAAATACCGCAAAACGTTTAGCGGACTTTAGGGGGTCTCTTTGACTTAGATATCAAAGAAGCTCGTATACAACAGCTTGAAGGTCAAATGACTGCACCTGATTTTTGGGATAACCAAAATGCTGCACAAGCTGTCATTAATGAAACAAACGCGTTAAAAGAAATGGTTGATCAGTTCCATGATTTAAATGAGTCCTATGAGAATCTGCAACTAACGTATGAGTTAGTGAAGGAAGAAGCAGATGAGGATTTACAAGCTGAACTCGAAACAGAAATCGGGGATTTAGTAGGTAAGTTAAATGACTTTGAACTCCAACTATTACTAAGTGAACAACATGATAAAAATAATGCCATTCTTGAACTCCACCCAGGTGCTGGCGGAACTGAGTCACAAGATTGGGGATCGATGCTGCTTCGTATGTATACACGCTGGGCGGAGAAACGCGGCTTTAAAGTTGAAACACTTGATTATTTACCAGGTGATGAAGCTGGAATCAAAAGTGTCACGCTTCTTATTAAAGGACATAATGCATATGGCTATTTAAAAGCGGAAAAAGGTGTCCATCGCTTAGTTCGTATCTCGCCATTCGACTCATCAGGGCGACGCCATACATCATTCGTATCATGTGAAGTAATGCCAGAATTTAATGAAGAAATTGAAATTGACATTCGTACGGAAGATTTGAAAATTGATACGTACCGCGCAAGTGGAGCGGGTGGACAGCATATTAATACGACTGACTCTGCTGTTCGGATTACCCACCTTCCAACAAATGTCGTTGTTACATGTCAAACAGAGCGTTCACAAATTAAGAACCGTGAACATGCGATGAAAATGCTTAAAGCGAAGCTCTATCAAAAAAGAATTGAAGAGCAAGAAGCTGAACTAGCTGAAATTCGTGGTGAGCAAAAGGACATTGGCTGGGGAAGTCAAATTCGTTCCTATGTATTCCACCCATATTCAATGGTAAAAGATCACCGCACAAACACAGAAATCGGTAACGTGCACTCTGTCATGGACGGAGAATTAGATCCATTTATCAATGCGTTCTTACGCTCTAAATTATCCTAAAAGGGAGCAACCCGGATTGCGAAGTGCAAACCGGGTTGCTTTTTTATTGTTTAGGAATTTATCCCACCTTAACGGGCAGTAAAACTCCGACTTCGAGATTCGAGAGAAGCAAAGAAGATAAGTGGGAGATAACTGCCCGTAAAGATCCGATAAGTCTCACTAACCATCAGTGGGGGATGAAGAAAACCCCCACTGATGGAAGTCTCGCTTTATAAAATTCTTGTACTGTGGATAAGCGCACAACATCCAGCCCCGAAGCACAGGACGTGCAAGTGCAGTCAATGCGACAGGACGTCGCGTTCTTGACTGCCTCTTGGGTCTAAGCCAATCAGGAATTGAAGGTAAAAAACATCTTCTATTCCTGATTGGCTTATTTGCCCGAGGCTGATCAAGGCGCTTGGGCTTTTGTTCTTGGAAGATTAACCTCAGGAGTGAATGTCGAAATTTGCTGAATGATAGATAAATCCAAAAAGTTGATAGATTTTCAATCAAAGTAGATAGATTATCATCTACTATCAAGGAAATCTCCATAATCAGCTCTCTCCATGAAGCCAACCTGTAACTTTTTCATCCAACTTGAGAACACTAACAACAAATACATGCAACACGTAACTTCTTTACCTCGTTAACACGTTATTTAGCTGTTATTCTCAGATCATATAACGAGTGCTATACTAAAATCTTGGCAAAAATAGGTTAACAAGCAAATGTGCACTTATAGCATCAGGAGGTTTATTCCCATGAATTTACGTAAAAAAAATAATTCCTACAATCCAAAGTTAGAAAAATTACTGGAGTACATATACGTGGTCATTGGCTCAGCTTTCGTAGCAATTGGCTTTAATTTATTTTTACTGCCTAATCGTGTTGCATCAGGTGGGGTTAGTGGGATTAGTACAATTTTTGAGGCAACCTTTGGCTTTGAGCCAGCATATGTCCAATGGGCGTTTAACATTCCATTATTTATCGTAGGGATTCTTTTGTTGGGGAGACAATTTGGCATTAAAACATTAATTGGAACGATTTTTGTTCCATTTGTGGTATACCTCACGAGAAACTGGGAACCGGCAACTCTCGATCCACTATTAGGTTCCTTATTCGGTGGAATTGCGATCGGCTTAGGCATAGGTATTGTGTTTAGGGGAAAGGCTTCAACAGGTGGGACAGATCTTGCAGCACAAATTATCCATAAGTATTCAGGACTTACGCTTGGTACATGTGTCGCGTTAATCGATGGACTCATTGTTTTATCAGCTGCAATTGTGTTTGATATCGAGAGTGGTCTTTATGCCCTAATCGCTCTATATGTGACAAGTAAAACAATTGATATTGTCCAAATTGGCTGGGGACGTTCAAAAATGGTGATGATCATTACAAGTAAGCAGCAGGAAATCCAGGATGCGATTCTTCATGAAATTGATCGTGGTGTGACAAGGTTGACAGCACATGGTGGTTTTACGAACAATGAGCGACCGATTTTAATGTGTGTTGTCGATCAAACTGAATTCACAAAGTTGAAACAACTTGTTAGAAGTATTGACCCACATGCCTTTGTTACAGTAACGGATGCTTCAGAGGTTCTTGGAGAGGGTTTCAATCGAGTGTAGTTAGGGTATAATAAACGTTGATTATTCAAGAAAAATTTTACAATTCGTCATGATGAGGAGGATGCTACGATGAAACTAAAGCTATCTGCATTATTGCTAGGAACATCCATCATTCTTGGAGCCTGTAGTAGTGGAGAAGAAGAAGAAGCGACTGGTGAAACGACTATCGCTGACGCAGAGACAATCACTCAACAAAGCTGTATTGGCTGCCATGGACAAAATCTAGGTGGCGGATCAGCGCCACCTCTAACTGAAGTTGGTGCAAAATACAGCAAAGATGAAATTAAAGATATCATTATTAATGGGCAGGGTGGTATGCCTAGCGGACTATTAGATGATGCGAAAGCAGAAGCTGTAGCCCAGTGGCTAGCTGAGAAAAAATAGACGTTTTAATACCGAAATAAATAGTATAAGAATAAGGGTGGCCTTTTATTAAAGGTTATCCTTTTTTATTGCCAGGAATTTATCCCACCTTAACGGGCAGTAAAACTCCGACTTCAAGATTCGAGAGAAGCAAAGAAGATAAGTGGAAGATAACTGCCCGTAAAGATCCGACGAAGGATTGACGTCCAAGTCAGGCGAAGCCACAGGATGTGGCGTTCCTGAGCATGATAAGTCTCGCTAACCATCAGTGGGGGATGCAGAAAACCCCCACTGATGGAAGTCTCACTTTATAAAATTCTTGTACTGTGGATAAGCGCACAACATCCAGCGCAAGCGTCCGGCCCCTCTTGGATCTAAAGTCATAAGGTAAAGTACGCCTATTCGATTCAAAAGCAAAAGCGTCTTATACTTGCCTTAGGCTGATCAAGGAGCTTGCGCTTTTATTCTAAAAATGGTAAATAAAGCGTTTCAAGAATCTTTACGATATTGTTACAATATGCCAAGGATATGAGAGAAAAGCTCTAAACTACGCGCTTATCGACGGTAATGACTCTGAAATGAAACTGTAATATAAATTTAGTCTATTTTTGGCGAAAATTGATGTTATAATAAGTTTTGTAGTTTATAAGACAAGGAGTAACTATGTCTGCAAAGTCGACAAATTGTGACAATAACCGACGAGCTCCCCAAAAAACAACTATTAGGTGGTTTTTTTATGATTGAAATGTCAGAAGTATATAAAACATACCCAAATGGCGTTTTAGCCATAAATGGGATCGATATAATGATAAATCAAGGTGAATTTGTTTATGTTGTTGGCCCGAGTGGTGCTGGTAAGTCAACATTTATAAAAATGATGTACCGTGAGGAAAAACCTTCAAGCGGGAAAATTATCATTAATGGTGTCGATTTATCAAAGCTTAAAGAATCGAAAGTTCCAATGCTTAGACGTAGCATTGGTGTTGTGTTCCAAGATTTTAAATTATTACCGAAGCTAACAGTTTTCGAAAATGTAGCATTTGCATTAGAAGTAATTGGTGAAAACCCAAAGAATATAAAAAAGAGAGTACTAGACCTATTAGATTTAGTTCAGCTCAAACATAAAGCACGATTCTTCCCGGATGAATTATCTGGTGGAGAGCAGCAACGTGTTTCTATTGCACGTTCCATTATAAATAATCCAGCCGTCATGATCGCTGATGAACCAACTGGTAACCTTGACCCTGATACATCATGGGAAATTATGAACCTATTTGAGCAGATTAATAATCGTGGAACAACAATTGTTATGGCAACACATAACAAGGAAATCGTAAACACGTTGAAAAAACGAGTCATCGCAATTGAAGATGGAAAAATTGTGCGTGACGAAGCAATAGGGGAGTACGGTATATATGATTAATACTCTTGGTCGGCATTTTCGTGAAAGTTTAAAAAGTTTAGCAAGAAATACATGGATGACGTTCGCATCTGTCAGTGCAGTAACTGTCACATTAATTTTAGTTGGTACGTTTTTAATGATTATGATGAACTTAAATAATGTGGCATCAAATCTTGAGAATGATGTTGAAATTCGTGTTCTTATAGATGTAACAGCAAATGAAGAGGCACAAACAAAGCTTAAAAGTGAGATAGAAAGCATTGAACAGGTAGATACTGTCGTTTATTCTGCTAAAGAAAAGGAACTAGAAGATTTAGTTAATAGTTTAGGTGAAGAAGGACAAGCCTTTCAATTATTTGAACAAAATAACCCATTAAACGATGTATTTATCGTCAAAGCGAAGGATCCACAAACGACGGAACAGGTCGCAATGAAAATAGAAAAGTTTGAAAATGCATCGAAAGTAAAATATGGAAAAGAAGAAGTCGAAAAGCTTTTTGAAGCTATCTCAATTGCTCGAAACATCGGTATCGGTTTAATTATCGGTTTGATTTTTACTGCGATGTTCTTAATTTCAAATACCATTAAAATTACGATTTTTGCACGTAGACGTGAAATCGAGATTATGAAACTAGTAGGGGCGACAAATAGTTTTATTCGTTGGCCGTTTTTCTTAGAAGGATTATTTTTAGGTGTGCTTGGCTCAATCGTACCAATTGCACTCCTGATTACGATATATAACACGTTATACTCGTGGGCATTACCAAAGATTCAAGGCTCATTCATTGAGTTCCTACCGTATAACCCATTTGTCTTTCAAATATCAAGCATCCTTTTAATTATCGGTGCATTAATCGGTGTCTGGGGAAGTTTGATGTCTGTACGTAAATTCTTAAAAGTGTAAACTAGCAGTCATTTCGATTGCTAGTTTACTAGCCTTTTTACATAACTTAGAGGAGGAAACACGATGAAAAGTAAGATAGTAACGCTAAGCTTGGTGGCTGTTTTGGGGACAAGTGGCTTGTTACTCCCAAAAAACAATCATGCTTTCGCTGAAACGTTAGATGAGAAAAAGCAAAAGATCGAAAGTCAACAATCAGATGTTTCATCAAACCTAAATGAAAAGGAAGGTGAAATCACAAAGCTTGAACAAGAGGAAGCAAAGTTAGATGAAGAGATTAAAAAATTGGATTTCCAAGTTGCTGAAACCAATGGCAAGATAAGAGAAAAAGAAGCGGAAATTGAAGAAACGAAGAAAGAAATCGAAAAGTTAAAAGCCGAAATTGAAGAAGTGAAAGCTAGAATCGCTGAACGTAATAAATTACTCGAAGAACGCGCTCGTGCTCTTCAAGAGAGCGGCGGTACGGTTAGCTATTTAGATGTGCTCCTAGGTGCTCAAAGCTTTAGTAATCTTGTCGCAAGGGTAAGTGCTGTTACGACGATTGTTGAAGCAGACCGTGAGCTTCTTAAAGCACACGAAGAGGATAAAAAACTGCTAGAGCAAGCAGAAGCAGATCTAAATAGTGAGTTAAAGCAGCTAGAAACATCATTGAAAGAATTAGAAACACTAAAAGGACAATTAGCTACTCAAGCTAAACAAAAGCAAGAACTTATGAAGAACGTACAGGTTCAACACGGCGAAGCTATTCATGAAATGCATGCATTAGAAGATGAAGCAGCCTTTTTAGCTGAGCAGAAAAAGGCAATAGAGTTAGAGCAACAAAGACAAAAAGAAGCAGCAGAAGCAGCGGCTCGAGTAGCAGAAGAAGAAGCGAAAAGGCAAGCTGAAGCTAAGAAGCAAGCACAGGCACAAGCAAAAGTTACTTCTAGCTCAAGCTCAAATGCTAGTAATAGCTCAAGTTCAAGTTCAAGTTCAAGCTCAAGCTCAAGCTCAAGTTCAAGTTCAAGTTCAAGCTCAAGCTCAAGCTCAAGTTCAAGTTCAAGCTCAAGTAGTTCATCATCTTCATCACAAAAACCAGCCGTTACAAGCGGTAGCTTTATGTGGCCAGCATCAGGTACGTTTACTTCTGGCTATGGTAATCGAATTCATCCTATTACAGGTGGAAAGAAATTACATGCTGGTATAGACATTGCCAATAGTGCAGATGTTCCAATTGTTGCGGCAGCAAGTGGAACAGTAATCCGTGCGGAACATTCTAGTAGCTATGGAAATGTTGTTTACATTACACACAACATTGGCGGACAAGTATATACAACCCTTTATGCACATATGGAAGTTCTTCATGTAAGTGCAGGTCAATCAGTGTCTAAAGGCCAACAAATTGGGATTATGGGTACTACTGGTCGCTCGACTGGCCAGCATTTACATTTTGAAGTTCATAAAGGTCCATGGAGCGGACCATCAAGCTCTGTGAATCCAATGGATTATCTACAATAAAATAAGCGTTTATCCCACCTTAACGGGCAGTAAAACTCCGACTTCAAGATTCGAGAGAAGCAAAGAAGATAAGTGAGAGATAACTGCCCGTAAAGATCCGATAAGTCTCGCTAACCATCAGTGGGGGATGCAGAAAACTCCCACTGATGGAAGTCTCACTTTATAACGAATTAAAATCCCGCTAAACTTAATGTTTTAGCGGGATTTTGGCGTACCATAGACATTTTGAAAAACACCTACTTCAAATAAACAAATAAGCTTTCATAACGGGAACTAGAAATAGATTAATTAAGGTCTTTTTTGATAATTTCTAGTAATCTTCTAAGTGCGAATGAATGATAGGATTCCTTTTTGGTAATGACGCCTAATTTCCAGAGAAGTGAGGGTGCTTGAAGCGGGATTGTCTTTATTGATGGATTGTTTTGTTTTTCAAAAATAGAATTTGGTAGCAAGGCAATACCGAGTTTAGAAGCAACGAGCTCTAGAATTAAATCCCATTGGGAACTTTCATATGAAATAGAGGGGGTAAATCCCGCTTCTTTGCACGCATTAATAATATGGTCATGCAGTGAAAAATGCTCTGAGAACACTATGAATTTCTCGTCTTTCAATTCAGATAAAGAAACAGCGTTTTTTCTAGCAAGTGGGTGGTCTTGGTGAACGTATAGGACAAAATCGTCTGTGATGAAGGGATAAATGTTGAATGCAGTTTCGTCTACTGGTAGGACAATTAGGCCGACGTCAATCTGACCTTCTTTGACAAGCTGTTCGATGATTTTTGCACCCATTTCAATCAGCTCAAGTGTTACATTCGGATATTGTTCGTGAAATAATCGGGCAATCTTTGGAAAGAAAAGAGTCCCGATGAGTGGTGGAACCCCCATCTTTATCTCACCGGCTTCGCCATCAGTAAGCTCGTCCAGCAAAGTCGTTAGCTCTGTTAATGCCGCAAGTGTTTTTTTCCCTTGTGTATATACAATTTGCCCAGCATCTGTTAAGCGTAGGTAACGGGTCGAGCGATCGAACAGTTCAACATGTAGCTCATCTTCAAGCTTTTTAACAGCTTTACTTAACGACGGCTGTGACAAATAAGAATGCTCTGCTGCTTTTGTAAAGCTTTTGTGATCTGCAACACCGATGAATGATTTTATATCACGTAGTTCCATCACAATCCTCCTATATTTATTCAATATAAGAATAAAGTTTATTCTCTATATGTATTTTACTTATAGAATAGCAAAATGTAAACTCTTACATATAAGGATAAATAGGGGAGGTATTTTTATGGGGAAAATCATAAGTTCATTTTCAGAAGCAGTTTCAGACATTCGAGACGGAGCATCAATTGTTGTGGGTGGCTTCGGTCTATCCGGAATTCCGGAAATGGCGATACAGGCACTTCGGGAACAAGGAACAAAGGATTTAACGGTTTATAGTAATAACTGTGGAGTGGATGATTGGGGTCTTGGTCTTCTCCTTGCAAATAAACAAATTAAAAAAATGGTTGCCTCGTACGTTGGGGAAAACAAAATCTTCGAACAGCAATATTTAAGTGGCGAACTAGAAGTTGAATTGACGCCACAAGGTACGCTTGCTGAACGCATGAGAGCGGGCGGAGCAGGTATTCCAGGTTTTTATACTGCGACAGGTGTTGGGACGCCAATCGCTGAGGGCAAAGAAACGAAAGAATTTAACGGAAAAACATATTTACTTGAAGAAGGCATTGTTTGTGACTTTGCACTTGTAAAGGCCTGGAAAGCTGATAAGCTTGGAAATCTTGTATACCGGAAAACAGCTCGTAACTTTAATCCATTGGCTGCAATGGCCGGGAAAATTACCATTGCAGAAGTAGAAGAACTTGTTGAACCAGGTGAGTTGGATCCAAATGAGATTCATACACCAGGGATTTATGTACAACGCTTATTGGTCGGAACCAATTATCAAAAACGAATCGAAAGACGGACAGTTGTTCAACCATAAAGTGAGACTTCCATCAGTGGGGGCTTCATCCCCCACTGATGGTTAGCGAGACTTATCACGCTCAGGAACGCCACATCCTGTGGCTTCGCCTGACTTGGACGTCAATCGTTCGTCGGATCTTTACGGGCAGTTATCTCTCACTTATCTTCTTTGCTTCTCTCTAATCTTGAAGTGGGAGTTTTACTGCCCGTTAAGGTGGGACAAATTTTCGGGAAATGGAGTGGTCGTAGATGATGAATTCACGTCAAGCAATTATAAAAAGAGCAGTTCAGGAAATTGAGGATGGAATGAATGTAAACCTTGGCATCGGTATGCCAACACTAATTGCAAATGAGATACCATCAGATTTTAATGTATTGCTTCAGTCGGAAAATGGTTTGCTTGGGATTGGACCTTATCCCGTGTCTGGTGAGGAAGACGCAGATTTAATTAATGCTGGAAAAGAAACGATAACGACGGTTCCGGGATCCTCTTTTTTCGATAGTGCGGAATCGTTTGCGATGATACGTGGGGGACATATCGACCTTGCCATCCTTGGTGGAATGGAAGTGTCTGAAAAGGGAGATCTCGCCAATTGGATGATTCCTGGAAAGATGGTCAAAGGAATGGGTGGAGCGATGGACCTTGTCAATGGGGCAAAACGGGTCGTTGTCATTATGGAGCATGTGAATAAGCACGGAGAAACGAAAATCAAAAAAGAATGTACACTGCCTCTCACTGGTCTGCAGGTTGTGCACAGATTAATTACGGACCTTGCTGTTTTTGATTTTACGCCTGAGGGTATGGTGCTGATTGAAACGCTAGGTGATGTGACTGTGGATGAAGTAAAAGAAAAAACAGAAGCAGAGTTTACAGTGGCTGCTGAACTTTTAGCTAAATAGTAAGATTGCCTGGTCTTTTTATCCCGCATTAACGGGCAGTAATACCCCCACCTCTAAGCTTGAGTGAATCACAAAGAGGCGAAAGTGGGGGATAACTGCCCGTAAAAGCCCGATAAGTCTCGCTATCCATCAGTGGGGGATAAGGAAAACCCCCACTGATGGAAGTCTCGCTTTATCTCATTTTTAACGGGCTGAAAAATCCCTACCCCATGATTCAGGGAGAATCAATCATTACCCGTAAAGAGATGAAGATAGGTCTGGCTAGTCTTCAGTGGGGTTAAAGAAAACCCCGCTGAATGAATAGCCAATTCATATTTTTACTATTTTACTATAAATAACAGTAAAAGGGAGCGATTACTATGACAACAGCAGGATTAGAAGGGGTTGTGGCGACACAATCCGGAATTAGCTCGATTATTGATGGTGTACTAACCTATAGGGGAATCAATATTGATGAATTAGCGAGGCATGCTAGATTCGAAGAGGTTCTCTACTTGCTGTGGCATGATGAATTGCCTACATTTGAACAATTAACTCAGCTAAAGAAGGAGCTTGCTTCTCAAGGTATTTTACCCGACGAAATCATTTCCCTACTAAAAACTTTCCCTAAACATACTCACCCAATGGCGATCCTTAGAACAGTTGTATCAGCGCTCGAGATGTATGACCCAGATGCACATGATATGTCGGAGAGCGCGAATTTTCGCAAGGCATTAAATATACAAGCAAAGATTTCAAGTGTAGTAGCTGCGATTCAACGTGTAAGAGAAGATAAGGAGATCCTATCACCAAAACGAGAGTTTACCTTTGCTCAAAACTTCTTATATATGTTAAATGGTGAAAACCCTGAGGCGATCGCGATCAAATCATTGGATACAGCGCTGATCCTTCATGCAGATCATGAACTAAATGCCTCAACCTTTGCCGCGCGTGTAACGGTCGGGACGCTTGCGAACATTTATACTGGCGTTGTATCGGCGATTGGAACATTAAGTGGTCCTTTGCACGGAGGCGCGAATGAATCTGTTATGGAAATGCTAGAGGAAATTGGAGACATTGAACATGTTGAGTTTTATATTCGACAAGCGATAGCTGAGAAGAAGAAAATTATGGGATTTGGTCATCGCGTCTATAAGACTGGGGATCCACGTGCCAAATTTTTAAAGAGCATGTCAAAAGAATTGACTGCGCTTAAAGGACAGGACAAATTATATGAAATTTCCGTCAAAATTGATGAAATCCTTACAAAAGAAAAAGGGCTTCTTCCTAACGTGGACTTTTACTCAGCATCTACCTATCATAGTCTAGGGATAGCAAGAGATCTCTTTACTCCGATCTTTGCCGTTAGCAGAACCTCGGGCTGGACAGCACATATTCTTGAACAGTATGCAAATAATCGTTTAATTCGTCCAAGAGCAGAGTATGTTGGATCACAGAGTAGAAGCTATGTTCCACTAGAAGAGAGATAATTCAGCAACGTTTTGATATGAAATCTATGAAAAAAGCAAACATGTAACTTTGCGAAAATGGTAACGATGTAGGCAAAGTTTATCCCACCTTAACGGGCAGTAAAACTCTTAACGAAAGATTGGAGAGAAGCAAAGAAGATAAGTGGGAGATAACTGCCCGTAAAGATCCGACGAACGATTGACGTCCAAGTCAGGCGAAGCCACAGGATTGGCGTTCCTGAGCGTGATAAGTCTCGCTAACCATCAGTGGGGGATGAAGAAAACCACCACGGATGGAAGTATCACTTTATCTGATTTAGTTTAAAAATGAAAGAAGGGCAATTGTTCATATTCAACAATTGCCCCATTAGAACTTATTTTGCTTTTTCGAATGTATTTACTGTATCTTTTGATACGTAAAATTCACCTGTTTTGCTTTGGACAACGATGCTATTTAATTCCGTTTCTTTCCCATTAATGATCATGATATTTTTATTGACTGGGAAAGCTGCAACCTTTTTACCCTTTTTAACAGTTAATACCGGATTTTTTCCGTCCGTATTATCGGTTTTTAGCGTTGCTCCTTTAAAAGCATCACTTGCTTTAATGAACATGTTTTTATCAAGCCTTTTCAGATCAAAGCCCATTGAAGCAGCCATTGTATGTGCAATATCTGTGTTGTCAATGAATCCTACTGGATTTCCTGGTCCATAAGAGTATAAGAATACATCTTCACCAGTATGACCACCTGTTGTAAAGCCGATATTAGCTCGTGCTGAAAGTAACTCGACAAACGTTTTTCCTAAGTTTTTAGACGCTTTTAACTTTGCTGATTCTTCATTTGATAACTGATCTAAACCATATAAAGCTGCTGCCTCAGTAAGTGAAACCTCTCCGGCATTATATTTTGTTAAAGCTCCTTCAAGTGTCATTGAAGCTTTCTTCAATGGATCAATGTATGCAGAAACTGGAATAGATGGATATGAACTTGAAGTATTCAAGTTACCTATTGTAATTCCACTATTAGCATGGTCAGTAATGGCAATAACTAGCGTATTTTTGTCTTTCTTTGCAAAGTCTAATGCTTTTTCTACTGCTGAATCAAATGCTAATACGTCTCCAATGATTCCAATTGGATCATTGGAATGTGCAGCCCAGTCAACCTTACTTCCCTCTACGAATAAGAAAAAGCCATCTTTATCTTTGGATAATGTGTTAATTGCTTTACCAGTCATATCCGCTAATGTTGGTTCTTCTGGTTTTGTTTCTTCACGATCAAAATCATAAGCCAATGCGTTTGGAGCAAAAGCACCCCAAATTTTCTTGGATTTAGAGTTCAAAAGAGCGTCTTTTGTTTCAACTAAGTCATATCCCTTTTCTTCAATTACTTCAATTAAGTTTTCGCCGTCTTTACGGTTATTTTTTCCCGAACCAAGCTCTAATGCTTCTTTACCTCCACCAAGGACAACATCTATCCCTTGATATACCTGTTGTTCGGCAATTGTATCATAATTACTACGTTGATCTACGTGTGCGGAGAAACCTGCTGGTGTTGCATGCTGGATTTCAGATGTTGCGATAATCCCTGTTGCTTTTCCAGATGCTTTTGCACCTTCCAGCACATTTACTACTGGTTTAAATGCATTTTTAGTTAAGGATGGATCTACTCCTGGTGAGTTAACTACACTCGGTAACACCCCAACATATTTATCATTGGATTTGTTTCCAGTTGCTAATGCTGTAGCCGCAGGAGCTGAATCTGTTATGGCAGACTCTGCAGAAAATGTACTAACTCCACCTGTCATAATCTCGTCCAATGCAAGCTTTTCTCCCTTGTAATATCTAGCTAAGGTTGTTGCACCAGCGCTTGTCCCGTCCATGACCAACATAATGACGTTTTTTGCCTTTGTTGGATCTTTTTTAGCTTCAACCTTTTCTCCATTATTCGCCAAGCCCAAAGAGCCTAAGACTAAAGCGCCTGCCAATGTCACGCCGATTACCTTTTTCGAAACGTTCACTATGATTCCCCCTATGAAATTTTTCAACATAAAATTAATAATAGTAGAGCAAAATTAAGGGAATTTACGAATTATGTAAATTTAACTTTACAGAAATGTTAATAAAAAATCGATTCGTGCCTTATTAACTGTGTATGAGGAACTACACTTTTCATATTTTAATGAATTCGCAACATAAATACAGTTTTTAAGTATTTACACACATGACTTCCTATCTAAATTGATCTAAATCCTTTGTATATACGTGTTTAAAAGCTCTTACATCTAAAAAACACCTTCAGACGAAATTAGCCTCTCAATAACTCGTATCGCACGTTGATTTTCCTACATCTGTTTCACTAGCTCCAATCGCTTGCCAATGTTTTAGTAACGACCTTCCGTATTTCTCACAAGATAAGAAAGTATAAGTTTTTTGATCGTAGTTTTGGTGTCTAGCACAAGCGGCCTAGCCCCGAAGCACAGGACGTGCAAGTGCAGTTACAGCGACAGGACGTCGCGTTCGTAACTGCCTCGAGGTCATAAGACGTACATGAATTGAAGGCAAAGAACGCCTTCTATTCATGTGCGTTTTATGCCTGCCTTGGGCTGATCAAGGCGCTTGCGCTTTTCTCAATTGTTTTACATGATTTGTACAAGCTTCGCATATACTAAAAAAAGTCTAAATAGAAGCTGTCTTACATAAACCTAGCTACGTTGGAAATAGGAGGTAGACGATGAAACAGAGAGTAACCGCATTGTTGATAGCACTAGGCTTAGTCATTGGCGCAGGTGGCATGTATGTTGGGGGTGAGCTTTCTCACGCTGATGCTCCAACAGAGGAGGAAGCGATTCCGACACTAGGAAACGTGACACCTGCGGAAGAACAAGCAGCAGAAATTGAGGGGTTTGATAAGTTTCAACAAGCACTTGAATTAATTTCAACGAAATATGTTGAGGATGTAGACGAAGAGAAGCTGTTAGAAGGAGCAATCCAAGGCATGCTCTCGACGTTGGATGATCCGTACTCCGTCTACATGGATAAAGAAACGGCACAGCAATTCTCACAGTCATTGGATTCTTCCTTTGAAGGCATTGGTGCAGAGGTTGGAATGCAAAGTGGGAAAGTGACGATTGTCTCTCCTTTTAAAGGTTCCCCGGCAGAAAAGGCTGGACTTCGACCAAATGACCAAATTGTTAGCATAGATGGTGATAACGTTGAAGGCCTAGGCTTGAATGAGACGGTGTTGAAAATCCGTGGAAAAAAGGGAACTAAGGTTGCGATTGAAGTAATACGGCCAAATTCAAAAGAAAAGCTTTCGTTTGACGTAGTGCGCGATGAGATTCCACTTGAAACAGTGTTTGCGTCTACGAAAGAGCAAGATGGGAAAAAGGTTGGCTACATTCAAATTACTACTTTTTCAGAAAACACGGCAAAGGATTTTCAAAAAAGTTTAACGAAATTAGAAGAAGAGCAAATTAAAGGGCTCGTCTTAGATGTCCGGGGAAATCCTGGTGGTTATTTGCAAAGTGTAGAAGAAATCTTAAAGCAATTTGTGACAAAGGACCATCCTTACATCCAAATCGAAGAGCGTAACGGAGATAAAAAACGTTATTTCTCAAAGCTGTCTAAGAAAAAGGAATACCCTATTACTGTCTTAATTGATAAGGGAAGTGCATCAGCATCTGAAATTCTTGCTGGGGCTTTAAAGGAAGCATCCGATTATGAACTAGTTGGCGAAACCTCGTTTGGAAAAGGAACCGTTCAACAAGCGGTGCCAATGGGAGATGGAAGCAACATAAAACTAACGCTTTATAAATGGTTAACACCTGAAGGGAACTGGATTCATAAAAAAGGTGTTGAACCGACAATGAAAGTTGAACAGCCTCCGATTTTCCAACTTAGTCCACTTCAGTTGGAAAAAAGCTTAGTGTTAGACATGAACAATGACCAAGTCAAAACGGCACAATTAGTGTTAAAAGGCCTAGGCTTCGAACCAGGAAGAGAAGATGGTTATTTTAGCGAGGAAACAGAAACAGCTGTAAAGGCCTTTCAGCAAATAAATGAGCTGCCGCTGAGTGGAAAAATCGATATTCAAACCGCGGATACGATGAATACAAAAATTGATGAACTAAAAGCAAAAGATGAGAATGATCTCCAACTAAAAATGGCAATGAAGGCGTTGTTTAAATAAGCAATCAAAGAGGCTGATCAATACGTCAGTCTCTTTTAGCCTTTTGTGAAGGATAAAGTATAAATTTTTTGACTTAGTTTTCGTGTCCAGCGCAAGCGTCCAGCCCCTCTTGAGTCTACAGTCGCTTTTGAATTGAAGGCAAAGTACACCTTCTATTCAAAAGCGTCTTATGCTATGCCCGAGTCTGAACAAAGCGCTTGCGTTTTTCTTGCGAAACGATTTTCAACAAAAGAGGACGTAAAAGTGACGATTGGTCCGAATTAGTATAGAAACATTGTTCAGTAGACTTCCGTAAAGTGGAGAAAGGCGGGATATTCAGGATGAAAAAGTCTAGCTATCAGAAGGAACAGATTTATCAACGTTTGATAACTGAGTTAAGTAAAAAAAATTCAACGTCTCATACACCTGCTAGTTCAAGTAAATGGATCAGACTCTTTTGCATGTATTTAGCAAATTATTCAGCAATCAAAAGGATCGACCAGGTTGATAAACTATGTGTTGAGCAATATTTTACTTATTTAATTGAAAATCATAAGCGGCTCTTTATTAATTTGACGGATATTAAGAAGTCGATGCAAATGATAAAGGATCTATTGCATATTGAAGTGGACAGCTTATTGAGCGATTTTTCACTCTCGAATACGAGTCTCTGGAACAACTTAAAATAAGCATACTCAATTTTCACCTAAGATGGTAAAATATGAGTAACCTACTAGATGAAGGTAGAAACAATAAGGTGGGATACTGCTTTGATAGAAAATTGGTTACTTGAGTTACTATGGGCTATTGGCCGCTTCTTTATTCATCCACTATTTTATTTGTTCCTCCTTATGACACATGCGTACGGATCTATTCGTATCAAGCGTGAAAGGAAATCTTTCCATATACGCATTCAAGACACGTATGATGAAATGAAGTTTACGTATACGAAGGGATTAGTCATTGGCTGTATTGCCTCGCTTATTCTGTTTGGAATTGGCTTAAGTCTGCCCTTTGGAATATTTGTCTTATTAACGATAGTAACAGCTGTGTTGGCGGTTACATTCCAATTGCGTCTGCTATCTGCTGTTTATTCAATTGGATTAACGCTTCTTGCTACAGTGATTTTAACGAATGGGCAAATGGATGGAATTGCGGAGTTCTTTGTTGGGCTTCCAAATACTAGCTATGCGTCATTAAGTATATTACTAGGCATACTCGTCATTGCTGAAGGTGTGTTAATTTACCGTTCAGGACATAAACATACGTCACCTTACTTAAAAATAAGTACAAGAGGTCTGCCGATTGGTACACATGTTGCGAATCGGACGTGGATGCTTCCACTATTATTTCTTGTACCAGGTGGAGAGCTTACGTCCACTTTGCCGTGGTGGCCTGTGTTGACCCTTAATGGCGAGCCGTTTTTGCTGATGTTTATTCCATTTTTTATCGGATTCCATCAGCGCATACAAGGTTCATTACCACAGGAGAGTATAAAAGTGACTGGAAAACGTGTCATTTGGCTAGGTGTCCTTACACTCGCAGTAGCAGCGGTAAGTATCTGGCTGCCAATCGTTGCGTTTATCGCCGTCATCATCGCAATTGTTGGGCGTGAGATTATTACAATTCGTCAACGAATGAACGACAATTCGGCTGCTTTTTACTTCTCAAAAAGAGATCAAGGGTTGATGATTTTAGGTATTTTGCCACAATCACCAGCTGAAAGAATGAATCTGCAGGTTGGAGAAATGATCGTGAAGGTAAATGGACAAGCTGTTAAAACAGTTGATGAATTTTACGAATCACTCCAGAAAAATGGTGCCATGTGCAAACTTGATGTCATCGGAATTAATGGAGAAATTCGTTTTACGCAACGGACATTATATGATGGAGAGCATCATGAGCTAGGGATTTTATTCGTACAAGATGATAAAAAGTGGGAGACAGAAGCAGTTTGATTTTGTCACTTAATAAATAGGTAGATTGGGAGAATGGAGGAATCCATTCTCCTTTTCTGCGTTATAGGAAACTATAAAATTCTTGTACTGTTGATCAATACTCAAGTGGGATAGCGGATACGTCAAAATAGTAGTGTAATTTAACATAGCCTAAAAAAGTCATAAAGTTGTCACTTATGTAAAAGCTTTTAGTTATATATAATCAAATCTATGTTTTAAAAAGGAAGGATGTTTTAATTTGCCAAGTAATAAAAAAGAAGGCATTATTTTTGGACTATTTATGTGTTTTGGAATGGTTCTGATTATGTCAGTTTACAACACAGCTTTACACGGGTTTTCATCGTTTACAGTAGGAAGTGCAGTGATTCAATTTGTCATAACATTTATCATCGCTTTTATCGTAGAGTCAATAGTTGAACCGAAAGCGCGTAAAATGGCATTATCACTACCTTATGATAAATCCAAGGAAATCAACTTTATTGTGGCGCTTGCCTTTTGTATGGTCCCTTTAATGGTTCTAATTATGTCAGTATATGGACTTATTTTAACGGCGTTAATGATCGGAATTGAAGGTTCAATTTTCACAGCGTATCTTAAAACAGTTGGTCTAAACTTTATCGTAGCATTTCCAGCTCAGTTACTAATTGTTGGACCAATCTCACGTTGGTTATTAACGAAATACGTTAAACCATCACCGCAACTAAAGCCAGAATTAAACAAGTAAAAACAAAAGAGCTACTTTTGGGGTAACACCCGGCATGGCACGATGTAGTTTACTAAAACGCATCGTGCCATTATGAATCAAATTCAGCATAAGCTTAACCTAACCTGTTACTTGAATAAGAAAAAGAGCGACCTTCTTTATCGAAGAATCGCGCTCTTATTGGGGAAGATTTATTTGTGATACTTCTGTTCTTTTACGCCTAATATAAAAGATAATTGGGTTAATGATACTAAAAAGTAAGATTACAAAGAACATATAGGTAGTAATTTCATCTCCGCCTAAACCAAGTTCATCAACGATTATTGCATCATAGTATAGCAATTGAGCAGATGCGATTATTGAAACAAATGATAACCCCACCACAGATAAACCACTCGTCATTTTTCTTCTTAATTTAGGTATGATGATAATGAAAAACATAAATAAAGCTGCAATTATAAACGTGACAAAGATAGGTCTTAATAATGTGAATGCTCCTAATGTTTCAAATGAGTCGTATGTATACATAGGCACCTCCAAGGTTCTCTTTTGTATAATAAGGTTCTTCAATAATCCTACCATACTACTTAATACCAATTATTTCAAAATTTGTTATTTAACACAATCCTTTACTCTATTAAAAAGACACTTTCTATGTTCCAGAAAAGCTCCCAACAAAAACAAAGAACACAATTCTTACTAGAGAACTGCGTCCGATTGCGGAAGATTATTGCAAATGTTGTATTCCCCTTAAAGCACCCTTGCATTAAAAATAAATAACATTAGCACGATACTTTATTGGAAAAGATGGTGCAGTAGCCGATCTTTATCTTCAAAAAACTGTTTCATAATCAAATAATGATTCGTGTCTTCCAATCTTGATTCACTCATGCCCTCTTCTGTTAGTTGGACAATTTTAGCATTTGGGTATGCCATAATAATTGGTGAATGAGTAGAAATGATAAACTGGGATCCTTGATTCACAAGGTCATTGATTCTGGCTAACATCGACATTTGTCTTAATGGCGACAACGCAGCTTCAGGCTCATCTAGGATGTATATCCCATTGCCCCCAAAACGTTCGATAAAAGCTGAGAAAAAGGATTCCCCATGAGATTGCTGGTGGAGTGATTTTCCGCCAAAGGAATCAATAATCCTAGGGCCACTCATTGGCTCGTTATCTAAGTCCTCTATATTTGTCGCTAAATTATAAAAGGTTTCTGCCCTAAAGAAAAAATGATCTTTTGCCTTGTAAACACCCTGGGCTAATCGGAGGTATTGATCTAAATTAGAATGTGAATCGTAATTCGAAAAGTTAAAGTTTAGCGTACCACCTTCTGGGTTAAATCCAAATGCAACCGCAATACCTTCGAGTAGAGTAGACTTTCCCATCCCATTTTCACCGACAATATAAGTAACGTTGGGATGAAAGGATAATTCCTGGAAGTTCTGAACGACTGGGAGGTTAAGTGGGAAATGATCATAAGAGGAGATAAGATCTCTTTTAAGATAGACGCTCCTAATGTATTGGGTATCTCGAGTTAACTTTAACATCTACATCATCACCTCGCGTTAAACATAATACTTTCATAGTACCATTTAGAATCAATTAGTTGAGAAAATGTTAAGATTACTCCCTGATTGTTTTCCGAATGGCATCAAATAGTTCATGATAACTAAAAAAGACACAATTCCTTGTACTAGAATTGCGCCCGATTGCGTAAGAGCTTAATATACAAAATTAATACTTCACCACTATCTAACGTCCTCTTTCATTAGAGGCTTTTTATAAATCGATTGATTGAAAATGGAGAAATATTTTGTTCAGTCTTCCCTGAAATAATCAATTCTCCTAAAATCTGACCAACAACACTACTAAATTTAAAGCCATGTCCTGAGAAACCTGATGCAATGGCAACATTTGAATATGTAGGATGCAAATCAATAATAAAGTGTTCATCAGGAGTAAGTGTATACATGCATGTTTTACCGTACTTTAATTGTTGTTTAAAAGGCATGTAGTCATTCAAAAATTGCATTAAATCTGCTTCATCTTCCTCTACTTCACCAAACCCTAGTATCGATTCATCTGGATTTATTTTTTCTCCTCCATCATGACGACCTACTTTTAATCCAGAGCCATTTATGCTTGGAAAGCCATAATAAAGGCCTTGAGATGTCTCAAATGAAAAAGCTGGAAAATCTTTATGATTATACAAATGTTCATTGGCATCGAACCAAGCAAATGTTTTTCTAGTCGGTTTCAGAGGAAGGTTCAAATTTAACATGGAAAGGAGACTCCCTGACCATGCCCCTGCTGAAACAACTAATGCATCAGAGTAAAAAGTCTGTTCCTCGGTCTTGATCGTTACTTTTTTGTCATGAACTACTATTTCTTTTACTTTACTGTTTGTTAAGATTGAAGCTCCATGTAGCTCTGCAAGTTCCCTATATGCTTCAATGCAATCTTCACATTTTAGCACTCCTGATGTTGGTTCAAAGCACCCAATGTAATCGTTAGGTAAAGTGATACCAGCCCAACGCTTATTCACTTCACTTGAATCTAGAACATCAAGTGGCAACGAATATCTCTCTGAACTAGAGATTATGTTTTGGATGAAATCCGATTTTTCATTACCAACGTTAAGAACTCCAGTTTGGAGAAATAACTGTTTTTGAGTAACTTTCTCTAAGTCATGCCATAATTCTTGAGCTTTGAGAGCTAACGGAACATAATCTTCTCCTTCTCCATAAGCATGCCTAATAATTCTTGTGTCTCCGTGATGACTTCCCTTGTCATGAGGTGGGTTAAAGGAATCTAATAATAAAGTTCTTTTTCCACTCTTTGATAAAAAATAACCTGCTGCCATCCCCATTGAACCTGCTCCAATTACAATTACATCATAATGCATATTATTTAACTAACCCCCGTAAATAATTATTCCTACAAACAACCTTAAGTTTACATTTTCCTATTTTTATTAATATTCTAACACTTCACAATCACTTCTAAACTTTAACATAGTTATCTAATTTTCTTAAAGAGTGTTATTCCATAAAATGACCCGATTGCTGAATTAGAAAGAAACCTTATTGCTGAGAGAGTAAAGGAAGGACTCGAAGCAAGTAAAAGGCGTGGGAAAACATTAGGTAGACCCAAGTTGGATAAAGAAAAGCTTGCTGTTGCGCTACGGATGTATGATAGTAAAGAATATTCTATAAAGGAGATAGTCTCGGCAACTGGAATATCTCAAGGTTCCTTATATAGAGCAGTCAATAGAAGAAAGCTTGAAGAAATAAAAAAATAGGGGTGCGTTTTATTATTTCTTCAAATTTACTTTGCGGTCTACAGCAAGAACCCTGTCACTAAGCCCTTTAGTTCAACAAGATACCAAAGTATTTAATGAATACTCTATACAAAACTAGTTTACATAAAGCCTCTTATAGGTAATAAAAAAAGCCATTGGGTTTAAATAAATCCGATAGGCCTGAAGCATAACATAATAATTATTTTGTTGCATTTGATTTCGATCTACTTTTCTTCTTGAAACCATTACGAATCATGGTAACAAGTAACATGAACAACGGCATGATCACCATGATAAGTGGAAAAAAGTAATATTGTGCCGTTTTTTGCCCTTCTTCAATATGTTCCGAAAAATCTGAGGCAATCGTCATTGATAAAAAGATGAGAATAATCCCGGCTGGTAAAACAATTTGTTGATGATTTTTTAAATTGAACAAATCGACTATTCCAATAACTGCACCATAAAAAAGAATGGCTATTTTGAAAAACATATTGATCAGAAGAGTAAAGACAACAAGAACATCCATCCGTTGTATAAAATCAAAAAGGTTGACTTTTCCGATGGTTGATAACAAAGGAAAAGTAGATCTCTCCACTACTTCGACACTAAGAACGGCTATATTTAAACTTGTTGTATAACTCAAGATAAGCCCACTTAAAATGACGGAAGAAAGCCAAACTTTTTTAGCTAATTCGGGCCGATTTAGATAAGGAAGCAGCATGGTAAAGACAATCATTTCTCCAAAGGGGAAAAAAGTAGTTAAAGGAAATGCTGTCGTTACGATTGGTTTCCATCCATTTTCAAGAAACGGCTGCAAATTATGGATATCGACATTACCTGAAAAATAGACTAACAAATTTCCTGTGAAGCCTATAAAGATCAGAATGACAACAAATACTTCTGCTGTCCTCGCTAATACTTCAATCCCTAGATAAAGTACATAACAAATGGCAAGAACCAACAATATATTGATCGCCAATAACGGTGTTTCTGTCAATGTCGATGAAAGCAGCAAATCACCAAAGTCACGCAAATCTCGAGCTGCATCGTACAAAAGGAATACGACGTATAATAGACCAATTATCCAGCCAACATATTTACCAAATATTTTCCTGGCATATCCGGTTAACGGCAGGTTCGGATATTGACGAAATAAAAAATAGTAAATGAAAAATAAAATAAGTCCACCAAACATCCCTAAAAGAATCGCGAGCCAGGCATCTTTTTTGGCAGTTATTCCATAACTTACGACCAATGCACTTCCAAGTTCAAACATAAATATCATGGCAAATAGTTGAATAACGCTAATTTTGGCTTTCTCCATCGTCGAGGGATCCCCCTCCTTTACCCATTATATGGTTTGATTCGCACGCTTGTTTGACTGATGAGCGCTTGTACGTCCCATCTAGTCATTCATCATCTCCTACTTTCCTATTTTGAATACTTTTAAGGAGTGAGGAATGTATACTCTATACAAATCTAGTTAACATAATCAAATGTTCTAGGAAGTTAAAAAAACCCTCGGAATTTGTTTAAACCCGATGGCTTTGGAATATAGCATAATAGCTATTATGTTGCATTTCATTCCGATCTATTTTTCTTTTTGAAACGATTACGAATCAAGGTAACAATTAGCATTAGTAATGGAATAATAATATGAAAATAAACGTTAATGTAACGATCAAAATATTTACCTTTCTCTATGTGTTCTGCAAAATTTGGGGCCCAAACCATTGACCCAAAGATAAGAATAAAACCAACTGGTAAAATAATCTGTTGATAATTTTTTAGCTTGAACAAATCTACGATTCCAATTAGGGTAACATAAAAAAAGATGGATGCCTTGAAAAATACCGTAATCAACAAAGTAAAAACAACAATAACATCCATTCGTTGGATAAACTCCAGAAGATTGACCTTTCCGATGGTTGATAACAAAGGAAAAGTAGATCTCTCTACTTCCTCAACACCAAGAACAGCGATATTTAAACTTATTGTATAACTTAAGACGAGCCCACTTGAAATTAAGGCAGACAACCATACTTTTTTCACTGATTCAGGTCGATTCAAATAAGGAAGCAGCATTATAAAGACAACCATTTGACCAAAAGGAAAATTGCTAGTCTCCAGAAGGGCCGTCGTTAAGATTGGTTTCCATCCATTTTCAAGAAACGGTTGCAAATTATGGAGATCGACATTGCCTGAAGCATATACTAAAAAATTCCCTGCCAACCCCAAAAGGATTAAGATGACAATAAATACTTCTGCTGTTCTCCCCAATACTTCAATCCCTAGATAAAGTACATAACAAATGACAAGAACGAATAAGATAATGAGAGCCAATAACGGTGTTTCGGGCATAGTCGATGAAAGCAGCAACTCCCCGAAACTACGAATATTATCGATAGCAGAATACAAAAAGTAGATAATGTATAACAGGCCAATGATCCACCCCAGGTATTTACCAAATACTTTTCTGGCATATCCGGTAAGTGGTAGATTTGGATATTGGCGAAATAAAAAGGAATAAATGAAAAAAAAGATAATTCCCCCAAACATTCCTAAAAGAATGGCCAGCCAGGCGTCCTTTTTTGCGTCTAATCCAAAACCTATGACCAATACAGTCCCCATCTCAAACAGAAACATCAAGACAAATAATTGAATGGCGCTAATTTTGGCTTTTTCCACCGTCTAGGATACCTCGCCTTCTTTATCCATTGTATGGATTGATCCGTTACGCCTGTACGTCACATCTAGTTATTCATCCTATCCTACTTTCCTGTTTTCAATACTTTTAAGACTAGTAATGCATTATATATACATTCCTAGTTAACATAAAACCAAGTTTAAGAAGTACTCAAAATTGCCAAATCTATGTGTATAAAGGGTTTGGTGTTTGTTCATTTTTATCATTTATGCATGAATTTATACAACGTTGATATATAAACGTTTTTAGCTTCTTAAGAAACCTAGCAGCTGCATAAAAATGTGGAGTTTTATGCAACCTCTTATTCAATATAATGGCCCTTTTGTTGAATAACGCTATAAAGAGATAGCTACGACTCCTTAATTAGTCTCCCAATCAACTTGTTCTATAATTTCCCCGTTTTTCGAGAGACCTTTAATGCTCGTAACACGACCACTAGCTAAATAATACCGACCATAATCTTTTTCAATAATTACTGCATCCATATAATTTTCCCGATCACCTTGTTCTAGAGTCACTATTTTCTTTATATCTTCATTGTTTATCTCACCAAAGCCAACAGGGATATCAATAACTAAGTTTCCTTCATGAGTATACTCTCTAAAAAAATCATGATAGATTGTAAATTGATCATTCTCTTGATGTTGCCAACCATTAGGGCCGATATTTTTCCAACCATCCTCATCATTTCCCTTAAAAAATGATACTCCTAGTACAGGTTCAATAAGATGAGGAAATTCTTTTCGTTCGGGTAATGTATCATATAATACAATTGAAATACCCTCAACCTTCTCTATATGTATAACATTATTAACCTTGTACGGAGTATCCCCTTTTATTGCCTCATTTAATGTTGAATAACTACATCCAGACATGATAATTAATAAACTTATAATCAGTAATCTAATCTCTCTTTTCATATAAATAGTTTCACTCCCAATTAAACATGTCGATTGTAATCTTACTCGTTAATCCTCCATGAAGTTCATAGGACTTTTGAGGAAAATGAACCGATTAGTAATCCCATCAATAAACTTCTATAAAATCAGACAAATCTAAATTTGTAAGACAGACTAAAAATCCAATTCTTATATCTTTGGTTTTTTGCAATTTTTTACACCTCCAAGTTATTTCTCAGAAAGATTGTAAAATATTAATATCGAAAAATTATGGAGAAACTATTAAACTATTGTGGACTTACAGTAATTCCAATTAATTGTAGTAACTATATAGTTGCTTGTTAAATACATGGTTTTTCAATTTTTTATCCCACCTTAACGGGCAGTAAAACTCCGACTTCAAGATTCGAGAGAAGCAAAGAAGATAAGTGGGAGATAACTGCCCGTAAAGATCCGATAAGTCTCGCTAACCATCAGTGGGGGATGAAGAAAACCCCCACTGATGGAAGTCTCACTTTATAAAAAATCCTTAAAAACTGCACAAAGTTTTGATATGAATACAATAACTATTTTTTTACTAATCAAAAAGCTGGTGATATTACTTGAACAAACTATCTTTAAAATTAGGTATCTGGTTTCTAGTTGTGATGCTCATAATAGAAATATTTTTACTCTATTTTTTACATGAAAACATCATAGATACACAAATACAAGAGGAATTATCTACGTTACAAGCGAGAGGTAACAATCATAGAGATGTTCTTGAAGAATCATATCGTCCTGAAACATTACATCATATCGCTTTAATGGAATCAAAGGGTGAGCTGGATGTTATTATTACAGACAAAAGTCAAAATATCATCATCAACTCTTCTGAAGTGGATCATGCTATCGAGAAAATATTATCTTATCGTTTAAAGAATGTTTCTCGTAATGGAGAAGTAATAGCAAAACGTTGGAAAGATGAACAGTATATTTCTACAGTTACTCCTTACTCTATAAATGAAAATCAAAAAGGGTATGTGTATATGTTTCTGAGTACCGATCATGTACAAGGCATTATTTCAAATTTAAATCATCATTTTGTTGTTGCAGCAGTTGTGACTGGATTTTTTTTACTTTTGACTATTGTATTTTTAACAAAAGTTCTAACTACTCCACTTATTCAAATGAAAAAGGCTACAGAAAAATTAAGTAAGGGTGATTTTTCAGTTCATTTTCCAAAAATGGGAAATGATGAATTAAGTGAATTATCTCAATCTATTACAATCCTTGCAAATGATTTAAAACATCTTAAAGAGGAGAGGAGTGAGTTCTTAGCAAGCATATCCCATGAGTTGCGAACTCCCTTAACTTATATTAAAGGTTATGCAGATATAGCTAAAAGGGAAAATATTGCTGATAAAGATCGAGATCATTATCTTGAGATTATATTTGAGGAATCCGAAAAGTTATCTGACATGATAACGGATTTATTTAATCTAGCCAAAATAGATAGAAATACATTTGTCATCAATCGAGTTAACGTACAGCTTTGTAACTACCTACATACTCTTTATGAGAAGGTACTCCCAGCTTTTAAAGAGAAAAAAATAGAACTAGAGTTAAATTGTAGAGAAAACATCAATGTCAGGATAGATCCTATGAGATTTGAACAACTATTATTAAATTTGCTAAATAATGCACTCAAATACTCTGAGCCTTATACTAAAACAAGTTTATCTGTCAAAGAAGAAAAGGGAAAGGTACGTATTATGATTACAGATGAAGGATCTGGTATTTCTACGGAAGATCTGCCCTTCATCTTTGAGCGTTTTTATAGAACAGAAAAATCACGTTCTAGAGATTCTGGTGGATCAGGATTAGGGTTATCGATTGTGAAGGAACTGATTGAAGCTCATGGAGGTAACATTGAGGTAGCAAGTGAACCTGGGAAAGGAAGTACCTTTACGCTTATCTTTAAGGAGATGACAGAATGAAAACGATATTGCTCGTGGATGATGAAGAAAGGATGCTTGATTTATTAAGTATTTACTTATCACCATATTATCATTGTATAAAAGTAAATTCTGGTCAAAAGGCGATTGACTATTTGAAAGATTCTCATGCAGATTTAATTTTATTAGATATCATGATGCCAGAAATGGATGGTTGGAGTACTTGCAGTCATATAAGGCGATTTTCTACTCTTCCTATTATTATGATCACAGCAAGAAGTGAAAAGCCAGATGTAGTTAAGGGACTACAATTAGGGGCAGATGACTATGTAACAAAACCATTTGATGAAGGAGAATTGTTGGCTAGAATAGATGCCTTATTTAGGAGAATAAATGATAAAGAAAAAAAGAGGATCCATTTTAAGGGGTTGTGGTGGGATGAGGAATTCCATGAATTAACATATGAAAAACATATCATTCAGCTAACTCCTAAGGAATTTTCAGTAATCGGATTATTATTAAAAAATCCAAATAAAGTCTTTTCACGAACGAATTTACTGGAAACCGTTTGGGGAAATAATGCTTTTATAGAAGATAGGACGATTGACTCTCATGTTCGAAATATCCGTGAAAAACTTAGACAAGTAAACTTTCCTATTGATCAATACCTTGCAACCGTTTGGGGAGTTGGATATAAGTGGGTAAACAAGGAATAAATAATAATTTACTAGATTGTAAATGATAAGTGTTAATCCTAAGAAATGAAGCTAAAGTGGTCACCGAACTGGTCACTGTTGATGGCACTCTATATGACAATAGCAACAAACTTTGCGAAAACAGCCTATTTTTAAAATTAGGCTTACTCCATAATTTCTGCACATTTACTTGGTATGATAGTGTCAATCGTTAAAGGAGGAGATTTACATGCTAAAAAAACAAGTTCTATTCTCTTTCATTGCATCCCTTTTCTTAGTACTTGGTGCATGTGCAAACGCTAATGATGAAAACACGGAAGAAATGGACCATAGCAACATGGATCATGGTAGTATGAATCATTCTAGCTCAGGTGAAGTTCCCGAAGGATTAGAAGAAGCAGAAAATCCGACCTTTGAAGTTGGAAGTCAAGCAATTATCCAGTCAGATCACATGGAAGGTATGAACGGTGCTGAGGCAACAATAGTAGGTGCGTATAATACTACTGTTTATACTGTTTCGTACACTCCGACAACTGGCGGAGAAAGAGTGGAAAATCACAAATGGGTTATTCATGAAGAGCTGCAAGATGTTGGAGAAGCACCATTAGAGCCTGGAACAGAAGTAACCTTAAATGCAGATCATATGGAAGGGATGAATGGAGCAACAGCTACTATTGATTCAGCCGAGGAAACGACTGTGTATATGGTTGATTTCACTTCTACTACTGGTGGAGAAGAAGTGAAAAATCATAAATGGGTAACAGAAAGTGAGTTATCTGCTCAATAAAGTATGATCAGATCACAACATAGGCACCTACCTCATCTTCAATGAAGATAAGGTAGGTGCTTACGCTTTGAGGACTATAAAATACTTCCTGCAAGTATTATCATTCTTGGTACTTAGTTTCTGAATGATAACCCATTTTGCTGCAAAGAAGACCTAAGCTTAGGTAAAGAAGCTGGTCCCATACCATTTTTATCATACAATGACGTCAAATTTCGCTTGGCATATTTTTGCTAAATCTTGTGGATCTACTTTTAGCTGCATACCGATTTTCCCTGCACTGACAATGATAAAATCAAGCGTTTCTGCAGTGGAATCAATATAGGTAGGGAACAATTTTTTCATTCCAATTGGAGAACAACCTCCACGAACATAGCCAGTTAATCCTAGAAGCTCCTTCACTGCAATCATTTCAATCTTTTTCTCACCTATTACCTTTGCCGCCTTTTTTAAATCTAGCTCCTCTGCAACGGGTACAACAAAGACGTAATATTGATTTTTTCCTGCTGTTGCAACTAATGTTTTATAAACATACTCAAAAGGATAACCTATTTTTTCAGAAACAGAGATGCCATCTACGGCTTTCCCAGCTTCTGTTTCGTAACTTAATAATTCATAATCTATTTTTTGCTGTTCAATCAAACGAACTGCATTTGTTTTTGTTCCCTTTTTTGCCATCCTATTCCTCAGCCTCCATCTTTCCTCGAGCTATCGTTCTAGTAAAAATATAATTGAATTGCGGTCAGGATTCTCATATGTAATTGGCAAATTCTCTTTAAATCCAATCTTTTTATCCCGCATTAACGGGCAGTAATACCCCCACCTCTAAGCTTGAGTGAATCACAAAGAGGAGAAAGTGGGGGATAACTGCCCGTAAAAGCTAAGGTAAGTCTCGCTATCCATCAGTGGGGGATAAGGAAAACCCCCACTGATGGAAGTCTCGCTTTATAAACGAAAAATTTCTTTGCTACGGCTGTCCTATCACTATCAACTTTAATTGAAACATTAAATACACACCTTTAATAGCATGGAAACGAACCCATGCTGTATGTGCAAGTTGAACTAGCTGAAGATATGTAGTGAAAGAATTGATTGTGAACTTCAATGATACACATACTGATTGTAAAGGTTCTGAGATATTACTAAGTAAATGGGAGAATGAAGTTAGAGTTAAAGTGGAGTTTTGAAGAGAGATACGTAAGTTAGTGGAGCAGAGGCCTGTCCAATACCGTTGTAAAAAATGAGAATCTGTGGTAAATTAATATAGATAAACATATTAATTTTAATTTTGTGTATATTTATCCTATTTTAATAATACAACAAAATTCTTTATTAGTCAACCCCCTTACATTTATTTTTTAAAAAAGGAGTGTTTGCGATGAATTCAGCATTTCATCAGGAACAAAAGCGAGTGGACAGCGTCATTGAGACAATTACGGAGCAAATAAGTAGGCTGGAGGAAGAAGCTTCTCGGCGTTTGAACGAAGTGGTTCATATTCGTAAACACTTTTGGGATGAAGTGAAAGTGAATGTTGATACATTCGATGATTATCTTGAGACCATCATCGGCTTGAGACAAGAGGCTCAACTTCTGTCTACAAGCCAAAGCACACATAGACATGCAGCAAAAAAAATGTCCGTGCTGCGCCGGATGAAGGATGCCCCCTATTTTGGACGAATCGATTTCATGGAAGAAGGAACTTCAATCGAGGAAAAAATCTATATTGGCATCTCTACACTTACGGATACAAGTGGTGATCAGTTCCTTATCTATGACTGGAGGTCCCCGATCGCGAGTGTATACTACGATTACCAGCCAGGACCAGCTCAATATGAAACACCTGGAGGCATAATTAAGGGTACATTTGAGAAAAAGTGGCAATACCTTATTCGCGGCGGTGTTCTTCAATCTGTGTTCGACACGAGTCTCACCATTGGCGACGAGATTTTACAGCAGGTGCTGGGCAAAGGGACTGACAAATATATGCACAGTATCGTAGCGACCATTCAACAGGAGCAAAATCGAATCATCCGCCATGATAACGGTCGACTGCTTATTGTACACGGTGCTGCTGGAAGTGGAAAGACATCGGCCGCTCTGCAACGGATTGCTTATTTACTCTACAAATATCGGAATCAGCTTCATTCGGATCAAATTATTCTTTTTTCCCCTAATGCGATGTTTAAAAGCTACGTGTCCAATGTATTGCCAGAGCTTGGCGAAGAGAATATGCAGCAGGTCACATTTCAGGAATATTTGGACCATCGGTTGAGCAAAGAGTTTGATGTTGAAAATCCTTACGAGCAATTGGAATATGTGTTAACTGCAGAAGATGCTCCTTCATATCGATCAAGAGTTGCTGCTATCCGTTTTAAGGCATCTATTCATTTTTTTGAGGCGATGAAATCATATAAGCAGTCTTTAGAATTAGCTGGTATGCAGTTTAAGGATATTCTTTTCAAAGGAAGATCCATTGCTACTGCTCAGCAAATGGTAGAAAGATTTTATAGCAGTGATACCTCACTCCGCTTCCATAACAGGCTTGAAAAGCTGAAGGATTGGCTGATTGAGAAACTAAATGAAATGGAAAAGCGTGAATGGAAGAAGCCGTGGGTACAGGAGGAGATCGAGCTACTTAGCAACGAGGAGTACCATAAGGCACATGCTTACTTAGCGAAAAAACGTGGCTTTAAAAGGGAAGATATTGCTGATTATGAGATGGAGCCTAAAGCGCTTGCCCGATTGATTGTTCGCCAAAAGTTGAAGCCATTGCGGAAACGAATCCGAGCATTTCGTTTCGTTGATATTAAAGGGATATACAAGCAGCTTTTTGCCGATCCTCTACAGATTAACCAGTGGATGGAGGGGAACATGCCTGCGGAGTGGACAGATATTTGCCAAGCGACGCTAGAAATGCTAGATGAAGATAAATTATTTTATGAAGATGCTACTCCGTTTTTACTGATGAAAGAGCTCATCCAAGGCTTTCAGACGAACAGCTCGATTAAACATATACTCGTTGATGAGGCACAAGATTATTCACCGTTTCAATTCGAGTTTTTGAAGCGTTTGTTTCCTTCAGCAAGGATGACTGTACTTGGCGACTTTAATCAAGCAATCTTTGCCCATGCGAGTGAAATGGTTGATTTTCACACACTTACTAGCTTATATGGACGAGATGCAACAGAAGTGATCAACATGACGCGCAGTTATCGATCGACAAAACCGATTATTGAATTTACACGCTCACTTGTGCCTAATGGCGAACAGATTATCCCTTTCGAACGTGACGGCGAACGGCCAGTGCTGACGCAAGTGTCCGATCGTACCGAACTGCATCGGCATATTGCTGAGAAAATACGCGACTGGAAAAATCTCGGATATAGTACGATTGCAATCATCTGCAAATCAGCTGAGGAAAGCATGAATGCCTATGAAGCCCTATCCAGCATCGAGGAAGTGAAGCTCGTGAAGAACGGCTCCATGGAATATGAACAAGGCGTTGTTGTCATACCGTCATACTTGTCCAAAGGTATCGAATTCGATGCCGTCATGATTTATAATGCATCAGAGCAAGTATATGGCGATGAGAGCCTACGCAGAGTGTTCTACACTGCTTGTACGAGGGCTATGCATCATTTGCATCTGTACAGTGTAGGTGAGCCGAGTCCGTTTTTACAAAATGCTTCTGATCAACAAATATTTGAACATAAGCAGGGGCTTTCATAAAAAACGCCAATTCTATTTTTAACCTTTCACAATGGGGCGCAATCTTAGAGAGGGGATAAGCGCCCCTAAAGTAAAAAAGTAGTGTTGTTTCATTCAACAATTGACCGAAACCTGGAAAGGCAATGCTCCATAATAACGTTTCTTTTTCATTCGCCACATCATTCTAACCATTTGCCAAATCTTCACGATCATCTGCCAGTGGAGGTTCCTCCATCCATCCGTGTTTAATCATAATATTAGCTCCATCTTCAGCGTAAAGTGAAATTTCTGGGATTAATGATGCATATTTCACTCCTAAATCTCTTCTTGGACTTGCTGCCATTGCCATTCCAAAATTTCCGATCCCTGCTACTATCATCGCTGATATATGAAACATGATTAACTTGTCAGAAAAAACATTTGTTGTACTATCTGATACAAATGAATCCCAACTCAGTGGAGCAGGTAAATCCTCTTTTATTAATACATTGCTAAATATGTCTACATATTTTTGGGAGAGTTGTTTTCCTCTTAATAAATATTGTTTCACTTCTTTATTGTTGGTAGTCTGAGCAAACCCTGTTATAAGTGCCTTTCCAATATAATTTTTTTGAATATTTAAAAATAAATGAGTGACTTCTACTGAAGTAAGTGATCTTTTTTTACCAAAAAATCCAGCCAAAAAGTGTTGTTTCTCTACAAAATCGACCTCGTCAGGAGTTGATATATAAGGGGGTCTTACATAGGTACCTTGTTTTAACATTAATTCCCTTGTTTTGTCCTGTAATTCAACTGCTGCATTTAACACCTTTTTATGGAAATTAACCACATCTGGTCGAGTTACTAGTCCCAATGCTGAACCATTCGCTGACATTGCAAGAATAGACATTTGTCGTAAATACATTAAGACAAATGTATCTGAAAAGAGTCTTGGGGCTTGTAGATTTACATCTTGATCTGTAAATCCAATAGGTATAGGGAACTTTCCCTTTGTAAAAATGTCTCTCATAATTGAAATATTATTTTCTGCTGTATTTAATGTCCATTCAATAACAGGACGTACTTCCGTATCTTCCACCTTTTCTAAGAAGTATTTATTTACACAGACTGCCAATGTGTCATTTATATACTGGGTCCATAAGCTTGACATTTCAGCAGCAGTTAATTGGATATTTGTTTTATCCTCCATTTGAGCAACCTCCTATTTATATATCAAGGAATAATATGCCCATTATTGGAAAATACATGAGAGAAGATTCACCAAGGGTAATACATGTAAGGAATTCATAGGTATAGTGGCTTTAATGTCCCCAGGGTATAAAAAAGTTGAAAAATTTACATCTTAAAGCAAGGCTGTTTTAGTAAACTTTGTTGTTTTTAAACTTACTTGATTTCTAATTCAACTTTTCGAAATGATGTATCGTCCATAATCATGATTTATTGTCAGAACTTGAGATTTTTTGTCCAAGCTCAAGGTTTTATT
>NZ_JAIQUM010000046.1 GCF_020075705.1 Metabacillus rhizolycopersici | reverse complement strand
TGGCGGGCTACTTGTAAAAGTAGAACCACACTACACATCACAAGACTGTTCTTCTTGTGGTGAACGTGTAAAAAAATCACTTTCCATTCGTACACATATTTGCACAAAGTGCGGGGCGGTATTGGACAGGGATCATAATGCAAGTCTGAATATCCTCCAAAAAGGATTAGAGCAACTACTTGTGACCAACTAACAGAACTGATCAAACTGTAGGGCAGGGTTGTGTCCGAACAGTATAATCTACGCCTGTGGAGATTGTGTAAGACATAGTGGGAACCCCCACTTATGCAACGGTCTAAGAATCAGGAAGCCCCTTCTTCAATCAGACCGCAAGGTTGATAAGGAGGGGTCATTCACCTTACGATCTTATAGTACTCCCTTGCTGTAAGGGAATAGACAATCGCATAGAAGATAGCAAAGACTAGAATGGTTCCTCCGGTTGTGAGGGCAAACAATGTAACATTTGTAAGATTTAATAAAGCTAGTAGTTTGGTAATTACTGTAAACGCAAAAGCAATATGGATAACCGCTGTTACTAGTGGCAAGAAAAATACCATCAACACTTGACTGCGAATCGCTTTTTTTACTTCAGCTTTACTTAAACCGACCTTTTGCATAATTTCGAAACGATGTTTATCATCAAATCCCTCGGAAATCTGTTTGTAGTAAATAATTAGAACAGTGGCCATGATGAACAATGCGCCAAGGAATATACCAAGGAAGAAAAGGCCACCATACAAGGAATAAAAGGACTCTTTGGATTCTTCCGAACCTTCTACCATTCCATCGACGGAGAGTTTCTTCAGTTCACTTTGGATGACATTCGTCAGGGCGATTTCATCTTCTGCCTTTCCTTCCGCGTCAAAAGCATAATTGTAGGATAAATCTACCATGCTATTGGGGTTTTCGTTGATCGTACTATTAATCTTTTCGATTGTTTGCAGATCAGGTACAACAATGCAGTACGTATTTGCGAGCAAGGCAGAGGCTAATCCATCAATGGTTAGGTGGTCTAATCGATCCTTTACTTTGAATGCATTTCCAGAAATATCAATGGTGTTCTGATTGATTTCACCTCTATAGGTAAATAACAGTACTTCATTTTCTGCCAAATGGACGGATTCGTTTTCCAGCTTATTATATTCACTCAATGGCATAACATTGAGTATCGCTATTTTTTCAGATGATATGGAACCAAGGCGACCGCTTGAGAAAACATGACCGTCTTGAATAGTTGTATATGCTATGTAGCGGTACTGAACTGTATCTTTTACCTTAATATTATGATTCTCTGCTTCTTCTAAAACAATCGTATCGATTTTTTTCGATACTTCCTCTGAAACATTTTGTGCTGTTATAGAAATATCTTTTGGAAAGCGCGTCCGGAGTAGATCTTCCATTCCGATATACAATGCCACGGTTGTTGATAGCATGACAAGTACGGCTGTTGATAAAATACATATACTTGCTAAACCGGCTGCGTTTTGCTTCATGCGGTAGATCATACCCGATACACTGATAAAATGTTTGGTTTTATAATAGAAATTCTTGTTCTTTCGCAGCATTTTTAATAGTGCAACTGTTCCTGCAATAAACAACGCGTAAGTTCCAATCATGACAAGAACTACCGCCAGGAAAAATAAATTCACTGCATCCAATGGTGATTCGGTTGTCAGGGCAATATAGTAGCCTCCGGCAAGAGAGAGGGTCCCGACTACGCTTAAAATCCATTTTGTTTTCGGCTCTTTTTCACCGGTCTGACCACCCTTAATTAGTTCAATTGGTTTGGCCAGGTGAATTTGCCTCAGGTTGTTAAGAAGGGTCAGCATAAAAATAATCGCAAATAGGATCACGGTAGCTATCATAGAGTCTAGGGAAATAAAATAACCAAAGGGTATGTTAAATTGTAAAAGGTTAAGGAGCAATAAAAACATTAATTTGCTTGCTAGAATACCAGTAACCAATCCGCCAGCCAAACTGACGAAGGAGACAAAGAATGTTTCCCAGACCATCATATACGCTATATGCTTTTTCTCCATACCAAGGATATTGTATAAGCCGAACTCCTTTTTACGGCGTTTGATGAGAAAGCTGTTCGTATAAAATAGAAAGATGACGGAAAAGATGGCAATGACGTAAGTCCCTAAACTTAAAAGACTTTTCAGAGAGGTTCCACCGGACATTTGATCTAAACCTTCATTTACTGAAATAAAATGCAGGATATAGTACATGACACTTGTGCCGATGCAAGTCAACATATAGGGGAAATACGTTTTTCCATTCTTTTTGATATTGATTAGTGCGAGTTTGGCATAAAAAAATTTACGCATTTCTTGCACCACCCGTTGCCATAATGTTTAACGTGTCGGAAATCAATTGATACATTTCTTCATTCGACATTGAACCTTTATAAAGCTGATGGAAAACAGCACCGTCTTTAATAAAGAGGACACGACTAGCGTGACTGGCAGCCTTTGTACTGTGGGTAACCATTAAAAGCGTTTGACCACCCTGATTAATCGTAGTAAATAAACGAAGTAACTCTTCGGTTGAATGGGAATCCAAAGCACCCGTTGGTTCGTCGGCAAGAATTAACTGCGGATTTGTAATTAAAGCCCTTGCTACGGCTGCCCGTTGTTTCTGACCACCAGACACTTCATATGGGAATTTTGGCAAAATGTCGCTGATACCCAGTTTTTTTGCAATCGGCTGTAGATGGCTGTTCATTTCCTCGTAAGACTTCCCCGATAGTACTAGTGGCAAAAAGATGTTGTCCTGTAAAGAAAATGTATCGAGCAGATTAAAATCTTGAAACACAAAACCTAGATTTTCACGTCGGAACATCGAAATTTCCTTTTCCTTAATGGAAACAATATTTTGACCATTTAATAGAACCTCACCGCTTGTTGGTTTGTCGAGTGCAGCTAAAGTATTCAGCAAAGTCGTTTTTCCAGAACCAGACTCTCCCATAATCGCAACATACTCACCCTTTTCTACTGAAAAAGTGACATCTGATAATGCTTGAACTTGATTCCCTCCAAAGCGGGAAGTATATACCTTTTTTACATTTTTCACTTCTAATATGAACATCGTCATTACCTCCGTCAAATTTGCTATGCTCAGTATAGCAAAACGAGGAAACGGGCCAACATAGCTTTGGCTTACATTTCCTCGTCTAATCTAACAATTTTGTAAGATTCGGTAGAATGAAGGTTGCAAGTGGGAGAAAGTCATTCGACATGAAGATCATTTGTTGCTAAATCAATGAATATCTTGGTTCCTTTTCCTACCTCAGATTCCATCTCGATAGTGTGAGATAACTTTGTTAAAATCTGCTTGCAAAGGTATAAACCGATCCCTGTCGATTTTTTATCTGCACGGCCATTATAGCCTGTGTATCCTTTTTCACATACACGAGGCAAGTCTTCAGGTGCAATCCCTATGCCTGTATCTTCAATGACAAGCGTCTTTTCCTTAGTTGGATTCATATAAATCGAAATTTTACCTTTATTCGTGTATTTAATGGCGTTTGATAAGATCTGTTCGATGACAAAGACAAGCCATTTTTCATCTGTTAATACTTCACAGCTTAATTCTGTAAAAGAAAGCTTTATCTTTTTTCGAATAAACATTTTTGCATATTTCCGGACAGCTTGTTTGACAATATCATCTAAGCTGTACCTTTTTAGCACAAAATCAGAGGTCATATTGTCAAGACGAAGATATTGCAGCACCATTTCTACATATTGCTCAATCTTAAATAGCTCCATCGACAATTCAGCGTTTTGTTCGTTTTCTTCGGTCTGGAGTAGAAGGTGCATCGCTGCTATTGGTGTTTTAATTTGATGGGCCCATAGGGTGAAATAGTCGACCATATCTGTACGTGTAAGATCAGCTTTTGAAGCGGTTTGCACTTTCGCGTTATGAAGCAGGGTCATCAATGTTCTATAGTCTTTCTCAAACATATCCCTGGAAGGGGGAAGTTCATCTATACTCACAGTGATTCGCTTTTGTAAATCTACTAAAAATTTATGGCGCTTGTAATATTTTATAAAATCTATGATTCCAAAAATAAGACCTATATAGACACATAAGGTAAAAGCATAGACGACTGGTTCCAGTGGTAAATGATAGAGTGAAAAAGTAATAGAGAATATCCCCGCAAACAAACAGAAGAGAATATAGTTAGATTTGTGCGACTTAAAATAGGAAATGGTTAGTTTTAAAAATTCGTTCTTATTCATTTTCACTCTACCAAATATCCAATCCCTTTTTTCGTTTTAATAAAATCGTCAAGTTCAATATCGGCTAATTTTTTTCGTAAACGATTGATATTCACCGTCAGTGTATTATCATCAATAAAGTCATCAGTTTCCCAAAGTCTTGTCATCAAAGTGTCTCTGGACACTATTTTCCCTTTGTTTTCCAGGAGGATATGTAGGATTTTATAATCGTTTTTGGATAGCTCTATTTTCTCCCCATTAAACGTCAAGGTAGAATCGCTCGTATTGAGGATGGCTCCTTTATGTTCAAATAAATGGGTTTGCCCGGTAAAATCATAGGTGCGACGTAATAAAGCCTGTACTTTGGAAGTAAGGACATTGAGGTCAAATGGCTTGGCAACAAAATCATCTCCACCCATATTAATCGCCATGACAATGTTCATATTATCGGAGACAGAAGAGATAAAGATGATAGGAACTTTGGAAAGTTTTCGAATCTCCGTACACCAATGGTAGCCATTGAAGAATGGCAAGGATATATCTAAAAGTACCAGCTGCGGATCAAAGGAAACAAACTCGCCTAAAACATTTTTAAAATCCTCCGCACATTCCACATCATATCCCCATGATGTCAGGTGTTTCATCACGGTTTTTGCAATTACAAGGTCATCTTCAACGATTAGAATTTTATACATGTAGATATCCTTTCTTAATGAGTATTTAAAGGATGTTACCTATTAGTAAGCTATATTTTTGATAATATTATAGCACTAAATTATTGAAATTTTTCCAATTTTACGGTTGTGTAGTTGAGTTTTCAGTAATGTTCAAAGTATCTATAATACTTAAACTTATTTTGTTCTACGGATAAGAATTAACAATGCTAGTCCAACCTAGCTCACCTGCGCGACTAAAGCCATAAACAATTCCGACAAATGTAATCATGATAAAAATGACACTCGTATCATCAAATTTCACCTTTTCCACTGGTTTACCTTGTTCAATAGAAAAAGAACCAGCAATGAAGGAAATCATAAGAATGGGTAAGAGAAAAATAAAAATATAGCGCCAATTTAAAGTGGAAGCAATAATCTTTCCAAAGGTTGGTCCAAGTGCAGGTGTGATGACTGTTAAAGAAGTAGTAAGTTCCATTACCATTATTAAACCCCCAAAAACTAAAAGGTAGGTTATGAATGAAAATTACGGCGCTTTCCCGAAACAAGGAACAGCGCTTATTTCTATTTTAGGATAATGGGTGAAGATTAAGTATAGGGCATAGATCAACAAAAAGTTTCAAATAGTGGAACAAAAACCTTAATGATTGAATTAAATTTTGAATGTGGTTTAAGATGGTTTCAGAGCCGAGGTGAACTTTGTGAGTAAATATGAAGCTTCTACATTAAAAAAGGGACTCCAGATCTTAGAGTTATTGAAAAAAAATCGATCTTTAACGTTGAGAGAGATTTATGAGATGCTTGGGCTAACGAAGACGACGGCTTTTCGGTTAGTAAATACGTTGGAAGATATGGACTATATTAAGAAATGTGGTAAATACTTTGAATTGAACAGTGGGATGTTTCTTTCCACTAGTGAAGGAAAATCATCTATTGACTGGACTACCTTACAAAGTCCATATCGTTTGGGGGTGAGTGTGGGAGAAAACGTGTATATTGGGACACTAAATGGAATGGAATTGGTCATGCAGCAAATGATTAAACCTCCTTTCAAAGAACCTTTTCATCAAGAGATTGGTAATCGTTCTCCTGCTCATCAAAGCGCGATAGGAAAAGTGATATTGGCCCATTTAAATCCAAACGAGCAAAAAGATCTATTTTCTCATCTTTCTTTGACGCAAGCAACGGAGCATACATTTGTAGATCCAGAGCTTTTTTTCCATCATTTAAATGTCATCAAAAAACAAGGGTTTGCGATAGATGATGAAGAGAGATTTTTAGGAGTTCGTTGTATAGCAGCTCCTGTGTTTCGTGACAAGCAAATCATAGCGGCCGTTGCAATAGCTGGCCCAAGCGAAAGTATGAAAAGGAGTATTTTGCGGAGCTTAACGCGTAAGATGATTGATGGCAGTAAAGAAATAACAAATGAAATAAGCTAAGGCTCTGACTTACAAAGTCTGTAGAAATCCATTGTTTCACTTGTCTAAAATAAAAAGCATGAAAAGGGGAATGGAAAATGACTAAGCAAACACAATTAGGAAAAACAGGTATCTACGTCAATCCGATTGGACTTGGAACGAACGCTGTTGGAGGACATAATCTTTATCCAAATTTAGATGAAGAAGCAGGAAAAGAGTTGGTGCGAACAGCTATTCATCACGGTGTCAATTTTTTAGATACTGCATTCATTTACGGACCAGGGCGTTCTGAAGAATTAGTCGGAGAGGTCATTAAAGAAACAGGTAAGCGCAGTGACATTATTCTGGCAACAAAAGGTGCGCATAAATTTGTTGGACAAGATGTTGTATTGGACAATTCTCCGGAATTTTTAAAACAGGCGGTTGAGGAAAGCTTACAACGTCTTCAAACAGACTACATTGATTTATTCTATATTCATTTTCCAGATAATGATACACCGAAGTATGAAGCGGTTGGTGCTTTAAAGCAATTAAAAGATGAAGGGAAAATTCGATCGATCGGGGTATCTAATTTCTCGATTGAGCAGTTGAAGGAAGCGAATAAAGATGGTTACGTTGATGTGTATCAAGGTGAATACAACTTATTGCAGCGCTCTGCTGAAAAAGAATTATTCCCATATACAATAGAAAAGGGAATTTCGTTTATTCCTTACTTCCCGCTTGCAGCTGGTATATTAGCTGGTAAATACTATAAAGACACGGTATTCAATGACCTTCGTTCAAATATGCCGCATTTACAAGGAGAAGTATTTGCGAAAAACTTAGAAAAAGTAGAAAAAATTCGTGAGATTGCTCATGCAAAGCAAGTAGATGTAGCTCATGTTGTCTTAGCTTGGTATTTAACACGTGAGTCCATTGATAGTGTGATTCCAGGTGCAAAGAGGGCAGAACAAGTACTAGATAATTTAAAAACATTAGATGTTGTCTTAACAGCAGAAGAAATTCAAGAGATTGACCGAACATTTCGTTAATAAATAACATAGGAGAAAGGGAACAACAACAAACAATCCCTTCTTACTATACAGAATCCATCTCATTCAACTTAAAAAAGTTGAATGAGATGGAAAATTGTTATGCAAATCAATTAGCTGTTACATCAGGCTTTATGAATAATGTTAAATTTGTTAGAAAAGGACTTTCACTTAAAAAGAGAAGGTCCTTTTTTTCTGCTTTTGTTGATATTTTTCCAAATTTTAGATAAGGTTTTAGAAGGGGAGGAATTATTGACATGCAACAATACATAGGTTGTTTCGTAATTTTGGCGTTCATTATTATAATCGTGATTTTCAATAAATACTTCTTTTGGTGGGTCAAAAGTATAATTGTCGCTTATTATTTAGTAGTTTCATATTTTTTCATTACTGTTAAGAATAGAATTGATAAGGAATTTGAGGGTGTTCTCCCTGTTCCTGATGCATATTGGGATAAGAATTCAGGATGGGTTGACACAATAACTAATTATCTTTTCTTGCCCTTAATTGGTATCATCATTTTTATATACTTTAAATGGTTTACTAAGGCTCGAACCAAGATGTCTAAGATACTTATTTTATTGAGTTTCATTCCCTCAGCTACCCTCTTTATCTTTTTTAGCTTCTTATTTTCGTTTGGCTATGGATATAGGCCTTAAAATTTACTAAAATAAAGTTCTACCATAATTTTCTATTAAACTATTATCATTGATTGAAAGAAGTGAAGAGGGAAAAGAATAAGCCAAAGCTTTGGACAAAGGACTTCATCATTATTTCTTTAACGAATTTTTTTGTGCATGTTGTTTTTTATTTATTAATGGCCACAGTTGCGATTTATGTTATGTCGGAATATCAGGCGAGTTCGGGGATGGCTGGACTGACTGTTGGGGTTTATGTTATTTCCGCTTTAGTAGCACGTGTTTTTGCCGGTAAATATTTAGATCGAATTGGGAGGAAACGTGCTTTAATCGGATCATTTGTTATCTTTACGATCTCGATGCTTCTCCATTTTGGAGAAAATAGCTTAATCGTCCTTTTTATTATTCGTTTTATTCAAGGTGCAGCACATGGATTTCTTACAACCGCAGCAGGGGCAGTCGCAGCTGATATAATTCCTAACGAACGGCGCGGCGAGGGAACGGGTTATTATGCAACAAGTATGAATTTAGCGATGGCCATTGGTCCGTTTTTGGGAATCTATCTAAGTGGATATGCTGATTTTCAGATGATTATTCTTGTTGGAAGCATCATTGCGATCATTGGCTTTGTTTCATCCTTATTTTTACAAGTACCAAAAGTAGAGGATTCCGAAGAGCAAGTACATAAAATAAGCAGATTTAATGTGAGACATTACATCGAACTGAAAGCGGTTCCTATTTCGGTTTTGCTGTTTCTTGTTACATTTGCGTATTCAAGCCTTTTAGCATTTTTATCGTTATATGCAGAAGACATTCAATTAGTAGAGGTAGCGAGTTTCTTCTTTATCGTTTACGCTGCTTCATTGATTGTATCTCGTCCGATTACAGGAAAATGGTTTGATAAATACGGAGAAAATCGAGTGACCTATCCACTATTATTGTGTATGGCAATTGGATTGTTCTTATTAAGCCAAGCTCATAATGGCTTTCTCTTTCTTTTATCTGCCGTATTTATTGGGATCGGTTATGGTACTGTGCAATCAAATTTTCTAGCCATTGCCATCAAGCAATCACCGCCCAATCGCACAGCCTTAGCAACATCTACGTTTTTCATTTTTCTTGACCTTGGAAGTGGATTGGGACCGTATTTATTAGGAATTGTGGTTGGAATGATGGGCTTTCGACATTTATATTTCACAGCAGCTATCTGGATTCTTGCGTGTATTGGAATCTACTATTTCGTTCATGGAAAAAAAGCTGCCGCTGAGCGAAAAGACATGATTCGTCATTCAGCTTAAAATACGTATTTCCAATGATTAATAGACATGTGTTGGCTACTATTTTTCATTCGTTTAGCGTACTACACTAGCTTTGTATTAAATCAATATAATATTTTGGGTTAAATACCATTTTGAAGTTAGTTGACTAAGTTCGAGAATTTTTATCCCGCATTAACGGGCAGTAATACCCCCACCTCTAAGCTTGAGTGAATCACAAAGAGGCGAAGGTGGGGGATAACTGCCCGTAAAAGCCCGATAAGTCTCTCTAACCATCAGTGGGGGATAAGGAAAACCCCCACTGATGGAAGTCTCGCTTTATGTAAAGCTAGTGAATGAAACTGAAAGGGCAAAAGGTAAATATGAGTGAAGTAAAAGTAAAAACGACCTTGTTATTCTGTTTAGAATAACAAGGTCGTTTTTTTGTTTTTTCTTGAATACTTTGCGCCTAAATAAGTTCATTCCAGGTTATTTTCTGTCATCGAAAACTTTTTTGGGTAAATCAATACTTTCGTTCAATGTGGTTACATTTTTTATAACAATCCAAAATACATACGTTTGTATCAATCTTTTCCTTGAATGAAATATATTAAGTTCTAGTTAGAGGATATTCCGTTTAAATAGGGGATATAAACGGAAAACCTCCATTTTTTAGATGGGCAATTTTGGTGTAAACTCTTAAAAAAAGTATTTTTTTAACTTGACGGATTTTTCAGAAAAGTATATGATGTTTACAAATGTAACAACAAAGAACAAAAGTTAAGAGGAGGAACTAATATGTTAAGTACTTTGAATTTACCTTCCCATATAACGGAGAAGAAGCTTCCTGAGATTTATAAACAAATGTGGCTTATCCGATATTTTGATGAAAAAGTGGACCAATTTTTTGCGAAAGGAAAGATCCATGGAACGACTCACCTTTGTGTAGGGCAGGAGGCGTCTGCTGCAGGATCTATAGCTGTTCTTCAACCGAAAGATAAAATTATCAGTACTCATCGTGGTCATGGTCATTGTATTGCTAAAGAAGGTGATGTAAACAAAATGATGGCCGAACTGTTTGGGAAAGAAACAGGGTATTGTAAAGGTAAAGGTGGATCAATGCATATTGCAGATGTTGATAAAGGCAACCTTGGAGCTAATGGTATTGTAGGGGGCGGGATTCCTCTTGCAGTAGGTGCAGCGTTAACATCAAAAATGAAAGAACAGGGCTATGTCGTATTATGCTTCTTTGGAGATGGTGCTTCTAATGAAGGAAGTTTTCACGAGGCCTTAAATCTTGCAGCGATTTGGGATTTGCCGGTAGTGTTCATTTGCGAAAACAATCAATATGGAATGTCAGGTCCAGTAAAGGACATGACAAGAGTAGAAAATATTGCAGATCGTGCAATCGCTTACGGTATGCCAGGTGAGGTAATAGACGGAAATGACATGATTGAAATAATGAATACCGTAGATAAAGCAGTTGAAAATGCTCGTCAAGGAAATGGTCCAACATTAATTGAAATGAAGACATATCGTTGGAAAGGTCATTCCAAAAGTGATGCGAAGAAATATCGTACACGCGAAGAGGAAACGGAATGGAGAAAGAAAGACGGTATTAAGAGATTTAAAGAATTGTTAATCGAATCAAATGTGTTAACGGAAGAAGAAGCGAAGAGGCTGCAAGAAGAAGCAAAGCAAGAAATTGAGGATGCTGTAGAATTTGCTGAAAATAGCCCGGAACCATCAATTGATACACTTTTAGAAGATGTGTATGCCTAACTTAGGAGGAGGATTAAAATGACTGAGATGAAAACAAGAGAGATAACGTATTTAGAAGCAGTAAGAGAAGCTATGAGTCAAGAAATGCGCCAGAATGATGATGTATTCATTTTAGGAGAAGATATCGGGGTATATGGAGGCGCATTTGGGGTTACGCGTGGAATGATTGAAGAATTTGGTCCTGAGCGCATTCGTAATACACCTATTTCTGAAGCTGCAATTGCAGGGGGAGCAGTAGGGGCTGCTCTTACTGGTATGAGACCTATTTTAGAATTACAGTTTTCCGATTTTATTACAATTGCCATGGATCAAATAGTGAACCAGGCAGCTAAAACGCGATATATGTTTGGTGGAAAAGGAAAAGTCCCAATGGTTGTAAGAACACCAGCGGGCTCCGGTACTGGTGCAGCTGCACAGCACTCCCAAAGTTTGGAAGCATGGATGGCTCATATTCCAGGTCTAAAGGTAATCCAGCCATCTACAGCCTATGATGCAAAAGGGCTACTAAAGGCAGCTATGGATGATGACAATCCAGTCATTTTTTATGAACATAAACTGTTATATCGCACACAATGCGATGTACCAGAAGAGCAATACTCCATTCCATTAGGAAAAGCAGACGTAAAGCGTAAAGGAAAAGATGTAACGATTGTTGCTACTGCGATTATGGTACATAAAGCACTAGAAGCGGCAGTAGAGCTTGAAAAGGAGGGGATTGATGTAGAAATCGTAGACCCTCGTACCCTTGTACCATTAGATGAAGAAACAATTGTAGAATCTGTGAAAAAAACAGGTCGTCTTATTGTCGTTCACGAAGCTGTTAAACGCGGAGGCTTCGGTGGGGAAATTGCTAGTATGATTGCTGAGAGTGAAGCGTTTGATTATTTGGATGCGCCAATCAAAAGACTAGGCGGGTTAGCTGTTCCAGTTCCATATAATCCAACATTAGAGAAGGCTGTTATTCCTCAAGTGCCGGATATTATTGAAGCTGTTAAGGAAACTGTTCGTTTTAAATAAGGGAGGGAGAATTATGGCAAAAGAGATTTTTATGCCGAAACTAAGTAGTACAATGGAGACCGGTACCCTCCTTCAGTGGTTTAAGGAAGAAGGAGACACAGTTGAAATCGGAGAACCATTGCTCGAAATATTGACAGATAAAATTAACATTGAAGTTGAAGCGTATGAAGAAGGAGTTTTATTGAAGAGGTATTTTGATGTAGATGATCAGGTGCCTGTTAATCATGTTATTGGTTTTATTGGAGCGGAAGGTGAGACAGTACCTGCTGATCCGCCAGGTGAATCGGGAGAATCAAGTGATTCGGTTTCGGAAGAACAAGTGGTAGAAAATAATGAAGAAAGCCTTAATGTAGCGGTACAGGTGGAGTCTGGTGAAAAACCACGTGCCACACCTGCAGCAAGAAAATCAGCAAAAGTGCATCAAGTTGAATTAGCAGTTGTAGCAGGTAGTGGACCAAATGGAAGAGTCCATCTAAAGGATGTTACGGAACACGTAAGTACAGGACAAGTAAAATCAATGGTTACACCACTTGCGAGGAAAATTGCTGAACATGAAAAAGTTGATGTGTCTGCCCTTAATGGTAGCGGTCTAAACGGCAAAATTGTTAAACAAGATGTAACGGCAGCTATTCCTGAAAAAACGAAGAAACCATCGACTCCTCCTGAAAAACGGAGAAAAATTGCAGGTATGCGGAAAGTAATTTCTGATCGTATGTCTCAGAGTGCCTTTACAGCACCGCATGTCACGTTAACCAGTGAGATTGATATGACGAAAGTAAAAGAGTTGCGTGCACAACTCTTACCAATTGTTGAAAAACAAACCGGCTTCCGCTTATCTTATACAGAAGTCATTATTAAAGCAGTTGGAGCTGTATTGTCACGTTTTCCAGCTATCAATGCATCCTTGATAAATGATGAAATTATCTATAACGATGACGTTCATATCGGTTTAGCGGTTGCGGTACCGGATGGATTAATGGTACCGGTTATTAGAGAAGTGAACCAAAAAGGATTAGCAGATTTAACAATAGATGCTAAAGACATAAGTAAACGTGCAAGGGAGCAAAAATTATTGCCTGACCAATTAAAAGGCTCCACGTTTACAATCAGCAACCTTGGCATGTATGCAATTGATGGCTTTACTCCAATTATTAATCAGCCTGAAACGGCAATATTAGGTGTAGGTAGAATGCAAGATAAGCCTGTTGTGCTCAACGCTTCTATAGAGATCCGACCGATGATGACAGTTAGTTTGTCCTTTGATCACCGTGTCATTGACGGGGCGCCGGCAGCAGAATTTTTAACTGAATTGAAACGAGTTCTTGAAAATCCATTCGAATTGCTAGTATAAGAGGTGAGAGACATGACAAAATCATATGAAATCGTTGTAATAGGCGGAGGTCCCGGTGGGTATGTAGCAGCGCTCCATGCTGCAGAGCTTGGGAAAAAGGTAGCCGTAATTGAAGCAGATCTTTTAGGTGGTACTTGTTTAAATAGAGGTTGTATTCCTTCTAAAACTCTATTAAAACATGCGGAAGTAATTGAAGCCATCGAAGAAGCAAAAGGGTGGGGAATTGAGACAGGAGACATGTCCTTTTCCCTCGAGAAAATGAAAAAACGCAAAGATGATGTCATTCAACGTTTGCGTGGTGGGATTGCCTTTTTATTAAAACAAGGGAAAATTGATGTATATGAAGGTTTAGGTATGATTGAAGAAGGACAAATCATCAAAGTACTAACGAATGACAAAGAAGAACGAATTCAAGCAGAGCGCATCATCATAGCAACAGGTTCATCTCCTGTTGTGCCACCAATTAAAGGGTTAGATTCTGTAGACTTTGAAACAAGTGACACCATTTTTGACATTGCTGATATCCCTAAATCAGTGGTCATTATTGGGGGTGGCGTCATTGGGGTAGAATTTGCCTGCATCTTTGCTAGTTTAAAGTCAGAAGTAACTGTAATTGAAGCTGCAGACCGAATCGTTCCAAGTGAAGATGCCGATGCTTCAAAAGTGCTGACAAAGGTTTTAAAGAAAAAGGGAATTCGTTTTCATACAAGTACGAAAGTAACCGAAGTTCAGCGAAACGGAACGCAAAAAGCCGTGAAATGTGCAGATGGGAAAGGGAACGAACTTACAATTGAAGCAGATACGCTAATCGTAAGTGTAGGGCGAAAACCAAATCTTTCAGGTGTTCAACAGGTGGCCATTGAAAAAGAAGGACCATTTATCAAGGTGAACGATAAAATGGAAACCAATCTTCCTAATATTTATGCTGTAGGTGATGTAGTTGGCGGTTACCAACTAGCTCACGTTGCCAGTGCTGAGGGCATTGTAGCAGCAACTAATGCAGCTGGTTTAGAAGATAAAATGGAATATCACGTAGTGCCGCGCTGTATTTACACCTTACCTGAAATTGCCAGTGTAGGGATAACAGAAGAAGAGGCAAAAAAGAAGGGTCTATCTGTACGTACAGAACGGTTTGATCATACAGGAAACGGTAAAGCGCTTGCAGTAGGAGAGACAAGCGGATTTGTGAAAGTTGTGTATGAAGAAAAGTACGGAGAAATTATAGGGGTCACAATGGTTGGTCCACATGTAACGGAAATGATTTCTGAAGCTTCTGCTTTCATGTACTTAGAAGGAACTGTAGAAGAAGTATCAAAAATGATTCATCCTCATCCGACTGTTTCTGAATCGTTTTATGAGGCTGCTTTAAATATTGTCCATAAAATGAGAAAGCAAGAGTCTCTCGTATAGCTACGTTGTTTTCTAGCATTGAAAGCTCCCATTACTCAGCTTCTGCTTGGAGTGGGAGCTTTCTTGCTGATGTGAGATCAAAATAAATGCTTTTCGTTACAATATTACATTTAAGGAGAGAGGAGAAAAAGAAATGGTCCAAGAGCAACTTATAGTTCAAAATGAAACTGGAATTCATGCAAGACCTGCATCAGAATTTGTAAAAAAAGCAAATGAGTATGAATCTGAAATTATGGTGGTAAAGGGCGAAAAGAAAGCGAATGCGAAAAGTATTTTAGGTTTATTGGGACTGGCTGCAGCAAAAGGTGATGAACTTACAATCATTGCCGATGGCGAGGATGAACAAAGTGCCCTATCTGCTATCGCTGAATTGATTAACTCAAAATTCGGTGAACATTAAATCTTTAGAATCTATCTGACATAGAAGCTTGTAATCTATGTCAGATGGTTATGTATAAACGCGACGTTATGGGTTATTGTCAGTGATTTGTACGACGAACTTTGTGAATTTATTCAAGATGTAAGAACTGAACGGTGTAAACAGGATAAGAATTTAATGTCTATGCTAAAGAAGGAAAATTGCGGTGAGGGGGGTGGAATGATGTTAAAGTGGGAAGAAAGACGACAAGTGGTTAAGGTCGCCAATTTATATTATATTGACGGCTGGACGCAAGCGCAAATTTCAAAAAAAATCGGGGCGTCGAGGCCTATCATTTCAAAACTGTTAAACATGGCAAAAGAAACCGGCATTGTCGAAGTGTTCATTAAGGATGAAAGTGTCCATACAGTCGAATTGGAACAACAACTAGAGAAGAAATATGGCCTGGAGGACGTTGTAGTAGCTCCGACTATCGGGCTTTCACCGGAAATGGTTAAGCGGAAAATCGTACAGGCTGGGGCGCATTATATCTCTAAAAATTTAAAAAATGTCAACCACCTAGGTATTTCATGGGGAACGACAGTAGCTGAATTAGTGAAAGAGTATCAATTTGAACGAAGAAAAGACATAAAGATTATCCCCCTTGAAGGAGGAATGGGAAGGCGATTTGGAGAAGTCCATGCGAACCAAATAGCGTATGAATTGGCGAAAAAAATGAATAGTAGATGTTCTTATTTGTATGCTCCTGCAATTGTAGAGACGAAAGAATTAAAAGAACGTTTAATGGAGATGCAAGACATCAAAACTGTACTTGAAGAAGGAAAGAATGTAGATATGGCAGTCATAGGAATCGGAAATCCATTTAAAGAATCGACGCTGAAGGAAATCGGATACTTACAAGATCGGGACTTGGATGACCTTTGCACAATGGGAGCTGTAGGTGATATTGGTTTCCGCTTTTTTAATGAATCAGGAAAACCGATTAGGCATCCGCTAAACGATAAGGTTATTGGCTTATCATTAGATCAACTGAAACAAATCAAAAAAGTTATTGCTGTAGCAGATGGTACCCATAAGCTTAAGAGTATAATGGGTGCATTAAGGGGCAATTACGTAAATGTGTTAATAATAGATGAGCAAACTGCCTCTATGCTTTTAAATGAAGAGATAAAGGGTTGAATCAAGGATCACTTTACGTGTTCTTTGGATTCATCCCTTTTATATTAAGAGAAAATAATTTTTCGAAGTCATAAACTTTAGATCCTCACACCGGCTCTCCATCCTTTTTAGATTACTAGTCTCAACATATCCAAATTTGATAGGTTTCTTTACCAGAATCTATTTAGCAATTATTTATCAAAACTTTCAGGGTTAATTAACTGAAAATTATGAAAATATATTATTTTAACAAATGTAAATATATAGAACAAATATTAAAATATTAACTAATTATCAATCATTTGTTTAATAGAAAAGTAAAGCTTATTTCCATGAGAGGAGAAAATGCTATGAATAGTATAACTAAGAAAATTAATAAAGTTTTAGTTGCTAATCGTGGTGAAATCGCTATTCGCGTTTTCCGAGCGTGTGACGAATTAAACATTCGGACAGTAGCTATTTACTCAAAAGAGGATACTGGTTCATACCATCGCTATAAAGCAGATGAAGCTTACTTAGTTGGGGAAGGAAAAAAACCAATCGATGCCTATTTAGACATTGAAGGCATTATCGAAATTGCGAAGGCGCACAATGTGGATGCCATTCATCCGGGCTATGGGTTTTTGTCAGAAAATATCCATTTTGCAACACGTTGTGAAGAGGAAGGCATTATTTTTATTGGGCCTAAATCAGAACACCTCGACATGTTTGGGGACAAAGTAAAAGCACGCTACCAGGCTATTCAAGCCAATATCCCGGTTATTCCCGGAAGCGATGGACCGATCGAAAGTCTTGAGGAAGCTGAAGCCTTTGGAAAGGAGCATGGTTACCCGTTAATGATTAAAGCATCTCTTGGCGGGGGTGGTCGCGGGATGCGAATCGTACGCAGCGAGGCGAGCTTAAAAGAATCATACGAGCGTGCCAAATCCGAAGCGAAAGCAGCATTTGGCAACGATGAGGTATATGTAGAAAAGTTTGTGGAAAATCCAAAGCATATCGAGGTGCAAATCTTAGGTGATCAGGATGGAAATATCATTCACTTATATGAGCGTGATTGTTCTGTGCAACGTCGTCATCAAAAAGTGGTGGAGGTAGCTCCAAGCGTCTCTATCCCGGAAAGTTTACGTCAGGCTATTTGCGAAGCGGCTGTACACCTTATGAAAAATGTTTCCTACATAAATGCGGGAACGGTGGAGTTTTTAGTTACAAATGGTAAATTTTACTTTATTGAAGTTAACCCACGTGTACAAGTTGAACATACCATTACAGAAATGATCACTGGGGTGGATATTGTTCAATCACAAATTTTAATTGCAGATGGTTCTTCTCTGCATAGCTGTGAAGTGGGAATTCCAAAGCAGGAAGATATTATGGTACATGGTTTTGCGATTCAATCCCGTGTAACAGCGGAAGATCCGTTGAATAACTTTATGCCGGATACCGGGAAAATTATGGCCTACCGTTCGGGAGGAGGATTTGGTGTCCGTTTAGATGCAGGAAACAGCTTCCAAGGTGCTGTTATTACGCCATACTATGATTCACTTCTTGTAAAAGTAACCACATGGGCGTTAACGTTTGATCAAGCTGCGGCAAAGATGGTTCGAAACTTGAGAGAATTCCGTATTCGCGGGATTAAGACCAACATTCCGTTCCTTGAAAACGTGGTGAAGCATGAGAAATTCTCAAAAGGCGAATATGATACATCGTTTATCGATTCGTCACCGGAGCTGTTTGTGTTCCCGAAACGAAAAGACCGTGGGACAAAAATGCTGATGTATATTGGAAATGTCACGGTGAATGGTTTCCCGGGCGTTGCCAAAAAGAGAAAGCCAGTATTCGGAAAAACGAGATTGCCAAAGGTAAAGTATTCTGAGCCAATTCCAAATGGAACAAAACAGATTTTGGAAGAACGGGGTGCAGAAGGAGTCGTTAATTGGATTAAAGAGCAAAAGGAAGCACTGTTGACAGATACGACATTCCGGGATGCCCATCAATCCTTGCTGGCGACTCGCGTACGCACCAATGACCTGGTGCATATTGGAGAGCCGACTGCTCGATTATTGCCGAATTTATTTTCTGCCGAAATGTGGGGCGGGGCAACATTTGATGTATCGTACCGGTTCTTAAAAGAAGATCCATGGGATCGTTTATTGAAACTTCGTCAAGAAATGCCAAACGTTTTATTCCAAATGCTTCTTCGTGCATCCAATGCCGTTGGTTATAAAAATTATCCAGATAATGTCATCAAGGAATTTGTAGAAAAGTCTGCACAGGCAGGCATTGACGTATTCCGTATATTTGATAGCCTAAACTGGGTGAAGGGGATGACGTTGGCGATTGATTCTGTGCGCGAAAATGGAAAAATCGCGGAAGCAGCGATGTGCTATACAGGAGATATTTCCGATCTGACTAGAAGAAAATATGATTTAAATTATTATAAAGAGCTGGCAAAAGAGCTGGAAGCATCGGGTGCACATATTTTAGGAATTAAGGATATGGCGGGTTTGTTAAAACCGCAAGCTGCTTATGACTTGGTTTCTACTTTAAAGGAAACCGTCGATATTCCCATTCATTTGCACAGCCATGATACAAGCGGTAACGGTGTATTTATGTATGCCAAGGCCATTGAAGCAGGGGTTGATATTGTAGATGTAGCCGTAAGTTCAATGGCCGGGTTAACCTCACAGCCAAGCGCTAACTCTTTATACTATGCGTTAGAAGGCCATGACCGCCAACCGCAAATTGATATTCAAGGGTTAGAGCAGATTTCTCATTACTGGGAAGATATCCGCAAATATTCCGTGGATTTTGAAAGTGGGATGAATGCTCCTCACACGGAAGTATACGTCCACGAAATGCCGGGCGGTCAGTACAGTAATCTTCAGCAGCAAGCAAAAGCAGTAGGGTTGGGGGACCGTTGGGAAGAAGTGAAAAAGATGTATTCACGTGTGAATCATTTATTTGGCGATATTGTAAAAGTAACGCCCTCTTCAAAAGTAGTAGGAGATATGGCACTTTATATGGTTCAAAACAATTTAACGGAAGACGATATTTATGAGCGCGGTGAGACACTTGATTTCCCGGACTCGGTTGTGGAGTTGTTTGAAGGATATTTAGGGCAACCTCATGGAGGGTTCCCTAAAGAGCTTCAACGCATTATTTTAAAAGGAAAAGAGCCGATTACGGTTCGTCCTGGAGAATTATTGGAGCCTGCGGACTTCCAAGAAATCAAAGAAATGCTCTATCATTCACTGAATCGTCCTGTGACGAGCCATGAAGTCATTGCCTATGCGTTATATCCCAAAGTGTTTATGGACTATCAAAAAACAGTGGAACAATACGGAGATATCTCTGTACTTGACACTCCTACGTTCTTATATGGAATGCGTCTTGGAGAAGAGATCGAAGTAGAAATTGAAAAAGGAAAAACGCTGATCGTGAAACTTGTGTCCATTGGTGAGCCGCAAGCAGATGGAACACGCATCCTTTATTTCGAGTTAAACGGTCAATCTCGTGAAGTGATCATCAAAGATGAAAGTGCTAAAACGAACGTTCAGGCAAGAGCAAAAGCAGATGCAGGTAACCAGAGCCATATTGGAGCCTCTATGCCAGGAACGGTTCTGAAGCTTCTTGTTGAAAAAGGAGAAAAAGTTTCAAAAGGAGATCATCTCATGATCACAGAGGCCATGAAGATGGAAACAACGGTTCAAGCTCCATTTTCTGGTGTTGTAAAAGATATTTATGTGAAAAATGGCGGTGCGATTCAAACAGGTGATCTGCTTATTGAACTTGAAAAATAGCATAAAATTGTTAGGAACATAGCTTCTTTTATGTTACGTGATGTTAGACAGAAATCGAATTTAACACCGGAAAGATGGTTTGAACTAACAATGGTTGGTAATAAATGGAACGGTGAAATACTCAAATAAATCTCATAACTAGGTGATTACTAATACTCCCTCAGGCGTGTAAAGTGGGGGAATTGGGTGAAGACAATACCTGAGTATAGTTTATATACCTAGTAGTTTTGGAACGTCAGGAGTTCCTAACGGTTTAGTAATAACTTGGGGAATAGCAATTCGAAAGCTGTGAAAGAGTCATGAAGTGTAGTATTAATGAGACTCTGATAATAAGGAGTCAAGAGAAAGTTGTACGCACGGTGTGAGGGAAAGGATAGAGATGGATTTGAAGATTTACCAATAATCCCCTATATAATTACTTAACTAATTCCAAAAGAATATATAGTAGTTTAATAAAATGGGAGGCAGAGTTCACTGTTACCTTTGAATATAAGCATGGCTTCTGAGAAATATGAATTAGAATGTAGGGTAAATCAACTGAGAAAAGAATTGGTTCAGATTGCTGAAGTAACTGGTTTAAATAGCCATGAGACGATTTGTTACAGTCAGAAATTAGACCAACACATAACGAATTATCAAAAACTTTCTTATAAAAATAGAAAATGTTGTTGAATGACAATAAAGTTGTTTGATTAGTAACATTTTAAAAAACATCATTATTTTTGAAATATATCTTCCTGTTACGATCAAAATTTAGATCGGTCTTATGCAGATTTGATACTTGAAAATTAAATGACATTATTGTTACTGCACGGAGTGATTTTTCATAAATTAGATTGTGATGGTGGATATAAACTCAACTAAACGTCAGGAGAGAAAGTAGGGTGTTCTCATTTAACAGGATATCTTGATATAATAAGGGTGATAATCTAATCAAAGAGGCGATGGTATGTTAAGTTGGGAAGAAAGGCGTCTGTTGGTGAAAGTATCCAATTTGTATTATACAGACGGTTGGACACAAGAACAAATAGCGAAAAAGGTCGGCGTGTCTAGGCCTGTCATTTCAAAAATGTTACAAAAAGCAAAGGAATTTGGAATTGTAGAGGTATATATTAAAGATGAAAGTGCCCTTACGGTCGAATTAGAACAAAAACTTGAGCAAAAATACGGATTGATTGATGCCGTTGTGGTGCCAACTGTCGGCTTTACACCAGACATGGTTAAGCGCTCGGTTGGACAAGCAGGAGCTTATTATTTATCTAAAAATTTAAAGAGAGATGTTAAACGTCTCGGTATCTCATGGGGGTCTACGCTATCTGAAGTAGTAAAAGAGTACCCCTATGAACGAAGAGAAGGGATAAATATTGTTCCTCTTGTGGGAGGTATGGGAACGCAACATGTAGAAATACATGCTAATCAGCTGGCGTATGAATTAGCTAAAAAAATGAACGGTACATGTTCATATTTGTATGCACCAGCAATTGTAGAAACAGAGGAGTTAAAGGAACGCCTTGTGGCCATGCAGGATATTGCAGCTGTTCTTGAAGAAGGAAAAAATGTAGATGTAGCCCTTGTAGGTATTGGAAATCCATATAAGGGTTCCACGATGAAAGCGATTGGTTATTTGCAAGACGATGACCTCCAGCATCTCCGAAAGATGGGGGTTGTAGGTGACATTAGTTCTCGTTTCTTTGATGAATTAGGAATGCCTGTTAAACATTCATTAAATGATAAAGTCATTGGTTTGACATTGGAATGCTTGAAAGAAGTGAAGAAAGTCATTGGAGTGGTTGAAGGAACTCATAAAATTGAAAGTGTGGCAGCTGCTTTAAAAGGTGACTATTTAGATGTGCTGATAATAGATGAACAAACAGCTCTAGCGCTTTTGCAGGAATTGTAATAGTTATTCTTTTAAAGAATAGCTATTTTTTTTGTGGAAAAGAAAACCCTAGGATAGGCCTAGGGTTCCCAAAAGCTTTCAGCGTGATATTAAAAAACTCACCCGTGGTGCTAATGCTAAAATATTTTTGGTTCGTCAACCAAAATATCAGCATAGGGAGGAGTTTTTATGTCAAAAGACATTAATTTTAGCACATACGACTTGGAATTGTAAGTAATCACATCGTATTTGCCCCAAAGTACAGAAGACAAGTAATTTATGGGAAAATTAAAAAGGATATTGGAGAAATACTCCGCACCCTATTTTAAAGAAAAGGCGTGGAGATTATCGAAGCAATAGCGTGTAAAGATCACGTCGATATTTTAGTAAGCCTTCCACCTAAGTTAAGTGTATCTGCATTTGTAGGATATTTAAAAGGGAAAAGTAGTTTGATGATATTTGATCGTCACACAAATTTGAAATACAAATATTAGAACAGAAAATTTTGGTGTACGGGATATTATGTGGATAAAGTTGGAAAAAGCAAGAAGGTAATAGAAGAATATATAAGAAACTAGATTCAAGACGATATAGTAGCAGAACAATTAAGTATGATGGAATACCTTGATCCATTCACAGGTGAAGAGGTAAAGAAAAAGAAACGATTTGAGGTCTGGTCAGTAAAAAAGCTTTCGGTCGCAGAGAAAACCACTCAATCACGGGTGGTTTTTATTCTTTTTTCATTTTTAAATCAGCTCCATGTCGACTTAATTTATACAAATTACTATCGCTGTTTTCATAAGCTAAAATTAACATTATACAGAATGGTAGAGAAATAAAGTGGTAAACAGGATTATGAGAAAGTCGAGAGGATTAGCTGTCTATATATGAAACAAGAACGTCTTTTGAAAGGCGTTCTTGTTTTTATAATTTACTATATTAGTAACTGATAATCATTTTGAAGATCCCTCCGTACCCTTTAAAAAGAAAATTCAGATAATAAAAAATAAATTGACATTAAGCGCTTACAATGGTATTTTTGAACTGTAGAGAAAATGTTCATATGTAGAACTAATGTTAAGTAGGAATGTTTCTCAGGGATTATATTGTGGATTTATATGAAGTATAGAGCCTTAGATGGTAGTTTTTTTCGGAAAAAGGAGAAAATGTTCAAAAACTGAACATATGTAAGATAAACTATTTTGGAGGAGATATATTATGACTTTATATCGGAAATTGCTAGAAAGAGAAAAACAAGGAAATCCAATTCGTGTTGGTGTCATTGGTGCAGGACAAATGGGTTTTGGAATGGTCTCGCAAATTTCGCAAATTCCGGGTATGAATGTTGCTGGAATTAGTGATATAAATTTGGATGCAGCAAAGCGAGCAGCTGCTGCCTATAATTCTAATAAACAAGTAAAGGAAAACATCGTCGTTTCTTCAGATTTTAAAGAAATCATTCATTCTGATGCAGTAGAAGTAATCGTGGATGCAACAGGAGTTCCTGAAGTTGGTGCCAAAATATCATTAGAAACGTTAATAGCTAAAAAACATTTAGTGCTGCTAAATGTTGAAGTGGATATCACAGTTGGACCGTTAATGAAAAAATTATATGATTCAGCTGGCCTCGTTTATACAGGATCAGATGGGGATGAACCAGCAGCTACAGCAGAATTATATGAATTTGCCAAATCAATGGGTATGGAAGTATTAGTTGCAGGTAAGGGAAAGAATAATAAATTACGAGTTACAGCAAATCCTGATACAGCAAAAGAAGAAGCGGCACAGAAAAAAATGTCTGCGCACATGCTGGCTGCATTCCAAGACGGCACAAAAACAATGGCTGAAATGAACTTGTTGTCAAATGCAATTGGATTTATTCCGGATGTTGTGGGAATGCACGGAATCTCAGGCAATCTAGATTCAGTTGTGAAAGATTTAGACATAAAAGAAAATGGCGGAATATTAAATAACTATGGCGTTGTTGAATATGTGGATGGTCTTGCACCTGGAGTATTTGTCATTGTAAAGGGACAAAATGAAGGTGTAATACATGAGATGAATTATTTAATGAAAAAGGGCGACCAAGATCATCACATCCTATATCGACCATATCATTTAGCGAGTCTTGAAACACCGATTACTATTGCGAAAGCCGTTTTATTCCATGATCATGCTATTGCTCCATTAGGTGCTCCTATTTCCGAAACAGTAGCTGTCAGCAAAAAAGATATTAAAGAAGGTGAAAGATTAGACGGTATCGGTGGTTTTTGTGTAAGAGGAGTATTGGAAACTCATGTTGATATGAGCAAAGAAAATCATATTCCAATTGGATTAATTTCTGGAAATGTTGTGGCAAAACGTGATATTAAAGCGGGGACATTTTTATCAACTGATGATGTTGAACTTGATGAAAGTACAACCGTTTGGAAACTTCGTAAGTTGCAGGATGAAACTTTTGCTTCATCAACAAATAGGGAAAAAACACCATTATTGATTAATATTTAGATGAAGTTATGAATTAGATAGATAACGATCACGTCATTTTCTGTTCGGCCTAAATACTAAAGATAGTAAAATAGTTGTTTTTGTTACTAGGGCTGTTTAAAATACGAATGCTCCTTAAGATTATCTATCTTTAGTTTTTTTATAAGAAAAGAGATTCAAAATGTTTAAGAGAAATAATAGAAAATACTTAAAATAACATTCAAATGAAATGTAAACGCTTTAATAATAATGATACCTTGCTTATTAAATGGTTGATGATGATTGCTATATGTATAGAGTTTTTTTGAATGAAGGGAGAAACTTTCTATGTTAAAAACAAAAATTATCGAAATTGGTCCAGTTGTTCCAGAGTTTAAAGAAGAAAATTTATTAATCCTTTTCGGTTCGGCAGCTCCACCTGAATTAAAGGAAATTTCAGTTGTTCATGAAGTGAAACAACAACCGGAAAATGTGCTTGTTGAAGGTGGAACATTAGAAATTGGAAATAAAGTTTATGAGATTCAAAAAGTAGGGTCACTTGCTAATAAAAATTTTGAAGATTTAGGTCACCTTTCTATTTATTTTAAAGATGACACGTCAGAGGAACTTCTTCCAGGGGCCATTTTAGTAACTCCTGGGGAATATCCAGAACTTGAGATTAATGATTATATAGTGTTTAAATAATGATTTTGAAAAAGCTTAAATATTCGATAAGTTCTTTAATTTGGGGGGATAAATAATGGATCTTTTTGTTAAATTAGCAGAGGGATTTATGGAAATGATCAAAGCGGGTGCTGATGTATTTATGGGTTTTGTTACAGGGATTATTCCTCTTCTTATAGTTTTAATCACAATTGTAACTGCTTTTATTAAGCTGGTCGGCGAAGAGAGAATCTTTGGTTTCATGAAAAAGCTTTCGCGTTTTACCATATTTAGATATACACTCATACCGTTCTTTAGCCTTTTTTTCTTAACAAACCCTATGGCCTACACTTTTGGGAGATTTATTGATGAGAAGAAGAAACCTGCATTCTATGATGCCTCTGTGTCTTTTTGTCATCCAATTACTGGACTTTTCCCGCATGCGAATTCAGCGGAGCTGTTTATTTTTCTTGGAATTGCCCAAGGCTTTGCACAAGTTGGAAGCCAATCTAAATTGGCTCTAATGTACCTTTTAGTTGGCCTTGTCGTGAGTCTAATGCGAGGAGTTGTAACAGAGAGAATTACAGAATTCCTTATGAAACGCAATAATGTTACTAAACAAAATGCTGCATAATGTGAGGGGATAAATATGTCTGAATATATGACGGTAAAAATTACAAAAGGGAAAGGTGGATGGGGAGGACCATTCATTTTAACACCAAGTTCTCAACAAAAATATGTTATAAGCGTAACTGGCGGAGGAATTCACCCTGTTGCGCAAAAAATTGCAGATTTAACTGGAGCTATTGCCGTTGATTCATTTAAAAATCCAGTAGATAAAGAAGAAACATTATGTGCGGTCATTGATTGTGGGGGGACTGCTCGTTGCGGAACCTATCCAAGACTTAGAGTTCCGACGATTAATATTAAAGTGATGAGTCCATCAGGTCCTCTTGCCAAATTCATGACTGAAGATATATTCGTTTCAGGTGTATCAGTCGATGACATCGCATTGACTGGATTAGAATCTGAAACCTTTGTTGCAGCGGCTGTTGAAGAAACAGGCATACAAAGGAAGCCTGCGTTGGAATCGAAAATTAATGCGCTCCCTCAAGCTTCTGTTGAAATAAAGAAAATGAATCCTATTATGAAATTAATTGATGTGATTGGCCGCGGTGCAGGAAAATTTATGAATGTTATGTACCAATCAGGTAGAGAAACAATAGACACAGTTATTAAGAGTATTTTACCGTTTATGGCTTTTGTGGCTGCCTTAATTGGGATTATCAACTTTTCGGGAATTGGGGAAATTTTGGCACATGTACTAACTCCATTAGCTGGAAATGTAATGGGATTGGTGATATTGGCATTAATTGGAGGGATTCCTTTCCTATCTCCATTGCTTGCGCCTGGAGCAGTTATCGGAGCGGTTGTTGGTGTATTAATTGGTGGTGAAATTGCTAAAGGTACAATTCCACCAGCATATGCATTACCAGCACTGTTCGCCATTAATGCTCAAGTAGGATGTGACTTTGCACCAGTCGGTTTGACTTTGGGAGAAGCAAAAGCAGAAACGATTTCAGTCGGTGTTCCAGCCATCCTATTTTCAAGGATGATCACTGGACCGGCAGCTGTATTAATTGCCTATGGATTTTCGTTCTTTTTGTAATGGGCCAAAGACGGGTGGAATTAAAAAAATGGGGGTGAATATTCATGCTACCCAATAAAATGAAATTTGCGGTTTTAACAGAAAAAGGGCACGCTGAAGTAAGAGTAAAGGAATTACCCAAGTTAAGAGAGGACGAGCTATTGATCAAACAGGAAGCTTGTAATATTTGCACGACTGATTATCAACAATGGCTCGGTTTAAGAGAACATCAAGGCTACCCGATGGCTGGCGGGCATGAAGCATCAGGAATTGTCATTGCAAAAGGTGATAAAGTAGGAGATACCTATGAAGTAGGAGATCGTGTAAGTATCTTATATGACTATTGTGGCATATGTGATAACTGCAAAGCTGGTATGATCACAATCTGTCAAAATAAAAAACTATTTGGAAAAAATTATTCTGATGAGTATTATGGAATCTTTGGCTTTTCCGACTATTTTATTCGAAATGCAAAAAGCTTTGTGAAGATGAATCCGGATTTATCGCCATCTGAAGCAGGATTTGTAGAACCACTCGGATCTGTACTCCATGGTATGAGGAAAATTAGATTGCGAGGCGGATATGATACAGTTGTGGTTATCGGTGGGGGAACAATGGGTTTACTGAACGCAGCAGCTGCCAGGGCAATGGGTGTCAGAGTGATTGTTTCTGGAAGAGGAGAAAAGAAGCTGGAAACAGGAAGAAAAATGGGGTTTGAAATGATTGATGCCGGTAATACAGATCCTGTAGAAGAAGTGAAAAGGTTGACAAATGGCCGTGGAGCAGATTCAGTTATTGTATCAGCAGGAGCAACATCAGCTAATCAGCAAGCTTTAGAAATGGTGAAGGATCAGCATGGACGAATATTATTATATGCTGCTGGATATCCGGTGCCTGAATTAAATGTAGATTCAAATATAATTCATTATAAAAACTTAGAGTTAATAGGGACCTTTGGCTCTACTTTAGAGGATTTCGATAATGCAGGTAAAATGCTTAGTGAAAGACGAATTGATGTTTCGAATTTAATAGAAGAAAAAGTCCTTTTAACGAATATTCAGGAGGCATTTGAAAAGGCAAGTACAAAAGGTAATTTCAGGATATCGGTAATGTTGCAAGAATAACAAGTAATGATACGAATCATATGTGTTAATAGTGAAGGGAGAAATAAATAAATGAAATGTTTAGCTATTTCTGATTTATTTATTACGAAAGATATGATGGAAGATGGTTTAGTTGAATTACGTAATCAAGGTGTTGAAATTACCATTAAGGAATGGCTTCATGAAGACTTAGAAGCTTTACAGAGGGATAATATAAAGTTGGAGCAAGAAGGAAGTGAGGCCATTGCTTTACCTGCTGAGATTTTAGATGGTATTGAGGATTATGATATTATCATTACTCAATTTGCACCGATCGGGAAACAAGTGATTGATAAAAGTAATAACTTGAAAATATTAGGTGTACTTCGAGCTGGGATTGAAAATGTTAATTATCGTTATGCGGAAGAAAAAGGAACCAAAGTATTTAATACACCTGGAAGAAGTAATACAAGTGTATCTGAATTTACTGTAGGTTTAATCTTATCGGAAATTCGGAATATATCGCGAGGAAACTATTATTTAAAAAATGGTAAATGGGAAAAAAATTATCCAAATGGTATTTTATCCCCGGAATTGAAAGAATCAACCATTGGAATTATTGGGTACGGTGCGATAGGACAAAGAGTTGCTGATCTTCTTCGCCCGTTTGGAGGGAGAATTATCTTTTTTGATGATTACTTCAAGGGAGAAGCAGAAGATACCCAGGTTGATTTGGATACATTGGTCAGAGAAGCAGACATCATTTCGATGCATTATCGATTAACGGAACAAACAAAGCATATGCTCAATAAGGTCCATTTTGAAAAAATGAAAAAAACTGCAGTTGTGATCAATAGTGCTCGATCTGGGTTAATCAATGAGCGGGATCTAATTGAAGCTTTACAAGAAAAAGTAATTGCTGGTGCGGCGGTAGATGTGTACGATCAAGAACCATTACCACAAGACCATCCTTATTTACAGCTCGGCAATATAACGATAACACCACATATTGCGGGTTCGACGATTGGAAACTTTGCCAATTCACCTAAAATCCTGGCAAAAAGAATCATTCAGGAGATTTCCAACCTAGCGATTAAACGAGGAGAATAAAAGTGAAAGAATTATTGATCATTATTGTTTTTTTTATGGTTTTGCAATTCCTTACAGGGGTTCTGCACATTAAATATTATCAAAGCGTACTTAGAAAAATGAGTAAAAGATCAGTAGGCTATCTTGGTGTGGGAATGAATCAACAAAAATTTAAGTTAGGTCAGGTCTGCATTATGGTTACCGATGTTCATGGGGAAATTACAGAATGTCGAATTCTATCTGGGCTCACCGTTTTTTCAAGATTCCGTAAAGATCCTAGTTATGAAGGTAAAAATATCTTTCGCATGGATTGGAATGGAAAAGAAAAATACAAGGAAGTAACGGAAAATGCAATCCAAATGATTAAAAATGAAATGGAAAAGAGAAATACAAATGTATTAACAACCATAGATTTGTCAGCTAATTGAATATTATCTCTTATTCCTCATTACAAAGGTTTTGAAGTGTACCTTGCAGTGAAAGCACAACAAGCGTTGACGCAAGTGGGGATTGATGTATCTATTATTAGTATGCCTGCCTGGCATCGCTTTGAAGCTCAATCCACCGAATATAAAGAATTGGTATTGCCTAAAGTTGGGACAAAACGTCTTGCGAGTGAAATTGGTGCTTCTGCCCTTGGTAAAGAAATCATTTAGAAGTATGGCTTTATGGAAAGGGAAGGGCTTGTAAGATAAGGCTAACAAGGAAAATAGATTGACCTGAAATCTATTTTGGAAAAGCAGAAGATTGTAACCCAAAAGTAACTTTAAAAAAGTATAAAAGTGAGGGGTTAGTAAAATAATGTCTACAACAGTTAAAGGAATTGCGGCTTCCCCAGGGATTTCTATTGCCAAGGCCTTCCGCTTAGAGAATCCTGAGCTTACAGTTGAAAGGACATCAGTAACGGATACGGGTGCAGAAATATTGCGCTTTGAAAAGGCAGTTGCACAATCTGAATCAGAGCTGGAAGTCATCAAAGAGCATGCTCGTCAAGAATTGGGAGAAGATAAGGCAGAGATTTTCGCTGCGCACCTTCTTGTTCTGAGTGATCCAGAACTACTTAATCCTATTAAAGATAAAATTACAACCGAGCAAGTCAATGCTGAATATGCTTTAAACGAAGTGGCCGCGATGTTTGTGAACATGTTCGAGTCGATGGATAATGAATACATGAAAGAGCGTGCAGCAGATATTCGTGACGTAACGAAACGTGTGCTGGCTCATCTTTTAGGTGTGACCATTGCAAACCCAAGTATGATATCTGAAGAAGTCATCGTTATTGCAGTAGATTTAACTCCTTCAGATACAGCGCAATTAAATCGTCAATACGTAAAAGGCTTCACAACTGATATCGGCGGACGCACTTCACACTCGGCGATTATGGCCCGTTCGCTAGAAATTCCGGCGGTTGTCGGAACCCAAGCGGTTACGGCAAATATTGAAAACGGTGTGTTAGTTATTGTGGACGGTTTAGATGGAAAAGTTATTGTTAATCCGACAGAAGATGTTGTGAAACAATATGAAGATAAAGGTGTAGAATATGAAGCGCAAAAAGCGGAGTGGGCAAAGCTTGTTAATGAAAAAACTGTATCGGCTGATGGGTATTATGTGGAATTAGCCGCGAATATAGGGACTCCTGATGATGTAAAAGGTGTGATTGAAAATGGTGGTGAGGGTGTCGGGTTATACCGTACTGAATTTTTATATATGGGACGGGACGCACTGCCAACGGAAGAAGAACAATTCGATGCATATAAAACCGTATTGGAGCGTATGGAAGGCAAGCCAGTTGTTGTTCGTACATTGGACATTGGCGGTGACAAAGAACTTTCTTACTTAGATCTTCCGAAAGAAATGAATCCATTTTTAGGATTCCGTGCGATTCGTTTATGTCTGGAGATGCAAGATATGTTCCGTACCCAGCTTCGTGCGTTATTACGTGCAAGTGTACACGGTAATTTGAAAATTATGTTTCCGATGATTGCGACCCTAGATGAATTCCGTCAAGCAAAAGCAATTTTAGTAGAAGAAAAAGAAAAACTTCAAGCTGAAGATATTAAGGTGTTTGACAACATTGAAGTAGGGATGATGGTAGAGATCCCATCATCTGCGGTTATCGCTGACCTTTTTGCAAAAGAAGCGGACTTTTTTTCAATCGGAACAAATGATTTAATTCAGTACACATTAGCTGCTGATCGTATGAACGAGCGCGTTTCTTATCTTTACCAGCCATATAATCCAGCTATCCTTCGCTTAATAAAAAAGGTCATTGACGCGGCCCACAAAGAAGGCAAGTGGGTAGGTATGTGTGGAGAAATGGCAGGAGATGAAATTGCCATTCCAATTCTTCTTGCATTAGGATTAGACGAATTTTCAATGAGTGCGACATCTATTTTAAAAGCACGCTCTCAAATTTGCCATTTATCAAAAGCAGAGATGGAACAGCACGTAGAAGCGATTCTCTCCATGTCTACAACAGAAGAAGTTGTATCATTGGTGAAAAGTCATCTTTAAATGAAGTTTAATTTATATTGTTTGCTCCAGTCGGGCAGTTAAAAAGAGAGATTTTTAGTAGTAATTTGGAAGATTAATAGCTCGTTTTATGACTAAGTGGGACGTAACATGCTTATTTTGGACAGGTTATGTTCCAATCTTATATTAAGGAGAATTCATATATAAGTCCAACTTACACGTTGGATTTATCGTATTGGATATTATATTCCTTGGCAAATCAGTAATACAATCGATAGTTTGTTATCATTGATATCCCGATAAATCGGATTTAATAGACATATTGTGATAGATTTAATTAAATAACTATCTATAAAATTTTTATTGAAAATAGACTGAATATTCAATCTCATTAAATTTATATTATTGGATAAGCGAATGAAGGAGGAATTTTTAGGATGTTAGCATCAGTATCTGCCATAAAGGTAACAGATTATAAATTTTATGTGAATGGGCAATGGAAAGAAAGTCAGTCAGGACAGACGATTGACATCCGGTCGCCTTATCTCTACGAGGTGATGGGAAGAGTACAAGCAATCACGAAAGAAGAAGTGGATGAAGCTATTGGTTTTGCTCGTGGAGCACAAATCGAATGGGCAGAAACTTCGCTACAAGAACGCGCGAAATATTTATATAAATGGGCAGATGAATTAGTCAACATGCAAGATGAAATTGCCGAGATTATTATGACAGAAGTCGGCAAAGGTTTGAAAGATGCGAAAAACGAAGTGGTACGAACAGCTGATTTTATTCGTTACACAGTAGAAGAAGCTCTCCATATGCATGGTGAAAGTATGAAAGGGGACAGCTTTCCAGGCGGTTCTAAATCGAAAATTGCCATGATCGAACGTGTTCCGCTAGGTGTAGTGTTGGCGATTTCTCCATTTAATTATCCAGTAAATTTGTCTGCCGCAAAACTAGCACCAGCTCTCATTGCAGGAAATGCGGTCATCTTTAAGCCTGCTACGCAAGGAGCTATTAGCGGCATTAAGATGATTGAAGCTCTCCACAAAGCAGAATTTCCGAAAGGGCTTGTTAACCTAATAACAGGTCGTGGCTCTGTGATTGGTGATTACTTAGTAGAACATAAAGGGATCGATATGATTTCCTTTACAGGTGGCACAAATACAGGGGCGCACTTAGCAAAGAAAGCAGCCATGATTCCGCTTGTACTTGAACTTGGCGGGAAAGACCCTGGGATTGTACGTGAAGATGCTGATTTAGTCGAAGCAGCGAAACAGATTATCAGCGGCGCTTTTTCATATTCAGGTCAACGTTGCACGGCTATTAAGCGTGTATTAGTGCATGAAAGTATAGCGGATGAGCTTGTAGGGATTTTAAAAGGAGAAATTGAAAAATTAGCTGTAGGTTCTCCAGAAGAAGGCAACACTGTTGTTCCATTGATTGATGATCAATCAGCTGATTTTGTTCAAGGTTTAATTGACGATGCCATTGAAAGAGGAGCCACGGTTGTAATAGGAAACAAGCGTGAGCGTAATTTAATTTATCCGACTCTTCTAGATCATGTTACAGAAGATATGAGCGCAGCATGGGAAGAACCATTTGGACCTGTATTACCTGTTATTCGTGTATCTTCCGATGAAGAAGCTATTAACATTGCAAATAAGTCAGAATTTGGCTTACAAGCAAGTGTCTTTACAAAAGACATTAACAAAGCGTTTGCGATTGCAAATAAAATAGAAACAGGTTCTGTCCAAATTAACGGACGTACAGAACGTGGCCCAGATCATTTCCCATTTATCGGTGTGAAAGGATCAGGTATGGGAGCGCAGGGGATTCGTAGGAGCATCGAATCTATGACTCGTGAAAAAGTAACAGTTTTAAATCTTTCTTTATAAAAGAGTTCAAGAGATTAAAACTGACTAACCGTGGGGCAGAATAACAGTGTAATCAAATCTAATTAAATCTATATAAATATGCATATAAAACCCTCCTAATGTTGTGTAAATTGTTATAGGAGGGTTTGTATGTATGTATACGATTAAAGAATCTTCTATTTTCGAAATAACATGATGTTACAATAAGGGTTTTTTCGGGGATGTGTACTAAAAGTGGTAAATATCGGCATCTTCCTACTTGGAGTCAGAATCTAGTCAATTCTGTTACTCGATTGCAATTATGTTGACATATATAGACGAATGATTTACCATTATTCACAAATGTTCTTTCGGAGAACATTTGTGAAAATAGATAGTGTGTGGGGTTATTGCATTTTTTTGTTGGGCTATACAATTTATCGATATTTAACAAAAAATAAGAAAACAGTCAATGTAACGAATAATCCATATTCTGGTTATTTGGTGATAGGAATAGTTAATTATCAATTTACCATAAAATGCATAATAATTATTATTTTAAAGGGTGAACGTAGACTATGTGAATAGAGAGTATCCTTGGTCATTCAATCTAAATATGTTAATTGAAATGGTTAATGCATGAAGGACTTGAAGCAGAAAGTGATTGTTGACGACGTAGTGAAACACTGAGTGTAAGCGATTTCTATTAGAGGGTTAGTATGTTCGATTTTTGGGAATATAAGGTTGTAAGACATTAATAAATAATATTTACGAATAGAAAATATTGACGTATAATTTATATGTATATATAGAAAATTGCGATAATTAAAGTACCTAACAGTAATAATGTTGGATAGATCTCTTATAAATGGCCATTGTTAGCTATTACTTATAAAGGGAAAAGTAAGATTAATACTACTAAGAAGTGTGAATGAGTTAAATAAATTTAAAATCATAAATGATGATACAAATTTTATAACTCTCAAGAATAGAGAGTCTAAGGAGAGATGCGCTATGAAAATATCTGAAATGAAGGCCGATCTCTATTGTATAGAATGTAATGATGATACTTTACATAATATTGTATATCTAAACAGCGAAATAAAGTGTGTTGAATGCGAAGAGTGCAATCGAAAAGTAGAAGTTAAAGTTGATTTGAAGAAAGAGGTTTATAAGGAAATTTACAATCGTGTCACAACAAAGCCCTCTAGAATATCGCAAGAATACAAAAAGGATTTAAGCAAATTTTTAATAAAGCTTCCTAGACGTGTTGTAAGTAAACCGTATCGCGCTGTTCGTTACTTGAATAAGGCACGTAACCTGACTAAAAAGATGAAATTCAAGTAAATTTCTATAACTTGTTTTCATAATTATTGAAAGTATCACTAAAACTCTTTGTCAATCAAGGAGTTTTTTTATTTTATTATGATTTTGGGAGATAAGAATGTAAATTTGGCGCCAAGGGACTGTCCAGAAAATGGACGATTGATCTTTAAAATACAGATTATGAATCATCGAGAATGAACTACATGCAATGAAGCTACTCTTTGTTATAAAGTAAATTTGGCATAAAAAACTACACCTCCAATTGTTGGTTGTGTCTAACAATTGGGGTGCAGTTCATTCCTATTGATAGATAGACTTTTATGAAATCCCCTTTATATTTTTACTTTTGTATTAAACTAATTTCATTTGTAAGATCCTGACGCATCCTTCAGAGTATTAAAATAGGTAGATTGAGACTTTTCTTGTTCTTGAGGTAGCGTGATAAATTTTGTTAAAATTGCACTAAGTAAATATAGGCCTGAATAAATCCAGATAACACCGACTGTGCCTACACTACCTATAAAAATGCCTACAATTACAGGGCCAATAAATGTACTTAAACCAGCTCCTAGGTTAAGAACAGACATAGCAGCTCCTTTGTTGTCTGGAGCTAGTGATGTAATTAAAGCGGATAATGGAACATAAGCAGCTACACATGCACCAAAACAAATAGCTGCAAGAAGTGTTGCCATATAATTCGGTCCCATTACAGCTGGGACGTAATAAAGTGCTGCTGTAAAGATCGCACATCCTACACCACCAAACCACATGATAGTACTGCGCCAGCCCAATTTATCCCCGATAAATCCCCAAATTAGATTAAAAATAACATTACTTGACCAAAGCGCTCCATATATTTGTAGCCATTCCATTCTCGTAAAACCGATGTCCATCATATAAGCTGGTAGAAATACTACAAATCCATATGCACCAGCAGTATTAATTGTTCTTACAATTCCGCCTAGTCCTACTTTCGGTTTTTTAAATGCAATAGTGATACCTGTTGCCATATATTTAAATACGTCTGCTTTAGTTTTAAACTGTTTATTGTTAATAGAGTCATCTTTATTTAGCAAAATTGCAAATATAGCACCTAGAAAGACAAAGATTAATGCACTCCACAATGTTTTCATTTCACCTAATATTGGAAGTGCAAAACTAGAGTAATATGCTCCTAAAACGTTTAATCCACCAGCAAATGCAACCCAGAACCATCCTATAGCCGTTCCAAGTTTTTTACTTGGTGCATAGTAGGTAAGCCAAACTAAGAAAGAATAAGCAAATAATGGATACCCGAGACCTCGAAGAGAATAGGTTGGGATCATAATTGCAAGATTCATAGTTGGTATTCCTATTGTAAGGAAAACTAAAGTTCCTAATACGAACAAGCCCAATCCTAAAGTCATCGCTTTTCGAGGTCCTAAAATTTCAGCTAATACTCCTGAAAGCCAAGCTGCAATTGCAGCGGCTAAACCATAAACGCTAAATAACAAGGCTGACTGCTGGATAGTTAATCCATTATCAAGTAAATAAGATGACAACCAACCTTGCTCAAGACCATCTCCTATCATAAAAAGCAAAACTCCAAGGTACCCAAAAGCCATTTTTGAATCCATACCAAACCTACCTAGTACTCCTTGATTCATATTAATCCTCCTTTGATCAGTAACTTATTGAAAAACTTTATAGTATGTCTATGTAATCTCATGATGGCAATAGATATCTTTCCCTTTCCGAAGGAAAGCCCTTTCATTTATGAAGATAAATAAAGAGACGAGTTTTTTAATAGATTTACACCTATTAAAGTAGTTAATAATTTCACTTTGGACATCTGTTACATTTGTAACATTATTTCACATTTGTTAAAATTATAATTTCTTTCATGTCATTCGTCAAGTAATAAATTATTATGATTATTAATATGTTTTATTTTAAAACTTATTATAAATCCAGTTATTACTGGATTTTCATTTATTAATAAAATCCTAAAAATGGTGTTGCAATTTTCAGAAATTAACCTTATACTTTACAAAAGTAACAATAACGAACCTTTGTTAAGTGATGCGTGTTTTTGTGGATTTATCATTTATAGGTACGCAGTTTAGGAGTTGATGAATGGTTTAATAGTCTTAGAAAAAGAAAGATAAACAATTAAAAATTTGTTTTTAATAATTATCTAGGGAGGATTAGAATATGTTGGGATTGAACTATAAATTAAGAGAATTAGAAAAATCAGGAAGAGAGATACGGGTTGGTTTAATTGGGTGCGGTCAAATGGGAAGAGGGATGATTTCGCAAATTCAAAGTATGAAGGGTATGCGCGTTGTCGCAACCGCAGATCTTTATACAACATTTATCCAACAAGCATATCTTAAAGCAGGAGTCAAAGATCAATCAATCGTTTTAACAGATAGAATCGAAGAAGCCGAAAAAGCTATTGAGGAAGGAAAAGTTGTAGGTACTGTTGATAGTGATCTTGTTACTAGCTTACCTAGTGTCGATGTTATTGTTGATGCTACAGGTGTTCCAAATCTTGGAGCGGAAATTGCTTGGAAAGCAATTTTAAACAAGAAACATATTGTCATGCTTAATGTCGAAGCTGATGTAACGGTTGGTCCACTTTTAAAGCAAATGGCTGATGCAAGCGGTGTCATCTATACAGGATCAGCAGGTGACGAACCAGGGGCAGTTATGGAATTATATGACTTTGCAGATGCAATTGGCTTTGAGATAGTAGCTTTAGGAAAAGGGAAAAATAATCCCTTAAACTTTGAAGCCAATCCTTCTTCAGCAGAGGCAGAAGCCAAAACAAAAGGAGCAAGTCCCAAAATGTTAGCGTCATTCCAGGACGGGACAAAAACAATGGTAGAAATGAATGCCGTCGCTAATGCGACAGGATTCCTACCTGATGTTGCTGGTATGCATGGTCCCTCAGGTACAGTTCAAGAGCTTCCATCTTTGTTCCAACTTAAAGAGGAAGGTGGAATATTAAATAATAAAGGGATTGTAGACTATGTAAATGGAGTAGCTCCGGGAGTATTTGCAATTATAACTTCTGATAAGGCCGAAGTTAATCATGAAATGAACTATCTAAAAATGGGAGAGGGTCCAAACTATATCTTATATCGACCATACCATTTAACTAGTTTGGAAACGCCACTTTCTGTTGCACGTGCTTATTTCCATAAAGAAGCAACCATCGCTCCATGGAAAGGTCTTCAAGCAGAAACAGTAGCTGTGGCGAAAAAAGATTTAGAGCCTGGAGATCGACTGGACGGTATCGGCGGCTATACTGTATATGGTAAATTATATTCTTATAGTGAAGCGTCTAGTGCAAACGCATTACCTATCGGGTTAGTAGATCCAAATGTTGTTGTAACTCGTCCTGTGAAAAAGGGAGAAGTTATAACGTTCGATGATATTGAACAAGAAAAGGAATCCATGATTTGGAAATTGCGTTCATTGCAGATGCAAAGTACACATCGAAAGTCAGTAGCGGGTGTTCCTGTAAATTCAAATATTGTTTTAGTTTAATATAAAAAACGTAAGATATCTGGAAACTAGCTATATTTCTTTAGAGTTATATCCTCTTTCGATAAGAGAGATAAAAGACCAGATTAAAATCCTTTATATTTGATCTGGACTTGCTCTCTCTTATTCATAAATTTAACAAAACTAGAGGGATTAGTTTTTCAAGATGTTTTAGCATTATATTATCTTTCAGAGAATTGTTAGATGCGATAGCTCCTATAGTTAGTATTAAATAAAAAATATTAATAAACAATCCACTTCAAAAAACAACAATATATTTATTTGCATTTCATCGTGTATAATGGTTTGTAAAACGTTATATTGAGAACATTTAAACGGATAAAAAGGGGGAGCAGATCAATGACAAAAGAGCTAGTCATAGGTATTGATGCAGGGACGGAAAGTGTAAGAGTTGGCATTTATGATTTACAGGGAAAGCAAGTTGGTTTAGGGATTACCGGATATCAAACCTATCATCCTAGACCAGGTTGGGCTGAACAGGATCCTAATGAATGGTGGTCGGCTTTAGTTAATAGTGTCAAACAAGCAATGAATCAAGCTGGAGCTACTAAAGATCAAATTATTGGTCTAGGCTTGGATACGACGTGTGCGACCATAGTTTTATGCAAAAATGATGGAACACCTTTAAGACGTGCTCTTTTGTGGATGGACATTCGATCTCATCAGGAAGCTGACTTTATTTCCTCTACAGGAGAGGATGCTTTAAAGTATAACGGTTACGGAAAGGTTTCACCCGAATGGATGGTCTGTAAAGCTCTTTGGCTCAAAAGAAATGAAACGGAAACTTATGAAAACGCAGACAAAATAATGGATTTTTCTGATTGGTACACTTACAGGCTGACAGGTAGATGTACGGGAAGTGTTAGTACGACCACTTACAGATGGCACTACAATCCAGAAGAAGGAGGCCTGCCAAAAAGATTTTATGAGGCAATTGGATTGGGAGATATCTTCGAAAAACTTCCCACAGATATATGTAATCTAGGTGAACATATCGGTGGACTTACACGAGAAGTTGCAGAGGAATTAGGATTACGCGAAGGCACTCCCGTGGCCCAAGGAGGCGTTGATGCCCTGAATGGCATTATTGGTTTAGGTGTTACTAAACCTGGTAAATTGGCCTTAATTACGGGTTCTTCACACAATGTCTACGGACTAACTACCAAGTCTATTCATCGAAGAGAAATACTTGGTTCCTTCCCTAATGCTGTTATTCCCAATTTTAGGCTCGTTGAGGCGGGACAATCTTCTTCAGGTTCTACTATAAAGTGGTTTCGAACGAACTTTTGTAAAGATTTAGAACAGATAGCCAATCAGGGAAATGGAAACGTTTACGATATATTAAATGAAGAAGCATCACAAATTCCGCCAGGTTCGGAAGGGTTAATTGTGTTAGATTATTGGCAGGGGAATCGGTCTCCTCATGTCGACCCTAATGCTAGAGGTCTTATATCTGGATTGACATTAAAACATGGAAGAGCACACCTTTATCGGGCGATTATTGAAGGGATTGCTTACGGAACTGACTATAATATCCGAAACTTTAGAAAGAATGGAATTGCGACGAATGAGATATATGCAGCTGGAGGGGCTACAAACAGTAAACTATTTTTGCAGATCCATTCTGATGTCAGTAATACCGCCATCCATGTGCCGGAGGATAATCAAGTAGCTTGTCTAGGTTCAGCTATTTTGGCAAGTATTGCAGGAGCGGCTTATGAGAATATCGACGAAGCTGTGGCAAATATGGTGAGATTCAAACAAGAAATTATAGAGCCGAATCAAGAAAACCATGAAAGATATCAATTATATGCTGAACAATACCGAAAAGCCTATCCTAATTTTCATCAATGGATGTGGGACAATACAAAAATTGATCAGAATCAAGCAGTAAACTCCCAAAAAGAATTCGTAATTTAAAGGTAAGTGAAATTTAAGCATAGACTGTTTGCGATCAATATCTAAGATTTTGTCTATGGATGACCTATAACTTGTTTTTACAAAACTCTATTAAAATTAAACCGTACTTTACTATTACTCTTTATTGGTATAAGTAGTAGCTTAATACTAATCATTAAAGCGAGGGAACAAGATGTCACAGCAAATGATTTTTTTTGATATCGATGGAACTCTTCTTGATCATAATAAACAATTACCCAGCTCTACCAAGCAAGCTATTCGAGCGTTAAAAGAGGAAGGGCATGAGGTGGCTATTGCAACAGGACGTGCGCCATTTTTATTTAAAGAACTACGAGAAGAATTAGAAATCGATTCATTCGTTAGTTTTAATGGACAATATGTAGTGCTGAAAGGTGAAGTGATTTATAAAAACCCTTTAAAGAAACATGTACTGCAGTCTTTAACAGACTTTGCTGTTACAAATAATCATCCACTTGTCTATATGGATCATGAGAACATGAAAGCAAATATTAAGTATCATTCATATATTGATGAAAGCATAAGTACCCTTAGTGCTGTTCATCCAGAGTATAATCCGGATTACTTTATCGATAAAGAAATTTATCAAACTCTTCTATTTTGTAGTGAAACACAAGAGACTCCATATCAAAAGGGTTTTAAAGACTTGAACTTTATTCGCTGGCATGAGTACTCAATGGACGTTCTTCCTTTTGGAGGATCCAAAGCGAATGGAATTGAAAAATTAATTGATAAAATGGATTTCAAAAAAGAACAGATATATGCTTTCGGTGACGGTTTAAATGATATTGAAATGCTGCAATATGCTGGAAACAGTGTAGCAATGGGAAATGCCCACAATTTAGCAAAGAATGCAGCAAAGTATATTACAAAAGATGTTAGTGAAGATGGGATTTTATACGGACTAGAACTAGTCGGATTGTTGAGGTAAGCATAATCGGGGATTGATGTAGTATAAATAAAAAAGAGAGTTAGTGCTGTAAAAAAGTACCCTATAGAGTAGACACTTAAAAAAGGTCTACCTATAGGGTACTTTTTGCATTTTTGGAAAATTATTACAGAGAAAGAAATCGTACTACTTTTCAAAAAAATTATTATGTTAAATGAGTTTCCATTTCAGACCATTTCCCCTTTTCTTTGGAACTTTTCATAGAAAGATCCAAAATAGGAAAAACTGAATATGGTATAGGTAATAAAAAAATGAGGTGATTTGATGAATCCCTATGTAGAAGTAAGGAATGTCTCGAAGATTTTTGGTAAATCTCCTAAAGCTGCCATTGATTTATTAAAGCAGGGCAAGACAAAGAAGGAAATTTTGAAAGTAACAGGGCAAACGGTTGGGGTGAATAATGTTAATTTTAAAATTTACCCCGGTGAGATTTTTGTCATCATGGGTTTATCCGGAAGCGGTAAATCAACCTTAATCCGGATGTTTAACAGACTGATCGATCCTACAATCGGAGAGATTTTGATAAAAGATGAAGATATCGTCAAGATGAATTCTGCCCGACTGAGAGAAACCAGGCAAAAAAGAATCAGCATGGTCTTTCAAAATTTTGCACTATTTCCTCATAAAACGATAGTAGAAAATGCTGAGTTTGGTCTCGAAATTAAGAAAGTATCTCCGGATGAACGGCGAGAAAAAGCGATGAAGGCGCTAGAAGTCGTTGGATTAAAGGGCTATGAAAATCAGCTTCCATCACAGTTAAGCGGCGGAATGCAACAAAGGGTTGGTCTTGCGCGGGCTCTTGCAAGTGATACAGATATTATCTTGATGGATGAAGCCTTCAGTGCTCTTGATCCATTAATTCGTAAAGACATGCAAGATGAATTGATTGAAATTCAAGAACAATATAAAAAAACGATTATTTTTATTACCCATGATTTAGATGAGGCACTGCGTATTGGCGATCGAATTGCTTTGATGAAAGATGGCAGTATCATTCAGCTTGGAACGCCTGAACAAATTATGATAGAGCCAGCAAATGAATTTGTCGAGAAGTTTGTTGAAGATGTCGATTTGTCAAAAGTATTAACGGCATCACATGTGATGAAACGTGCTGAAAGAATAGGCGTAGATCGTGGTCCAAGGGTGGCACTAGAAATTATGCGAAAACAAGGATATTCGAGCATATTTGTCGTCGACCGTAAGCTAAAGTTATTGGGCGCGCTGACTGCTGAACAAGCACGGCAGGCAATTGATCAAAATCTATCCATTTCTGAAGTGATGACAACTGATATCCCACTTGTTTCAGAAGATACATTACTTGCAGACCTTATGGATGTGATGGCAACTTCTAGTTTACCGATATCAGTAATAGATGAAGCGAACAGAATAAAAGGAATCGTTATTCGCGGAGCCGTAATTGGTGCTTTAGCCGGAAATAAAGATTCTTTGAACGATTTGGAGAGTGATTGATTAAATGAATATGCCGAAAATCCCATTAGGAGAGTGGATCGACTCTCTCGTGCAATGGGTAACGATTACGTTCGCTGGATTCTTTTTATTTTTAACTAATTCTATAGAGGGTCTATTAGATATCCTAGTTGATGTTTTTAGTGTAGGCCCTCCTATCGTATTAATGATTGTTTTAGCTCTTTTAGTTACATATACTAGCAGATGGCCATTAGGAATTTTTACGTTAATTAGTTTACTCTTGATTGATAATCTTGGTTATTGGGAATCAAGTATTCAAACACTTGCGATTGTTTTATTATCAGGACTGATCACCATCATAATTGGGGTCCCAATTGGAATATGGTGTGCACAAAGAAAAACAGTGCAACACATTGTTACACCTATTTTAGATTTTATGCAGACCATGCCTGCCTTTGTCTATTTAATTCCATCGATTTTATTCTTTGGAATTGGAGTAGTACCAGGGATTATTGCTTCGTTTATTTTCGCGATCGCTCCGACCATTCGTATGACCAATCTAGGTATTCAAAAAGTTCCTAGAGATTTAATTGAAGCGGCGGATGCTTTCGGTTCAACTACCAGCCAAAAATTGTTCAAAGTCCAATTACCTTTGGCCACTCCAACGATTATGGCAGGGATTAACCAAAGTATCATGCTTGCCTTATCAATGGTTGTTACGGCTTCATTAGTTGGAGCGCCTGGACTTGGAGCAGATGTTTACCGAGCTGTCAGTCAAATTGACGTAGGACAAGGCTTTGAAGCTGGATTATCGATTGTCTTCATCGCTATCATTCTCGACCGTATCACGCAAAACTTACGTAAACCTGCTTATGAACACATCGTTAGGCGAAAAATCGTCTTTTCTATTTTAGCTTCGCTTGTAGTAGTTACTGCCCTCGTTTTAATGTTTACAAAAGAAGGTGCGATAAATGGGAATCCTGAAGGCATAGGTGCCAAGACGGATTATGAAATCATTGGGATTGAACCTGGAGCAGGAACGATGATGCTGGCTAATAATGCACTGAAAGATTACGGTTTGGAAGATTGGCATCTTGTTGAAGGCTCTGCGGCAGGAATGCTAGCTGAATTACAGAAAGCCTATAAGAATCAGGAACCAGTGATTATTACTGGTTGGTCACCGCATTGGATGTTCTCTTCTTTTGATTTGAAATATCTCGATGATCCCAAAGAATCCTTTGGTGGCGAAGAAGATATTCATACACTCGTAAGAAAAGGTTTAGAACAGGATGCACCTGGTGCTTATAAAATCCTCGATCAATTTACCTGGGAAACGGGTGATATGGAAAAAGTGATGGTTGATATGGCAGGTGGGATGGAGCCAGCAGAAGCTGCTGAAAAATGGGTTGATGCCAACCCTGACAAAGTAGCAAAATGGACGAACGGTGCTGAAGATGGCAAGGGTAAAACGGTCAAGCTTGTCTACGTTGCTTGGGAAACGGAAATAGCGAGTACGAATGTCATTGGAAAAGTTCTTGAGCAAAATGGCTATGATGTGACACTAACTCAAGTTGAAGTTGGCCCAATGTTTGCCGGTATTGCCAACGGAAGCTCCGATGCCATGGTTGCTGCATGGCTCCCAAGTACCCATGTCGAATTCTATAATACCTATAAGAATGATTTCACTGACCTAGGACCAAACCTTCAAGGAACAAAAATTGGACTAGTTGTGCCAAAGTATGTTGAGATTGATTCAATTGAAGACTTGAAATAACCAATAAGAGAGTGACTTAAAATGGATAGTTTTTGGCACTCTCTTATAAAAATGGCAAATAAATTTAATATGTTAAGGAAAATTCTTTACAGATTGTTAACCCGCTGGGAAAGAATCCATTTTGATAAATCCGTTTTTTAAAATGGATTTTTTTGTCTATGGAGGAAAAACAAAGTTCAATGGTTGATAACCTGCACTCAATGGAGGATAAATCCGCATTAACGGTGGAAATTCTGCGAATCGAAGAATCCCTTCATCAGATTCTCAGCAAATTTTAATCTTTCTCTTCCATTCCTCTAATCTTCACTGGTTATAGTAGGGATATAAGATCAATACGACTTAGGAGGAATGAAAAAATGAATAAGATCGGTATGATTACATTGGGAGCAGCAATAATTTTAGGTGGTTCAATTGGGTTTGGAGCAATCAATCATGGGTTCGCTCAAGAGAATCCTTCTAAAACAGTAGAAAGTAAGGCATCACATGAACTAATCGGAATTGAAAAGGCGAAAGCGGTAGCACTAGAACAAGTAGACGGAATTGTTGAAAGTATTGAGTTAGAAAAATATAACGGTCAAACGTATTATGAAGTGGACATTGATAAAGACAATAAGGATTTTGATATCGATGTAGATGCCTACACAGCAAAAATTATTAAGATTGACGAAAGTCGCGATGACGACGATTATGAAGTACATGCTTCAGCAGCAACAAAAGGATCATTGATTTCTGAAAAAGAAGCAATCGCAATTGCGAAAAAGAACATCACGGGTGAAGTTGTTGAAATCGAGTTAGACGAAGATGATGGTAGATATGAATATGAGATGGAGCTTAAGACTTCA
>NZ_JAIQUM010000045.1 GCF_020075705.1 Metabacillus rhizolycopersici | reverse complement strand
TTCACTTAACAGTGAAAAATCGTTTTGAAATGAACGATTATTACACAAATTCAGTTGTTCAGGAAGCAAATGCTTTGATGAAATCTCAAAGTGAACTTAAGAAAATGTACATTTCTACGAAAGAAGAGCAAATCAAATCCGTCAAAAAGAAAATCAAATCGACAAAAAGTAGAGTAACCACTCTAACAAAAATCAAACACTCGTTCATCAAAGAAAAACCATCCTTCAATAAAACCTCTCGTGAACAACAAAAAGGAAACTTTTTTGTTGTGGAATTCAAAAAGAAAACGGATATTTACTATCATGCATATCAATTTGAACATCACTATTTAGATGCCCAAATAAAAGCTCTTAAGAATCGATTAGGTCGATTAGAATTCCGTTTAGATCGACTTCAAAAACAACTTAAAACGTTAAAAAATAGTGAAAAAAGTGTGGTTTTTGGTGGCAAAAAACTGTTCAAAGGACAGCACAACTTACATCATTATCGGAATAATCATAAACTGTGGGTAGAGGATTGGGAACAATCTCGCCCTTTAATGGAGTAACATACTTGAGTATTACAACTTCGATAAGAACATAAAAAGAAAAATCCTGTTTAATTAATACAGGATTTTGATTAAACTTTATTACAAGTAATCAATCTTTTTTATAAACAATCAGACTTTATTATAAATTATCGAACTTTATTTCAAAGCCACACTATATGCCTTTCAAGGTTTTTTAGTAATTTAAAAAGTTTTAAGGTTAAAAAATTTTCACATTTGAATCAAAAACTCATGAGTGAGGTCTACCAATTAAAAGGACAGGCTGAGCAACAAACAATTGCTTATCTAACTTTCAAAAAGAACCAAGAAGAGGCTCGAAAACGACAAGCAGAAATTGAAGCGGAAATCGAAGCAAGGAAAAGGGCAGAAGCAGAATTTGCCTATCCGTGTTTTCCGCTTCTATCACCATGTTTTGTTTCGGTGCTACTTAAACAAATGTGAACAGTTACTGCTCTGTTTTCTGAAAAATCCATAAAGCTACTTGTAAGATCAAAGCATCTTTGAAACTCCTAGGATCATAACCTGTTTCTTCTGTGATTTTATTCAAGCGATAGATTAACGTATTTCGATGCACATATAGATTATCAGCGGTTTTTTGGATGTTTAGATTATGATGAAAGAAAGACTCTAATGTTTTTGCTTTATTGTCATCAAAATTTTTCAATACACGATGAGAAAAACGATCCGCCAAACCTTGATCAACTTGATAGATTAAAGCTTTTGCTTCGATTTGCTCAAATGAAACAAAGTCTTTTTCGCTCTCACTTATTTTTAAGGTGATTTCACATTCTTTGTAGGATTGTTTGAAATTCTTAAGGCTTTGAAAGGGAATACTGTAGGCCATCCGAAATACCATATGTAAATGCTTCAATAATTTATATGCATTGTTTATTTTCAGATCAATTTCTTTCTCCTCTAATCCGTAAACAGCTATAAAGATTTGGTTAACATGAATAAATCCAACGATGACATGATTTTCGCCAATGACTTCCTCTAATTTTTGAATGAGTGTTCGATTTGGAATAGACTGCTCTGTTATTTGGATGATAACGGTTGAAAAAGGTGCCATTAGCTTTAAATTAAGCAAGCTCAGACTTTGATTAATGCTTGTCATAGAAGGATCGCTTTTTAATAACTGATCAATGACCATCTCTTTTGTTCGTTGCTTCCATTCCATCTGCGAAGCCATGAATTCCTGTTGAATCATTAGTTCTGTCGTCATTTTTACGAGTTCTCCAATGCTTCCCATTTCATCGGGATCCCCAGTAATACCAATGACGCCGATAATTTGCTCTTGAAATATAATTGGAAGATTGACCCCTGGCTGAGCACCTTCCCATGTTTCATTTTCTTCAGATTTAATAATCAGTGTTTTCCTGCTTTTAAGAACTTCGATTGCTCCTTCATGAACTGAACCTATACGAGATTTATCTTTTGTTGCGATAATGATCCCGTTCATATTCATGATGTTAACGTTACGATGGAGACGTGACGATGTCTCTTTTACAATTTCACTTGCAATTTTATCTGTTAGCATCTTCATATCTCCTTTCCTAATTTGGTTAAACCGTACAAAAAATAGGGTGTTTTTGTCATATATATTTATATGGTATAACCATATACAAATTAAGTCAAAATTCTTATAATTTAGATTAAATAAATGAAAACGCTTTCCTAGGAGGTTGTTATGAAAATTATCATAGCGCCAGATTCCTTTAAAGGGAGTCTAAGTGCGATAGAAGCAGCAAATGCCATAAACAAAGGAATTAAAAACGCATTTAAGGAAGCAGAAACCGTATTACTTCCTGTAGGTGATGGTGGGGAAGGAACGATGGAAACGTTGGTAGCCACAACAGGGGGAACGATACGAACGTTAACTGTTACAGGACCATTAGGCAATCAAGTCGAAGCAGTATACGGCATATTGGGGGATGATCAAACATGTGTGATTGAAATGGCTTCTGCATCAGGACTACACTTGGTTCCTGAAGGAAAGCTGTCTCCTCTAAAAGCAACAACGTATGGCACCGGGCAATTAATTAAACAGGCACTTGATGAGGGATTTACTTCCTTTATTATTGGGCTGGGTGGCTCGGCGACAAATGATGGGGGAGCGGGAATGCTTCAGGCACTAGGGCTACAAATTTTGGATGAAACAGAGAATGAAGTCGGCCACGGCGGTGGTGAATTAAACAAAATTAAGAGAATTGCCTTTCATACTTTTGATAAGAGAATAAAAGATTGTTCATTTATCATTGCTTCTGATGTTCAAAATCCGATGGTTGGGCTTGATGGAGCTGCTCATATTTTCGGACCTCAAAAAGGTGCTACAGCATCAGATGTGGAGCTGTTGGACAGAAATCTCACTAATTGGGCAAATGAGATTGAAAAAGCAACTGGAATAAAGCTTCATGATCGACCAGGTGCAGGTGCAGCTGGTGGCATTGGAGGGGCATTTCAAGCGTTCTTTCCTGTTGAAGTGAAACGTGGAATTGATGTAGTAATCGAATACATTAAATTGGATGATGAATTACAGAATGCTGATCTTGTCATTACAGGAGAAGGAAGTGTTGACCATCAAACCGTTTTCGGAAAAACCCCTATGGGAGTGGCTCAAGCGGCCAATCAACGCAATGTCCCAACGATTTTAATCGCAGGATCTGTCGGGAAGGGGATTGAGGCATTATATGATTTTGGTGTTGTCAGCGTAAACAGTATTATAAATAGTCCAATGACTTTAAAAGAAGCAATAGAAAATGCAGAAGAACTACTAGAATCAAGTGCAGAACAAGTTATTCGTTCTTATTTCTACCAAAGTGTAAAAGAAAAAGGGAGGTCGTTAACTTGAGAATTAAAGACACTATCGAAAAGGTACCAGGAGGAATGATGGTTGTTCCCCTTTTGCTGGGGGCTGCTCTAAATACAATTGATCAATTACATATCCCAGTCGTCATGAATGTTTTGAAAGCACTCGGTACAGCGCCGACTGATGACGGTTATTATGAATTTTTAAGAATTGGTGGATTCTCTCAGGAATTATTTAAAGATAGTGCTCTCGTTCTCATCGCCTTATTTTTATTTTGTGTAGGTAGTCAGATGAATTTAAAAGTAGGCGGAGTTGCTTTGAAAAAAGGTGTTTTACTTACTAGTTCAAAGTATTTGGCTGGTCTGACAGTTGGTATGTCGTTCGGATTTTTCTTTGATCCATGGAGTGGAATTTTCGGACTGTCTACACTAGCCATTATTGCAGGCATGACGAATAGTAATAGTGGAATGTATGCGGCACTAACTGGACAATATGGTAATCGATCTGATGTAGGTGGTTTGTCTATTCTCGCGATTAATGATGGACCTTTCTTAACACTTGTATCTTTAGGGATGCTGGGAACTGCTTTTCCATTGATTGCATTCATAGCCGTATTATTACCAATTGGTATTGGAATGCTTTTAGGAAATCTTGATCCGAAAATACGTGAGTTCTTGAAGCCGGGTGAATCGTTGACAATCCCTTTTTTCGCATTTTCATTAGGAGCTGGAATGAATTTAGCTAACTTCTTTAATCCTGCTGTTCTTGCAGGCGGGTTAACACTTGCAATCCTTACATTTGTTCTTAGTGGTGGATTTGGTATTCTCGTTTTTAAATTATTTAAAGAAAAAAGTTACATTGCTCCGATTTCAGAAGCATCAACAGCAGGAAATGCAGCCGCAACACCTGCAGCAATCGCAGCGGCAGCTTCCGTAGCAGTTGGTTCTGGTGCTATGACAGCAGCGGAATTCGAAGCGATACAGAACATTGTTCCAATTGCTACGGCACAAATTTCCGTATCAACCATTACAACGTCCCTACTATGTCCACTTGGCGTTATTTTGATGGATAAGTATCAACGGAGAAAAGGTATTGATGGTACAAAAGAAGATCTCGGACTAAAGGGAATAGAGGGTACAACAGATACAAAACAAGCAGCAAGTAACTAATAGGTCGTTTACTCCTTTACAGTTCAGATGTGATAAATAACATTTTATTTTAGTAAAAAGGAGCGGTATGCAGCATGAAAACAGAACTACTGTATGGAAAAAAAGGGATTTCAGTAGAAGTACCGGATCATTCATTTATTATCGAACCAAAAAACTTACCTAAATTACCAAATCATGAAGAGGCGATTCGCCAGGCCTTAAGAAATCCAATTGGTGCTCCTCCATTAAAAGAATCGGTAAAATCGACGGACACTGTCGCAATTGTCATTAGTGATATCACAAGACCGACACCAAATCATATTTTAGTCCCTTTATTAATCGAAGAATTAAATCACGTTCCTTTAGAAAATTTTGTGATTATCAATGGAACAGGGACACACCGTGATCAAACGAGAGAAGAGTTTGTCCAAATGCTTGGTGAATGGGTCGTAGAGAATATTCGGATTGTCAATAATCAATGTCACAATAAAGAATCCCTTGTAAACGTAGGGAAAAGTAGATTTGGATGTGACGTTTATCTCAATAAAGAGTATGTAGAAGCAGATTTTCGTATCGTCACAGGCTTTATTGAGCCACACTTTTTTGCAGGATTTTCCGGAGGGCCAAAGGGAATAATGCCTGGCGTAGCTGGACTTGAAACGATTATGACGTTTCATAATGCAAGAATGATAGGGGATCCTCTTGCTACGTGGGGGAATATGATTAACAACCCTGTACAGGATATGACGCGTGAAATAAATGGTATGTGCAAACCTGATTTCATGTTAAATGTGACGCTAAATCGTGAAAAAGAAATTACCGCTATTTTTGCAGGAGAGCTTTATGCAGCGCATGACAAAGGCTGTGCGTTTGTTAAAGAACATACAATGATTCATTGTGATGAGCGATTTGATGTCGTCATCGCTTCAAACTCAGGATATCCGCTTGATCAAAATCTCTATCAAGCAGTAAAGGGAATGAGTGCGTCCCATAAAATTGTCAAAGAGGGAGGGGCTATTATTATTGCCTCTGAATGTTCAGATGGTTTACCTGATCATGGGAACTATTCAAAAATCTTTGAAATGGCTAATACTCCTCAAGAATTACTGGATATTATTAACAACCCTGAGTTTAAAATGTTTGACCAATGGCAAGTACAAAAACAAGCAGTTATCCAAGTTTGGGCAGATGTTTATGTGTATTCGAAACTGACAAATGAACAAGTTGAAGGAGCGATGTTGAAACCAACTCATAACATCGAGCAGACGATAGAAGAGCTAAAGGGGAAATATGGTAAAGATATGACAGTAGCTGTTCTGCCTTTAGGTCCATTATCGATACCTTATGTTGAAGAAAGTGAACTTGTTGAATTATAAAAAGCACGACATTTTGAGGAGGAAAATATGCACAAGCTAACTGAAAAAAATCAGCTTCTTGGTGAGATACTTTCTGGAATGAATCGCGTGATTGTTGCCTTTTCTGGTGGGGTAGATAGTACACTGGTCTTAAAAAGAGCTCAACAGGAGCTGGGCTCTTCCAATGTTCTTGCAGTGATCGTTGCATCAGAATTATTCCGTAATGAAGAATTTGATCGTGCTGTTGAACTTGCAGAAAAAATGGGCATAAAGGTTTATCAAACCGAAATAAAGGAATTAGAAGATGAAAGAATTACGGAGAATATTCCTGATAGCTGGTATTACAGTAAGAAGCTGCTTTATTCTCATGTCAATCTGCTCGCTAAAGAACTTGGTTATAAGTATGTTCTGGATGGAATGATCATGGATGATATGGAAGATTTTCGCCCTGGCATGAAAGCTAGAACAGAAGCAGGAGTTCGGAGCGTGTTACAGGAAGCTAACTTTTACAAACAGGAGGTTCGTAAGCTTGCCAAGGAGCTTGAGCTTCCAGTCTGGAATAAACCGGCATCATGCAGTCTTGCATCCAGAATCCCATATGGAACGAAACTAGATAAACATAATATTGAACAAGTCGATCAAGCAGAAAAATTCATGACAAAGCTTGGATTCAATATGGTACGTGTTCGCTATCACGGTGAGGTTGCTCGTATTGAGGTAGCTAAAGAGGAAATTGCTGATTTACTAGATCATCGAGATCAAATAAATTTAAAACTAACATCACTCGGCTTTAAATATGTGTCAGTCGATCTGCTCGGTTACCGAACAGGCAGCATGAATGAAGTATTGACAGAGGATGCTATGAAAGTAGAATTTGGTTGATTAGTAACGAAAGTTCTACACATATATATAAAACGAATCCAATTTATTTAAAGGGGATTCGTTTTTTTCTTGTGTGTTGGTTAGTATTTCATGAGGTTTTATAGGCTTATTAAACTCTCAATCAATGAGCTTTTTTTACAATTGCAGTTTCTGAGGCTGCTAAAACTAACTTGAAAAATTATGAATAAGTAGACTAAAGAAAAAAGTGGGGAATACTCAATTATTAACAAAATTTATATATAATTGAAGATGTATTCTCGAAGTAAAGAATAGAAGAAACTTTTTAAAGGGTAGTTAAAGTAGAACCTAATTATTATAGATCAGAAGTTGATAAATGTCGCAGTTCGCAGATAATACGAATTTGAAAAAAAGCGAAAGAACAATTCAATCGCTTTAAAGTAATACCACTATTTAAATGCATTTGATGAAAACACTTTTTCGTACAAAAACTGAGAACCGTATAAAATAAAAGTCTTGATTAAAAATATTAGTGATAATTGAATTTTTGGAAGCCTTACTAAAGTGACGTAACCTATTTTTTTTAACCAATCCATTCCCAAAAAGGTAAAAAGGGAGTCAATTATAATATTGGTCAGTAGGTATAGATTAAATTTTCCGTAGGTGAATTTTAAGACCCAAAGAGACCCAACAAAAAACGGACCTATTATTAATGGCAATTCTCCCAATACATTAGGTTTTATGTTAAAAGGAAACCACCACCATTTTTTCTTTTCAGCAAGTCTCCCTTCAGCAATTAAATATAAAACCAAAGTAAGTGATGATGGAAGGAATCTTTTGAATGTTTTTAGTCCAAGTAAAGGTATTGAAAACCAAGGTAAACATGTCATTAATATAATAAACATTTTATTTTTTTTCATTTAATACTACCTTCCTTTATTTTAATACCTTTATCTTTGCTTATTTTGGTAATTCTATGTATTATTTGCTTTAATTAAAAGGCTGTTTTAGTAAACTTTGTTGTTTTTAAACTTACTTGATTTCTAATTCAGTTATTCGGAATGATGTATTGTCCATCATCACGATTTATTGTCTGAACTTGAGATTTTTTGGCCAAACTCAAGGTTTTATTGTCTGGTTTTGAATTTTATTGTCCGAAATCACCAAGGTATCGACCAACCCTCAATTTTCGACACATTTTCCGCCCCACTTTGTAACAGCTGTTCATCCTTTTATGTTTAAAAACAACAATCTCTTAGAAAAGAGCCTTTGGAAAAAAGGCTGGAAAAGGTAGGGGATTGCTACAATAATCACTAAAATTGTACGAATCACTTAAAACCCTCCTTTGTTTTTATTTAATTTCCTCAATAGTACAACTCAAACATCCAAATACCAATGACGTATTAAAAGTTGTATTCCTTGAGTATCTCTCTTGTAATCAAATCATAGCCTTTTTTGTTAGGGTGAAGTGAATCGCTGAAATACTTTCTCTTTAATTTATTCTTAAAAATATCGTTCGTTGAGATAAAGTGTACATTCGCAAATCGACTGATAGTCTGTTTACTTGCATAGTTCCATTCCCTTACCACATTCCCAATATCGTTCACAGAAGGATAAGGATTATAAAGTCCTAAGAAAAGAATTGGTGCATTCGGATTTTTATCCCGAATAATTTCTAAAATCTTTTCTAAATTTTTTTGGTAGTCCGCTTTTCCAATCTGTAGCCTTGTATCATGGATAGTGCTTAAATTACCTCCGTTACTTTTTATTAAATCATTTGTACCGATAAATACGATAAAGTAATCTGCCTTATCTAACTCTTCAAAAACTGTAGGTTTTTTAATTTGTTGTAGCAGTCCGTCTGATTTTTGGCCGGGAATACCATGGTTTTGAACAGTGACTTTCCCCTTATAATGTTTATTAAAAAGCCATTGAAGATTATCTACATACCCTTCACCGGAACGATCGCCATATCCATATGTTAAAGAATCTCCTAAAGCGATGATCTGTTTTTCTGGTGTATTTGATGACAACTCCCAATTCTCTTTGTTATATACAAAAACCATTACTAATGTTAGAAGGAGTAGCAAACCGGCTCCATAAAAGAAAATTCGTTTCATATTAACCTCCTAAATCTATTGAAACTATTAGGTATGTATTCCCGATTTGATTTTAGATAAATTTTCAAATATTTTGGAGGAAGTATAAAAAATCTCAAAATCTGGGTTTTTACCAGGTAAATCAAACCTCAAAAACGAAAAAACACTGCCCTTGCTGTGAATTAGTTGGTCCTTTCAGAATAACAAGGAAAACGATGAGGTAATTTATCCCACCTTAACGGGCAGTAAAACTCTGACTTCAAGATTCGAGAGGAGCAAAGAAGATAAGTGGGAGGTAACTGCCCGTAAAGATCCGAATCTTCGAAAAGCAAAAAAAGCAGAATAGGAACGACTCGGTTTTGACATTTCTGGATGAATGGAGAAATCCTTACATTAATTTTGAAGAGGGAAAGAAAAAGAAGTAAATAGGATGAAAAAAAGTCTAAAGAGGGTATAGATAAAAGAAGAAACGGTTTTAAAAAAGGAGAGGAGACTGAACATGAACATTCAAAAGGACGAAAATACATTTTATATTGGCGAGCGAGACGATAAAAAAGCGGAATTGCATTTTGAAGAAAAGGGAGATAGGTTAATTGTCGACCATACTTTCGTGTCAGATGAATTACGCGGACAAGGTGTAGCTGGGAAGTTGGTTGAGAAAGTCGTCCAGTTTGCACGAACGGAAGGGAAAAAGATCCTTCCAACATGTTCATATGCAAAAGAGAAGATGAAAAAAACGAAAGAATATCACGACGTGTTAGAATTTTAAGAGTGAGGCCAACCTGTAAGGACTAGTCGTTATAAGAAAAAAGAGGTGGAGAAAATGAAATATGTGATTATTGGTGGAGAAGCAGCAGGGATGAGTGCAGCAATGCAAATTGTTCGTAATACGGAAGATGCTGAAATTGTTACTCTTGAGAAAGGAGGGATTTATTCATATGGGCAGTGTGGACTTCCATATGTGATAAGTGGAATGATTTCTTCAACAGATGAGCTCATCGCTCGAAGCGTAGAGACCTTCCGACAAAAATATGGGATTGATGCACATTTATATTGTGAAGTGAGAAGTATTGATCCAGAAGAAAAAAAGGTCTATGGAATTCATACGAAAACAGGTAAAGCATTCTGTCATTCCTATGATAAATTGTTGATTGCAACAGGAGCGAGTCCCAACTTACCAGAGTGGGAAGGGATCGAACTCGAACATGTTCATGTATTAAAAACGATTCCGGACACACACCGTATTTTAGATAGTCTAAAAAAAGAAATAAACGATGTAACGATCGTAGGCGGAGGCTATATTGGTCTTGAGATGGCTGAGAATTTCCATAAGCTAGGGAAACATGTCCGAATTATCCAACGAGGGAAACAGCTTGCTTCACTTTTTGATGAAGATATGGCAGAGCATATTCATAAAGAAGCGCAAGATAAGGGAATTGAAGTCATTTTAGAGGAAGATGTGAAGAAAATAGCTGGGCAAACAGCGGTAGAGGCGATTGAAACAGACAAGAGGCGTTATGAGACGGACTTAGTGCTAGTTTCAACTGGAGTACATCCGAATACAAGCTTTCTGAAAGGTACCGATATCCGTTTAAGTGTTAAAGGGGCTATTGAAGTGAACCGTTATATGGAAACGAACGTGAAAGACATTTATGCTGCAGGGGATTGTGCTGTACAATACCATCGGATTAAAGAGCATGACGATTACGTTCCTCTTGGCACAACAGCCAATAAACAGGGACGGATTGCTGGTTTAAATATGGCTGGTAATGGAGTAGCATTTGCAGGAATTGTCGGCTCTTCAATTATTCAGTTTATGGATCTATCACTTGGAAAAACAGGATTGTCTGAAAAAGAAGCCCAAGTTCTTCAGTTTCCATTTCAAACAATTTCGCTAGAAGTGAAAAATCATGCTGGTTATTACCCAGGAGCAAGCCCGCTTTATATCAAACTGATTTATCGAAAAGATAATGATCTGCTTCTCGGCGGACAAATTATCGGAAAAAACGGTGTTGACAAGCGTATTGATGTCTTAGCAACCGCTCTTTTCCATAAAATGACCATCACCGAGCTTGACGATTTAGATCTTAGCTATGCCCCTCCTTATAACAGTCCGTGGGATCCAATCCAACAAGCGGCTCGAAGGCACAAGTAAATACTGTACTACTCTATATTACTAAAAAGATTCAATGTGAGTTAAGGTTAATTTATAGCACGCATAGACGTTTATCTCATAACCATTTAAAAGGAAATATCAACGATTTCTATGTTAAACGATACTCAGGAAATTCCATATAACTAAGATTAACTAAATATGGACTAAGTATTAAAAGAGCGCTGATCTTCAGCGTTTTTTTAATACTGTCTATTCACAGCAATGAGTATATCATGAACATTATTGACCGCTTCAGCGAGGAATAAGAGAATGTCTTTCGTTTTTATGACTACCCTTTCTCAATAGCATTGGGAGTAATGCAGCGAAAAGAGACTGGTGATGATAAAACGATCGATGTATTAACATTTCCATAAGGGGTTAGCCGATCGATCAGTTTACTTAAATGCTCCATTCCTGTAACAGCAGCTTTCAGTAAATAGCTAGTAGCACCGGTTAACCGATGACATTCGATGATATCAGAGTCTTGCATAATCCATTTCTCGAATTCTGTATAAGAAGATGTTTTGAGTTCACTTAGCTGAATAAAAACGATGACATCCCGTCCAATTGCTTTAGGACATACGCGTGCACTAAATCCTTCAATAATCCCCTTCTCTTGCAGCCGGTTTAAACGCTCGGTAACACTCGGACGACTAAGGGATAAATTCTTCGACAATTCACTTATTGTCATGCGCCCATCTGTTTGAAGAAGTTCAAGAAGACGAATATCTAATTGATCCATTGTATATTCTCCTTTTTAAAATGAAGTTAAATATGTAAAAACTTATGCAAAATGTAATGTGTATTACTTGAAATTCATGCAATTTGCTATGTTCTTCGATTCAATTATACCTTATTATTAATACTATAAACAGAATTTTCGCAATAATTGAACAAGCGAAAAATCAAGTTGGCAACCTAGGATTAAAGCAACATGCACTGTATGAATTTCTATGAAACATTTTACTAGTAAAGGAGGAAGGAAATGAGAAGAGGGATGCAAGTGGGAGATACTGCTGTTGTAACGGCAGTAGTAACACTTGAAATGTTTGCTCAGTTTGAGGGGGAAGTTGTCCATCCGGCTTATTCAACTGTTTCCATGGTTTATCATATGGAGTGGGCATCCAGGAAAATTATTTTGCCATATTTAGAGGAAGAAGAAGAAGGAATCGGCGGAGCTGTATCCGTCAAACATATTGCACCGACGGCAGAAGGTTCCATTGTAACGGTTGCTGCCACTGTAACAGCTATTCAAGATAATGTAATTGTGACCAAAGTGGAGGCGCGAAACGAAGAGATGGTCATTGGAGTAGGGGAAGTCAAACAAGTCATTTTACTGAAAAAGGAAATCGAAAAGAAGCTTCGTCAGTCGATCCGTCAACAATAAAAAATGATTTTGTTTTTCTTTCTTTTGAAAGCGGTTTCTTATGTAGACATAGTCATAATGGGGGTATAGCGATGAATGTGATAAAACAATCTGTACAGGCAAAGGAAATAGTTTTAGAAAAAGTGCATGAACATGAGCAAATCGTTTTTTGCAATGATCCGGCAACAGGTCTGCAAGCGATTATTGCCATTCATAATACAACACTCGGCCCGGCATTAGGAGGCTGTCGTATGCGTCCATATCGTACGATGGATGAGGCATTAGAAGATGTACTGCGTCTATCGAAAGGGATGACATATAAATGTGCAGCTGCCGATGTAGACTTCGGAGGAGGAAAAGCGGTCATCATCGGTGATCCTGCAACGGACAAAACACCGGCTATGTTTAGAGCTTTCGGTCAGTTTGTTGATTCGTTAAACGGCCGTTTTTATACAGGTACAGATATGGGGACTTCAATCGATGACTTCATTCATGCTTCAAAAGAAACGAACTGCATCGTCGGAATTCCTGAAGCGTACGGAGGCAGCGGTGATTCATCAGTTCCGACTGCGCTTGGAGTCATATATGGCATAAAAGCAACGAATAAAGTCGTGTTTGGCACGGATGATTTGTCTGGAAAAGCGTACGCCATTCAAGGTCTTGGAAAAGTAGGATTTAAAGTAGCCGAACAGCTTCTTGAATCAGGAGGAGACTTGTACGTAACGGATATTAATGAAAAAGCGATTCAAGCGATTCAAGAACGTGCGAAACAATTGGGTAGCATCGTGCGTGTAGTAAGCGGTGATGAAGTGTATTCAGTGAATGCGGATGTATTTGTTCCATGTGCGTTCGGTGGAATCATCAACGATGATACGCTAGACATGTTAAAGGTAAAAGCGATAGCAGGATCGGCTAATAATCAGCTTTTAACTGAGAAACATGGAGAAGTGCTAAAGAACAAAGGCGTTGTTTACGCACCCGATTATATCGTGAATGGGGGAGGCCTCATTCAAGTAGCGGATGAGTTATACGGCTATAACAAAGAACGTGTTTTAACGAAAACAAAGTCGATTTACACATCATTATTGGAAGTTTACCAGCAGGCAGAATTAGATGACATCACAACTGTTCAAGCAGCGAACCGACTTTGTGAAAAGCGCATGGAAGACCGCAAAAAAACAAAATAGCTTTTTCACTCATACAAAGCGCCCTAAATGGGATGTTCGTAAATAAGAAAAGCGAAGGCGACTGTTCAATCTTGAGAGACATTGGAGCCGCAGTTGGACAACAAGAAAAGGATCAAAATGTAAATTAATAAAGATTGCCTTGCTAACGGCTAATTGAGCCAACCGTCTGTTAGAGCAGAATAATCGAATGAGGTGATGAGATGACAACGAAATTTCCAATCTTGCAAATCGTCGATGAAAGCGGCGAGTTAATAAACGAACAGTATAAAGAACAAATAACAGAAGAGCTTGTCAAAACATTCTACTATAACATGGTTCGCATTCGTACCTTTGATCGAAAAGCGATTAGTTTGCAGCGTCAAGGAAGACTTGGGACATATGCGCCGTTTGAGGGTCAGGAAGCCTCTCAAGTTGGAAGTGCACTGGCGCTTGAAAAAGATGACTGGGTGTTCCCTACATATCGTGACCACGGTGCTACGTTAACGTTTGGGGCCAACATGGCTCGTACGTATTTATATTGGAATGGTCGTGTAGAAGGATGTGTACCTGAAGAAGGAAAAAAGATATTCCCTCCTGCCGTTCCAATTGCTACTCAAATCCCACATGCAGCAGGGGCTGCGATGGCGGAAAAAAGAAAAGGGACAAAAAATGCAGCGATTGCTTATTTTGGTGACGGAGCCACTTCAGAGGGCGATTTCCATGAAGGCTTGAATTTTGCCAGTGTGTTTCAAGCGCCGGCTATCTTCTTTAATCAAAATAACGGCTTTGCGATTTCAGTGCCGATTGAAAAGCAAATGAATTCTGAAACGATTGCACAAAAAGCAGTCGCTTATGATATGCCAGGTATCCGTGTTGATGGAAACGATATATTTGCCGTGTATTTTCAAACAAAGGAAGGACTTGACCGCGCCCGTAATGGAGAAGGCCCAACTTTAATTGAAGCCATGACATGGAGATACGGTGCCCATACAACGGCAGATGATCCGACTAAATATCGCAATCAGTCTGACAGTGACGAAATCCGTGAGATTCGCGATCCTCTCCTTCGTGTAGAACGTTACATGAAATTAAATGGCTTCTGGGATGAAGAGTGGGTAGAGAAGATCAAAGAGGAAATCACGAATGAAGTGGAACAGGCTGTCAAAGACATGGAAAGCTTCCCGAAACCGAATGTCAATGACCTGTTCGATCATGTATTCGAGACACCGACTTGGACAATTGCGAAACAAAAAGAGCAGTATCTTCAATTACTCGGAGGTGAAGGTTGATGGTCATGAGTGTAGAACAACCAAAGGCAGGTTCTGAGACAAAAACAAATCAATTAATGCTTATACAAGCGGTGACAGATGGTTTACGAACGATGTTACAAGGAGATGAAAGCGTTATCTTGCTTGGGGAGGATATTGGGAAAAACGGCGGAGTATTCCGTGCGACAGATGGGTTGCAGGAACAATTTGGCGAAGACCGTGTCATTGATACGCCGCTAAGTGAAGCGGGGATTATCGGGACCTCCATCGGAATGGCGGTCAATGGATTTAAACCGGTAGTCGAGATGCAGTTTTTTGGGTTTATCTATCCGGCTTATGAACAAATTATGACGCACGTATCGCGCATTCGCATGCGGACAATGGGACATTTCACCGTTCCGATGGTCATCCGCGCTCCATACGGGGCAGGTATTCGGGCTCCGGAAGTTCACTCAGACAGCGTGGAAGCATTGTTTACCCATATGCCTGGCATTAAAGTGGTCTGTCCGTCTTCTGCTTATGATGCAAAAGGACTTATGATTGCAGCAATTGAAGATCCAGACCCGGTCTTATTTTTAGAGCCTTTGAGAATTTACCGTGCCAACCGTGAAGAAGTACCGGAAAGAAAATATACGGTTGAAATCGGCAAAGGGAAAAAGCTGAAAGATGGGGAGGATGTGACGATTATTGTATGGGGGGCAATGGTGCAGGTAGCCATGAAAGTAGCCGAACAGGCAGAAAAACGAGGCATCACATGCGATGTGATTGATTTACGTACCCTGTATCCGATTGATAAAGATATCATCGCTGAATCCGTCCAAAAAACAGGGCGTGCGGTGATTGTTCATGAAGCTCATGAAACAGGAGGAGTGGGGAATGATATTGTTTCCATCATTAATGATACATCGTTTCTATACTTGAAATCGCCGATTGAGCGTGTAACAGGCTTTGATGTTCCGGTTCCACTCTTTGCGCTGGAGGATCACTATTTACCGACACCTCAGCGAGTTTATCAAGCAATCGAAAAAGTTGTGCATTTCTAGGAGGGGAAAACATTGGTTGAAGTAAAACTTCATGATATCGGCGAAGGAATGACCGAAGGAGAAATTATTCATTATTTCGTTAAGGTTGGAGATACAGTTAAGGCAGACGAGCCTCTTGTAGAAGTACAAACAGATAAAATGGTGGCGGAGCTTCCTGCTCCAGCTTCAGGAAAAGTAAAAGATATTATCATCGATCGAGGAACAACGGTATCTGTTGGCACAACGCTTCTTGTGTTGGAAGCGGAAGGAGGGGGGGCAGCAGAACCGGCAATCGAAAAGAAACGGGAAGAAGCCGCTCCTAAACAAGCAGAGGTGCAGGCACTACAACCGCAGCAAACCGCTTCGGCTGTGCAAAAAGGTGAAAAGAAATTCATCATTGCGGCGCCTTCCACGAGAAGAATCGCGCGCGAGTTTCGTGTAGATATTAACGAAATTACAGGTACGGGCAAAATAGGGCGAATCACAGTAGAAGACGTCTACAACTTTGTCAAAAAACGAGACGGGCTGCAAAGTTCCAAAGAAGAAAATGCTGTTTCTGTGGAAGTGCCTGAACAAAAGGCAGAAATGAAGCAGGACGTTCAAAAGCAGGAAGTAAGAGAAGGCACCAAACCGCAAGCGGACGAAGAGTTTATTCCATTCAGAGGCCGCCGTAAGCAAATTGCGAAGAAGATGACTCAGTCTCTTTTCACCATTCCACATGTGACTCATTTTGAAGAAATCGATTTGACGGAATTGCTCGTATATCGAAAAGATTTGAAAGAAATGGACATTAATGTGTCGGCTGTCGCTTTCTTTATTAAAGCGATTACGGTTGCGTTAAAACAATTTCCTGTGTTTAATGCAAAGCTTGATGAGGAAAATGAAGTTATCCGCCTGGAAAAAGAATATAATATCGGGATTGCGACAGATACAGAAGACGGCTTAATCGTCCCTGTCATTCATCATGCAGATCAACTATCTGTCCGACAAATTCATGATAAACTAAAAGAATTAACGAAGAAAGCGCAAGAAGGCAAATTGGCACCGGCTGATATGAAAGGCGGTACGTTTACGATCAGCAACGTTGGACCGTTAGGAAGCATCGGAGCTACTCCAATTATCAATCATCCGGAAACAGGTTTAATTGCCTTCCATAAAACGAAGAAAATGGCTGTTGTCATGGAAAATGATGAAATTGCCGTTCGTTCTATTATGAACTTGTCAATGGCGTTTGACCACCGCGTTGCGGACGGTGCTACAGCTGTTGCCTTTACGAACCGCTTTAAACAATTGATTGAAAACCCAAAGCTATGGCCAATTGAACTAGCATAATTGCTTCATTCACGTAACCCATGCAGCATGGGCAAACACTGCTCATGTTGCATGGGTTGCCATAAACAGAATGTATAAGCGCTTACCGAAAAAGGCTTCCCGGTTGAATAATAGTAGCTGTTTAATTGTTGAAAACAGTATAATAAGAATTCGGCAAATACAATCTTTTTGATCGATAGAGCTAAGGAGGAATAAGTAATGGGATCAAATCATGCATCACTTCAAAAAAACCTGTTGCCGCGGCATATAAGTTTGATGGCAATGGGGGGAGCGATCGGTACCGGAATTTTTAAGGGGAGTGCTGAAACCGTATCGTTAGCAGGACCGGGAGTTATTTTCGCTTATACATTCGCAGGGCTATTACTTCTTGTCGTCATGGGAGCTATAGCGGAAATGGCGATCGTCTATCCGAACACAAATATGAAAGGCTTTATTCAAAAAGCATTCGGCAGCCGTGTTTCCTTTGTTGTAGGCTGGATGTATTGCTTCATGTGGCTGGCTGTGTGCATCATTGAGGTAGTCGTGGCAGGATTCTTCTTGCAATATTGGCTTCCAAATATTCCGCTTTGGGTATTAAGCTTAAGCTGTGCAGCTTTAGTCATCGGAATCAACATGATGAATGTTAAAAACTACGGGGAATTTGAATTTTGGTTTGCCGGAATTAAAATTGCCATGATCATGGTATTTATCGTCTTGGGAGCAGCTATTTTATTTGGAATTATCCCAAGCAGCGAATCAAACTATCTGCAAAACTATACAGATCATGGAGGGTTTTTCCCGAATGGGTGGATGTCTATTTTCTCGGCACTATTAATTGTTATGTTTTCGTACGGAGGCTCTGAACTAATAGGAGTAACCGTAACAGAAGCAAAAGATGCGGAACGTGTGTTACCTAAGGTTATTAAAAGCTTTATCGGAAGAATTGTCCTATTCTACACGCTGCCAATCCTCATTATCTGCGGTTTAATTCCTTGGAATGAGCTAAGCGATCAGTCAAGTCCGTTTGTCCAAGTATTATCAATGGCCGGTCTGCAGGGAGCAGCTCACATTATGAACTTTATTTTAATTACAGCGGTTTTATCTGCAGCTAACTCTGGGATATATGGTTGTACGCGGATGCTGCATTCTTTAGCAACAGGAGGAGAAGCTCCAAAGTCTTTTGGCTATGTATCAAAAAGCGGTGTACCACTTTACAGCATAATGTTTAGTGCCGTTATATTGTTCGGCGGATCCCTGTTCGCCTTGGTTGACCAGGATAGGGTATTTACTTTATTGATGGCGATTCCTGGTTTTGTCGTATCATTAGTATGGATCAGTATTTGTTTAGCGCAACTTAAGCTTCGCAAATCTTATCCGAAAGAGCCAAGCTTTAAATTATGGGGCTTTCCATATATAACAGGATTAACAGCAGTTGCGTTAAGCGTTATTTCCGTCGTATTCGTATTTAATGAACAGAATCGCGTGAGTATCATTGCTTGTCTTGTTGTTGTAGCTGTGTTAATTGTGATTTCCATTTTTAAATTTAGAAATGTAGATGAAAAGGATACAAATGTAAAAGAAAAGGATGTAATATAGCCTGATCTAAAGCTATGGAGTTGTTTTTTTATGGAAATTTATATCACAATCAAACTATTATAACCAGTGGTTTTTGATTACCTCTAATCAATGATTATGGTATCCAACCTCTTTAATTGCTCATAGTTAGCTTTATGTTAATTAACTTTTGATACCATTTTGTAACTTAAATACCAATATATTGAAATGTCCCTGTTATATTAAATTGTTAATATAGGATTACAATTTAATATAAGGGAGACTGATCAAATGAAAAAAATGCTCATTACCATTGTGACTGCAACATTTCTGGTATTTGGTTTTTCCGAAGTTTCATTGGCTGCTAGTACATATCAAGTAAAAAAGGGTGATTCATTGTGGAAAATTGCTAATATACATAAAATATCAGTTAATCAGCTTAAAACTTGGAATAATTTAGATAATGATTTAATTAAACCAAATCAAGTGTTAAAGGTACAGAACACAACAAGTACAGTTAAACAGGCTTCAACTACAAAGACGGCTTCTTCTGAAACGATCACAGTAAAGGCTACAGCATTCACGGCGAATTGCGAAGGATGCAGTGGCATTACAGCAACCGGGATAGATTTAAAGAAAAACCCTTCTGCTAAAGTCATTGCAGTAGATCCGAAAGTCATCCCACTTGGCACAAAGGTTCACGTAGAAGGTTACGGTGAAGCAATTGCTGGTGATAAAGGAGGCGCTATTAAAGGAAATAAAATTGACGTATTCATTTCATCAAAACAAAAAGCCATTAATTGGGGTGTAAAGACAGTAAAAGTAAAAGTTTACGAGTAATATAAAAGAATGTTCCAAAAGCATAGCTTTTGGGGCGTTTTTTTTGGTGTAAAAGGATGAAAAATTGCAGTATTGGTGGGAATTTCCTCTAATGATCTTAATGTGGCTTTAAAATAGAGTTATGATAATTTAAAACAAAATCCGATAATTTACAAAAAGTTTGATTAAATTCCTGTATTAGATTTAACAGATTTATCCTTTCTTTATTACAACGGTTCATTAACGACGCCTTCTCGTACAGAAGAAGTAAAATGGATTATGTTTGAGCAACCGATTGAAATGTGAAAAGAACAAATTGAATCATTCCAGCAAATATTTCCTGAGAACCATTGTCCTGTTCAGCTTTTAAACGAACGCGGAATTATTAAGAACTAAGTAGAAAGCTATTTATAATGAAGAAAGACGAAACAAGTTAAAAGAGAACATCGGTATTATAGAATAGCTATATTCTGAAAAGGTTGATCATTATCAATGGCGTGTCGTTAAACAAACGTCACTGATTTAGGTGAAAAGAAGAAATTATTTAATGTCCTTAACAGAGACTTAACAGAGGCTTAACAATTCTTAATACAGATTGTCCAATTTAGTAATAAAATTTTGTTAAATTAAAACTAGGTTGGATAGCACGAGTGGCTATTATGGTATTTAGCGAAGGAGGGGCTAAATACTTTTTAAAATGACTTTTAAATAGTGGGAGGGGAGAATAATGATGAAAAATAATCAAGAAATTGGTTCACTTTTATTAAGAATCATATTAGGTTTTACATTCTTTATGCATGGACTAGATAAATTCCAAGGTGGTATTGAAAATTTTGCTGCTGGTTTCCCATCCATGGGATTGCCAAGCTTTTTGGCATACTTCGTTGCATTCATTGAATTAGTTGGCGGAATTTCTTTAATTCTAGGTATTGGTACAAGAATCTTTTCCGGTTTAATTACTTGCATAATGATTGGAGCAATTATGCTTGTTAAATTAAGAGATGGTTTCTTAGGCGGGTATGAATTTGACGTTGTTTTAATGATCATTGCTCTACATCTCGTGTTAAACGGTAGCTATTTATTATCCGTAGATTCAAAACTATTGCAACTAAAATCGGCATCTTCTCGAAAAGCCCATGAGGAATCCCTTGTAAATGAGAGAACATCTTAATCTTCTAGAATTAAAAAATGGCCTGTTTATAACGAAAATGTTATATCAGAAAAAATAGGTAAGATTATTAGGAAAAAGGGAGATAAGTATGATGCTCACCATATAATTGAAAATACTTTTGGAGGGGAAAATGAATGGTGGAATATGCATCCGGCAAAATTCCCAAGTGAGCATCAAGCTGGTATTCATGAAACAGGTTCACCGGACAATGCACTATTTAAAGAAGGTAAAAAATAATGAGCTATAATTTTATTAAAATAAATCAAGAAAATAGTTTTTATCCAGTGACTGAAAGCGAAATAGAAGAAGTTGAGAAGGAACTCGATATAAAAATTCCTAAGGAGTTAGTTAATTTTTATCTAGAAGTTGGCTACGGGTTTATAAAAGGATCAGAGTTTAATATTAATCGTATAATGGACCCATATTCAATAAGAGACTTTCGATTGAGAATTAATGATTTTGAATTTTATCCCGATATAGAAATCTATGATGAATTTGAGAATAACAAATTAATATTTTTTGAAGGCAGTGAATCCGCTTTAATGTCAATAGAAATGAATGAAAATAATGAGTGTCCAATTTACTATTATGATATTCAAATTGCAACTTCTCTTGAAGAATTTTTGAAAAAAATAGAGGGGAATGACAAATATTACTTAGATTTGCTAGTGGACTAAAAGACATTAATAATACTCATCCCTTGATTGGCTTTATGCTGGTCAAGGTTTTTTTGTTTAATGACATATTATAGTTAAAGGGAGAAATATAAGGAAAATAATCATAAAAGAAATAAAGAAATTATGAAAAGGAAAACATACATGACGTATTTATAAAATTCATACCTTGTTATATCAAGGGTTCATTTGATTTTTCTAGGTGCGGAAGTTGAGTTAAATAAGTATAGTTACATTAGATAATAATAACTTTTTTACGAAAGGAGTTAATTACATGGAAAAAGAACACTATGAACAATTGGAGAAAAGAGTACAGCAATTAGAAAAAGAAGTTCAATTATTAAAGCAACGGCTGGGAAGCAAGAGTGAAATTCTTCTCGAGTCAAAAACAGTAAGTGAACCTAAATTACCATATGAAAATAGAAAAAAAGAAACACTTCATGAAGAGACAATACCTATGAGTCCGTCACCGGTTAAGGAAAAGGAACCGGTAGATTGGGAGAATCTCATTGGACGGGTGTGGTTGCCGAGAATTTTTGTTTTCGTCCTATTACTGGGATTAATATGGGGGTTCAAGGTTGCGGTGGATTATGGTGTATTAACAGAACCGATTCGGGTCGCATTAGGTTTTGGAGTTGCGTTTGGCTTGTACTTTTTAGGAGAAAAACAAATTAAAGGTGCCAGACAGTCGTTGGGGAAGTCATTGTTAGTTGGTGCGATAGGAATCTTAATATTGACCACTTTTGCAATGAATGTCCTATATGGTATGGCTCCGACTATTGTAGCCTTTGGCTTAAATATGATTTGGGTAGGAATCGGATTATTTTTAGCTAATCGTCATCATTCACAAGTAATGGCAATTTTAATGGCGTTCATTGGATATTTAATTCCATTTTTAGTAGCGGGTTCGGGAAATGTTCATGCAGCCGTCATATATGAAATTGTCTTTTATGCAACGTTGGTTTCCTATGCTATCTATAAAGAGTTCAAAGGATTATTTTATGTTGCAACGAGTTTGCTTCATGTTGTTTATATCATTTTTATGATTGGGACTTTGATGAATTATGATAATAATTTAGTCAACCTAATGGCTATGGGTGCTGTTATTCAACATGTAATCATTTTTTATTCTGTCTATCAAGCTAAATTTAATAAGATGTTTCCTGTACCATTATTGTTTACTAGCTTTATAGTAACAACTTTTTGGGTGAAGGTAGGTACACTTCATAATGAATACCAATATGTCATTTACCTGATCGTTGTATCTATTGGGTATGGTTTAGTGGTTTATCTTAATAAGAATAAGCTAAGAAAGGATCTTATTTCTGTTGCATTATCGATTACAACATTCGGCGTATTTTTGTTATTATTACAAGCTTTTAGTGATGACGGAAATGTTTTAATCGCTTCATTTTTATTTGAAGGTGTCATTGCCATTTATCTTGGTTGTCGTTTCCAAGTGGTGTTTCAAAAGCTTTCAGGAGCGCTCGTCTATATAGCTGGGACGCTTATGATTATGTTTACTTATATTTACGAGATTGTAAGTTTAGAAACCTTTATTTGGATCTTTTTTATAATCTCTTTATACTTTCTCATTTATTTAGCAAAGATCTATTATGAAAAAAATGAAGTCGTTCAAGTAGCGATTACTTTTGGGACAATACTAGGACACTTACTGTTTTTTATTCGTTTGCCAAAGTATGGAGCTGTGTTTAGTTTAGAGCTCCTAGCTATGCTTGTAACTGTTTTTTCTCTTTTTATGGTATATGTATGGACAAAAGGAAGTTATGCGACAAACAAAGCGGTTAAAACAATTGTGATAGGGATTAATGCATTTATACAGTTGGTGGTCTTAACAGATCTAGTTCGTTTCAATACGAATGATTTTTCATACAATATTACGATGATGTCTATATCTTTTTCTTGGGCATTATACGCAGCGATATGTGTCATTGCAGGTGTATTCTATAATAAGAAAATCATTCGCTTGTTAGGTATAGGTCTACTAATACTAACTCTAGCTAAATTACTCTTAGTCGATTTAATATATGTAACCATTGTTGTACGTGCCATTCTTTTTATTGGTTTAGGTGCGATTGGTATGTTGTTATCGCGATTATTGTATGTGAAGAAGAAATAGTTTCTGGAAGGATCGAATTTGTTAATAAACTACAAAAACAACATTTAGATAGTGAAACCTAAAATATATTTTAATGAAAAATAGCACCGTCTGCTAATTTGAGAGGGTGCTATTTTTTGAATCCTCAATAATAAAAGCTAAAATAAATATAATTAGAGCTAATGGAAAGATTAAGGAATGTTTCAGAGACAACACAGCTAAGGGTGAAAATAATATTGTGAATGAAATAATCATTTAGGCGTAAGCAAAAGAGAGGAATATAGTATTCGCTCTCTTTTTAACTATTTATCCATTTCCATTAATATTATAAACTTGTAAAACACTCTGTAACGCTCTTGTCTCTTCATCGTTCAAAGCCACCATCGGCAACCGAACACCGCCAACATTTATCCCGCTCATATTCAATGCCGCTTTTACAGGCGTAGGATTTGGTGCAGCAAACAATGCTTTCATAAGCGGAAGAAGGTTGCGATGTAACGTACTAGCTTTTACAATATCGCCATTTTTAAAGCTATTGATCATATCTTGCATTTCATTGCCAATGATGTGTGAAGCAACCGAAATAATTCCTGCTCCACCGATCGCTAATACGGGTACTGTTAAGCCGTCATCGCCGCTGTACAATGTAAAATCACTTGCTGTTTCACTAATAATTTGCGCCATTGCATCAAGGTCGCCGCTTGCTTCTTTTATGCAGACAATATTATCAATTTTTGCGAGGCGAACAATCGTCTCAACCGACATGTTGACAACACTTCTTCCTGGAATGTTGTAAAGCATGATTGGGAGGGATGTTGCTTCGGCAATTGCTTTAAAATGCTGGTACATGCCTTCTTGTGATGGCTTGTTATAGTATGGTGTGACAAGCATTATACCATCAACTCCTGCGTCCTCAGCAAGACGAGTTAAGCTGATCGAAGCTTTCGTATTATTAGATCCGGTCCCAGCGATTACTGGCACTCGTCCTTCTACAACATTTACGACAAATTCGAATAGTTCTACTTTTTCATCGGTTGTTAATGTCGGAGATTCTCCTGTTGTGCCTGCGATCACTAGACCGTCAGAACCGTTCTCAATAAGATGATTCACTAGCGTTTTCGTTGCTTCAAAATCGATTACCCCATTCTGATCAAATGGGGTAACCATTGCAGTTAATACTTGGCCAAAATTCATATCTACACACCCTTTAGGTTATTTTTTACAAGAGGCGGGGCAGGGCATATTATATAAAACGCAAAAAAGCAACAACGAGGGATTCGCTGTTGCTTAAGAAACAATAAGTATTAAAAATCGTTCCCGTGCGATAGCCCTCCATATAGTTACCTATATGACAGTTCTGTATTTATTCAATAGCAGAACCAGCTTCAAGAACATGAGATTCTTTCCGCTTCGGCAAATACCCCTTTCTACAATCTTCAAAGGATCTCATTCTCCTCGAATTGTATACTCTTGATCTTTGCACCTCTATCCTCACTTCAAAAGGTTTTGAAATAAGAAAATATGTAATTGAATGTACTATAACAGTAAAATGCTTTTTTTGCAAGGAACATTTACAGTATCAAACTAGAAAATAATTGAAATGTTTATTCAGTAGCTACTAATAGATAAATAGAAAAGATAGCATAATCAGGTGAATGAATAAGGAAACACAATGTGCTATTAATCTTTCACATACTAATACTAGGTACTGTTTTGATGTTTGTAGCAGTTGGAATTACTCTAACGGCAATGGTTGCTATGATCCTTTTTTATCATTACTATTATACTTGTATTTTAAATTAAGTAAAAGAGATTATTAGTTAAGAAGAAATATATGATAATTACCATTAGAGGGGGAGTAGGATCATGTTCCTAAAAAAATTAGCAAAAAACACATTATCACTGCAATTATACTTATAACATTTCTTTTCATTTATTTTTCCATAAGTAATCAGCAAGTGTATGGAAATGATCAAGCTTCTATAGAACAAGTCATTAAGTCGATAGAGAGTTATGAAAATGATTCAATTGAAATCTTAGAAATAAATGATATAAACGATGACCGAGTTGTTGGTTTTCTGTCTAATCATAATCCCGCTTATATTCAATTTACAAAAAATCATAATGGTGACTATCAATGGAATCATATTGAGAAAAGTTCAGGTCAATCATTTTCTGAGTTCTTAATTAATGTAATGAATGATCATTCTAATGAATTAAAAATGATGATTGTGACTACTCAAGAAAATGAAATTGCTAAAATGCAATTAAGTGTAAATAATCAAGTGAAAGAACAGGAATTTAGTGTGAATCAAAAAAGCGTTTATCTTTTCTAGCCAGAAGACCCCCATCTTCAAGACGAGATAGCGGATAAGTCGGGGATGAATGGCTCTTTTTTTTTGAAAATATTTTTGTTCAAATATGGAATCTCAATTTCACCACTCTAAACGGTGTGGCAGTTGAAATACCGAATCTTGTCTTTCCTTATGGGCAAGAAAACGTTGAAAAAGTTATTCAATCACAAGTAAATATGCCATCTAATTTGAAAAAGGAACACGGAAATGCAGTGGCTTGGTCTGTTGAGGATCACGGTGATTATTATATTTTTAAATGCATCTTGGATATTCCTGAAGAGGAAAACATAAACCACAGTAAATCTGATGGTGTAGTTGGTGTGGATTTGAATGTGAACCACATCGCATGGTCCAACATGAATGTGAAAGGTCAACTGATTAAATCGGGTGTATTTGAGTTTGATTTAGAGGGGAAATCATCGGGTCAAGCAACAAAAATGATTGAAGCAGAAGCGATACGATTAGTAGATTTAGCTGGTAAACTCAATAAACCGATCGTGATTGAAAACTTAAACACAACGAAATCAAAAGTATCAAATCCATATGGGAATAAAAAGGCGAATAAGAAAATGTCCATGTTTGCTTATCGTAAGCTTATTTCAGCCATAAAAAACCGTGCAAACAAAATGGGTGTGGCTGTATGTGAAGTAAATCCGGCCTATACAAGTCAAATCGGTAAAATCAAATACATGAAGCGACTTGGTATTAGTATTCACCAAGCAGCTTCTTATGTCATTGCTAGAAGAGCAATGAGATTTAAAGAAAAACTTCCACCAGTGTTGCATTCCCTACTACCGGAGAAGATAGTAGGTCTACATCATTGGGCGCAATGGAAGTGGGTTTCAAGATGCCTATCTGACATACATACCCATTGTTTGTATCAGATAGAACTTTCTATTCCTAGCAAGCATTACTCGATGAGTGATCTTTTTACTCCAGGGGCTCTTCCAGACTTGGTGGAAAAAGGTTTGTCTAAGAAAGAAAGTAGAAAACCCATTGCCTAGTTGAACGGGCAATGGTCTACTAAGTCACTTAGTATGTCCTTTTAGGAATCCCTTTCCTCAAAAATTAGGTAGAATTTTAGGTGGGGGTAGTTCAATCAGAAAAAATAGATCGGTATAAACGATTAATCGTTTCGATGTGTGATGCTTCATGGTAAAAGCTAAACAAAAATGCTTCACCAACAGTGTAAAACGTAATGCCTCTCCGGTTTGTAAATGGAGTTGGCAGCTTTTCATGCAAACGTCCATGAAGAAAATTTTTTATTCTTGTTTTTTGTTCCGTTAAGATATCAGCAATCTCTGAAAATGATGGAGGAATTTCTTCCCAGTCGACAGGTTTCGTTCCAGCACCAAAAAGTTGTTCGTAATCCTTCGGAATGTTCATCTCATTATCTAACAGTCCAAAGACGAGCTTTTCCTGAATAAATGTAATGTGCCCAAAGTTCCAACGAATATTGTTATTAAAACCATTTGGAATGGTATCTGAAATATCTTCTGGAATGTTCATCATCGTTTGCTCTGTTATTCTGCGTACTGTTTCCATATGGTGAAAAATTAATTGTTCCAAGTTAAAAACCTCCTCTTATGATCCTCTCTTTATAGTCAATTCGAGGTCATTACGTTCTTTTCCTACTTTCATGACTACTTTTCTATAACTTTTTAATCCAAATACTTGAGCCATTTCAAGAGAAAGTCCGTAATAACAAATTGTCATATTAATATACAATGATAAAATCCAAATAATGGCCACAATGACTTCAATTGATTCATATTGAGTTCAAAAGTTTTGTATGAATTGACATGATGATAAAATAAAGGTGTTAATCCCCTTAAATCTTCATCTTCTGGAGTCATTTTTTTCAACCGATATTGGTTGTTGTCATAAAGGGGTAACACTTCATCGATAACATAACCAGGATAGTTTCATAAGTTGCTTATGCAGAGGTATATAAAAAAGTTTAGTTTATGACGAGAACGGTGCTCTCTGTCCCTGCTTGTTCAATAAAAGGGCCAGATTGTAGAGCAACTCCTTTAAAATAAATTAGATTTCTATGTTAAATTTTAAAGGAGATTGTGAAATTATGTAATTAAAGTAACGATGCAGGATAGTTGAAGAAAATGGACTGTTTCGGTAGTCCTTTTTTCATTACCGTTGTAAGTTAAAGGTGAGTTTTGATGGGATTAAATTATTTTCCAATGGTAATCCTAAGCGAAAATGCGGGAAAAGGAGATTAGTTATGACCACGGATAAAGAATTAAATCCAATGAATGTGATGAAACCACTAAATTTAAATCCAAAAATATCAGATGAGACCCAACCTTTAACGACTTTTGAAATGGGGAAACTTTGGGCTACCTATATGGGAAACAGTATGTCAATTCAAATCTTAAGTTATTTTCTTCAACATTGTGATGATGAAGATATTAGGTTGCTATTGGAAAATGGTTTAGCCTTATCAAAGGATTTCATAAAGAGGATAGAAGGATTTTTTAAAAAAGAGAATTTCCCTATGCCTATGGGATTTACTAAAGATGATGTAAATCTTGGTGCTCCCCGTTTATACGCAGATGAATTTTATGTTCATTATTTAAAATATGCTGCTAAGGCAGGTATGAGCCTTTACGCAGTAGCAGTTCCATTGGTAATGAGGGAGGATATAAGGGAGTTTTTTATTTATTGTAATCAATGTGCTACCGTCCTTTTAGGGCAAATTAATAATGTTTTAATGGGAAAAAAATTCATTGCAACACCTCCTATCATTCCAATACCAGAAGGAATTGATAAAATTGATAAACAAAGTTACTTAAATGGATTTTTTGGAAATGTCCGACCATTACAGGCATTAGAAATCATTCATCTATATGATAACATTGAGAATAACACAACAAGTAAGGCATTATTATTGGGATTTTGTCAGATAGTTCAAGATGAAAAGATAAAGGTTTTGTTTAAAAGAGGTTTAGATATGACTGATAAATCTGTAAAGCAGTATAAGGAAAAAATGCACATTGAACACATTCAATCACCATCGTACCTAGACCATTTGGTTACAACATCTACATATCCTCCTTTTTCCGATAAAATAATGCTGTTTCATAAAGTGGACATGTTCGCAATGAAGGTAAGGTCATTCGGAAACTCACTGGCAGTAACTGCAAGAAGAGATATAGATATGTTGTATGTAAGAACTCTTATTAACATAGGCATATTTGTTGACGATGGTATGAATATCTTAATTAATAAAGGTTGGTTGGAATCACCTCCAAAAGCGTATGACAGAGTTTAAGTATACAATTGGAACAGCTTGAACAACTTCCAATTGAAAGCTGGTCGAAAAAGAATTTTGAAAAGGAATAGAATAATGTGGCGAACGGTAAAGAAGCGTTGTTATGGAGTATTGCACTCCCAGGATTCGGTCAATTTCTAAATGGTAAACCAATAAAAGGTATCGTGTTTGTGTTTTTAGAATTTCTAATTAATGTTCAAGGGAATTTTAACACAATCATTATTTCAAGTTTTCAGGGAGATATAACAAAAGCGATTGAACAAGCTGATTATCAATGGTTAATGCGTTACTTGAAAAAGCATTAAGTGTTTTTAGGACTAATGCTATATTTTAATTATTCAATTAAAGGGCGCTTTTCTTGAACAAGAAGTAAGAGGTTTATACATATTAGTCATGACTAATATGTATAAACCTCTATTTTTTATGACTTTTTACTATTTAGGTCTTGATAAAAAAATACTCTTCTTTCTTTTTTATTGTGTAAGAGTCGAATTGTAAGGGAATCGACCCCAACAATTCCAGCTGCATTCAATGCTTCACATTGATGCAGTATGAAAAATAATCAAATAAAAAGATATAGTTGTTGACTTGATCAACAATCTGTTTTATGTCTATGTTGATAAAGTCAACAGAAAGGAGATAGGATTTGAAAAACGTAACGAAACGAATCATTGAAAATTTCCCTAATCTGGAGAAAACAAAGGAAATAAATACAGTTGAAGCTACTTTTTTACATTTAGCTTGGTTTTTTGAAGAGCCTGAAAACCAAGGTTTTAACATTGGCTTGTTGTATAAACATTTAGACAATGATTGGTTGGAATTAGCATTAGAATTAATTGCTCAATTTTTTAGAGAAGAGACCTATTTTATTCAAGAGCCGGTACTTTCATTTATTCGAAAAGGTAGCAAGGCTACATCAAGAAGACAAAATAAATAAGTAGCCTAGAACATAGGTAAGCGTCAAATAGGCCCCAACTGTATTTTCAGAGGGCCTATTTGACGCTTACTTCTAATTAGAGTTGCAGAAGATAAATGTTTCCGACAACTTAAAAGTGAGGTGAACAACCATAACAGACTTTTTCTTGAGTGACTAAAAACCAGTGATTCACTTCTATTATAAAAAAATATAGCACAGACTTAGGTCTGGTGCTGTGCTAATAATTTTTATGACAATAAAAGTAACTCCTTACTATTGTTGAGGTGCGGAAGGAGTTGAAATACTTTGTAATGCCTGTTCTGCCTCGTTTGCATATTGATTTTGTACTGCTAGATCACCTAAAGCAACCATTCCTACTATTTGTCCATTTTCGATTACCGGTAATCGGCGAATTTGCTGCTGTGCCATCAAATTTGCTGCTTGATGAACATCCATATCAGGTGTACCTTGTACGATTTGCTGTGCAGTCATAACTTGAGATACTGGTGTTTGTGCATTTTCTCCTTGCGCTGTCGTACGAAGGGTAATATCACGATCCGTTACAATTCCAACTATTTGTCTGCTGTTATTTATTACTGGGATAGCTCCGATATTATATTTGCTCATTAACGCTGCAGCTTCCTGTACGGTCTGTGTTTCGTTAACTGTAAGAACATTTGCTGTCATGATATCTCTTAATTGTGTCATGAAATTACCTCCAAATATATTTTTCCTTTATAGGATGGAGAACATTGGCGATATTACTAATGGTAATTTTTCCTGAATATAAGCTGCATCGTTTTTATGAATTATAATCCTAGCTATTCAACTGGTTCTCAATTTCTTGTTGATGATTGTATGATTTCATAATTATAAAGACCCTAGTATGGTTATAAAATGGTCCTACATTTTTTTTCTCAAATTATAAGAGGAAATACCTTCAAAAACCAATTTCTTAGGTGTTTGACTTTATTAAAAAGGGAAAGGTATAGGGGGAGTATTTTCTTTAATGAATTTTTTATTATTGGAAGTTATACACTATGGAAAGACTATCTGGAAAAGTTGCAGTAATTACAGGTGGTATCGGTAAAGTAACAGCAAAAAGATTTCTAAAAGAAGGTGCTAAAGTTGTTTTAGTAGATTTGTTTGAAGAATCACTTCATAAAGCTAAAGAAGAACTAGACTCATTTGGTGAGGTACTCAGAGTTCAAGAGGACGTTTCAAAAGAATCCGATGTAGAAAGTTATTTATATATTAGGGAAGAAAATTATCATTGGAGGTTTTTTAGAACGAATTGAAGCCATTTTGGCAATCGTTTGGTTTTTTACAGCATATTTTAAGCTCACCATTTGTTATTATGGGCTCTCTTGGTTTAGCTCAAGTATTTGGATTGAAAAGTTATAAAATCTTGCTTTTCCCATTAGCACTTTTAATCATTACTTTTGCTATCTTTTCACGTCCAGATATTGTCCATTTTCATAACTTTCTTGAGAAAACGTGGACACCTTTATCCTTAACGATTTGTTTTTTTAGTCACTTTCATTACTATAATTTAGAAAAAAGAAAGAACGTTCTGCTACTAAAGCAACTAAACATTAACCTGTAAAGGGAGATTGTTACCTGTGATCCAAAACAAAATACAACCTATTCAATTTTTTGTCTTAATGGTTTTGTTTGAGGTAGGAAGTGCTGTGGTGGTTGGATTAGGTTTAGAAGCGAAACAGGATGCTTGGATAGCGATTTTATTAGGGATGATAGGAGGACTTGTATTATTTTCTCTATACGTTTATCTTTACTTACAATTTCCAACCTTATCTTTAACAAACTTTCTTGAAAAAATTGTGGGCAAGTTAATCGGAAGAACCCTTGCTATAGTATATATTTGCTTGTTCTTATACATCACAGCTAGACTTTTAAGAACCTTTAGTGATCTGTTGTTAACAACTGTATTATATGGAACACCAATAGTGGCAGTAGCTATTCTCATAATGCTTGTCGTCTCTTATAGCTGTTATTTAGGGTTTGAGGTGATTGCTAGAACGGCAGAAATATTCTTTCCTTGGGTCATGATTTTCAGTTTTCTATTTATCTTATTTGTTTTTATCAGCGGACTTCCTAAATTAGAAAACTTACAACCAGTCCTTGAAGCTGGGTGGAAACCTATATTTCAAACTGTCTACCCAACAATTCTTTCTTTTCCTTTTGGGGAAACACTTGTTTTTGCAATATTTTTTCCTTATTTAAATAAACAAAAGGAAGGGATTGTTGCTGGTTTTATAGCTATTATCATTAGTGGAGTGATTATCACAACTGCTACTACCATTATGATTAGTGTTCTTGGCCCTTTTAAAGCATTAATAACTCCATTTCCTTTATTAGAGACAATTGAAAAAATCAATGTTGGTGAAGTTTTTAATCGGCTCGATCCTATCGCCCTTATTTTATTAATTATTGGTGGATATTTTAAAATTACGATCTTTTTTTGTGGAGCTGTTGAAGGGTTTTCAAGTCTTATTAATAAGCCAAATCTGAAAAAGTTTACGATTCCGCTAATGGCTGCAGTTGTCATTACAATGTCCATTTTAATGGCCAGTAATTACGTAGAGCATAATAAGAACATTAAACCTATAGCCAATTTACTTCATGCACCATTATTTATAGCTATCCCTTTACTTTTGGTTGTTATTGTCATAATAAAAAAGAAAATCAAGCAGAAAAATAAAAAATAGCATTAATATCAAAAATCTAAGCTCTATAATGTGAGTGTTATTCGTCAAAAATTCAAAATAAAATAGGACATCCCAATCTATGCTGTTCCCAAAGTAAATGTAGGTTGATTTTCAATTTTTAATTCAACCTACATAATTTTGAAACGAAGGATTGCTACCATTTTCAATTAGGGAATAATGTTGGATTTTCTGGTTTATATCAATCACAAAGAGTACATAGGATCATGATGTTTAAATGTCGTAATGTATTGATTTTTTAATAGTTAGAGCATATTTCTGAAATTTGTGATTTGAGAAATGCAATCCAAATTGAAAAAGAGGAAGAAGAGATGAAAAAGCGTATTTTTAAATTAGTACCATTTTTATTTACAATCTTTACTTTATTCCAATCAATTTTGATAATGCCAACATTAAATGCTGATGCTGTTAATGCCAATGAGAGTAGTACTAAAGATGCATTGGTCAAAACAGGAAGAATTGTAGAAAATATTGATGATAATTGGTCTTTCCATAAGGGGGACCAAGGAACAAAAGAAAATTTTGGTGTAGTTAAATTCAATGACAATGGTTGGGATAAAGTAAGCCTTCCTCATACTTGGAATGCAGAAGATGGCGCAGACGGTGGAAATGACTATTACAAGGGTGATGGTTGGTACAGAAAAGTATTAAACGTTCCTGAAAGATACAAGGGCAAAGCATTATTCTTACAATTTGGAGCTGCGAATAAGGAGGCAGAAGTATTTATTAATGGTAAGTCTGTATACACACACATGGGCGGCTATACTGCATTTACAGTCGATATCACAGCCGATGTAAACTATGGAAAAAATAATATTGTAGCTGTAAGAGTAAACAATGAGGTAAATGATGCTATTCCACTTAGCGGAGACTTCACTTTTTATGGTGGTCTCTACAGAAGTGTAAATCTATTGGTTACTGATAAAACCCATATAGATGTACAAGATGATGGATCAAGCGGTGTATATGTTACCATTCCAAATGTTGAGTCCATCAAGAAAAAAGCAGAAGTTACAGTTAAGGTACCGGTTAAGTTAGATAAGGAAGATTACGGAAGTAAATCTAACTTAGTAACAGTAAAGGCAGTAATAAAGGATGCTGCGGGTAAAAAAATAGAATCAGTAGAACTAAAGTCCGATGGAAAGCAATTACAGTCTGCAGAAGTTTCAGAAGGTAGCACCGTATTTACAGGCACAATGAAAGTAAAAAAACCACACCTATGGAATGGCTTAAAGGATCCATATCTATATACTGTTGAAGTAACAGTAGCAAGAAAGGGCGAAGTAATTGACCAGGTAATGGAAAAAGCAGGTTTCCGTTATTACTCTGTTGACCCAGATAAAGGATTCTTCCTAAATGGTGAAAGTTATCCACTTCGCGGTGTCGACATCCACCAGGACAGAAAAGGTTACGGTAATGCAGTACCTGATGAAGTTAGAGAAGAAGATTTGAAACTAATTAAAGAAATTGGTGCAAACACAATGAGAGCAGCTCACTATCCACATTCACAGTTTGTATACGATAGGGCTGATGAAATGGGGTTAGTTGTTTGGGCTGAAATCCCATTTGTAAACCATATGACAACATCAATGGGATTTGTAGACAATGCTGAAAAGCAATTGACTGAAATGATTAAGCAGAATTACAATCATCCGTCTATTGTAACTTGGGGGCTTCAGAATGAGTTGGGTGGGTTTGGTGGATATATAAAAGATTCTGATTTATCACAAAAAAAGCAGTATGCAAAGGCAACTGAATTGATGAAACGTCTAGCAGCTAAGGCAAAGGAATTAGATCCTGAAAGATTGGTAACACAGGCGATTTTGGGAGTGCCAGCGATTCCGGAATTGCAAATTAATCAGAATGTGATGAATCAACAGCTGGATTGGGCTTCAAATAAGGTTGTAAAAGGTAGTGAAATAGATAAGTTTATCGACCTTTCTTCCGTGAACGTATACTATGGATGGTATACACCTAATGTCCATGATTTAGATGGTGCATTAACGGCGATTCATAAGAATTATCCATATGCAATATTAGGTATTTCTGAATATGGTGCAGGTGCAAATCCATCACAGCATCAGATTATTAGGGATGACTTTGAATGGGATGGCTATGAAGATTCAATCGATCAGTGGCATCCAGAAGAATATCAAAATTATATTCATGAGATTTCATATTTTATTATAAAAAAACATCCGGAACTTTGGGCAACTCATATCTGGAATATATTTGACTTCGGTTCTGATAGCAGAAATGAAGGGGGTAACCCTGGTATCAACGACAAGGGCCTTGTAACTTACGATAGGCAAACAAAAAAGGATGCATTCTATTTCTATAAAGCACAGTGGAATAAAGTAGATCCATTTGTTTATATCACAAGTAGAAGATATACTGAAAGAAGAGAAAGCATAACACCTATAAAGGTTTACTCCAACTTAAATGAAGTTACTTTAACTGTAAATGGCAAGGATTATGGTAAAGGCAGACTGCAACAAACAGGTGTATTTGTATGGGATAATGTAGAACTAAAAACAAGTGACAATGTGGTAGTTGCATCAGCTAAAAAAGCAGATGGAGCTAATATAACAGATAGTGTTACTAATTGGACGGTTACTACCCAACCTGTGTCAAATAACGAGGCTTCAGTTAAGTATCATATCCAATAAACGAGGGCTTTTTAGAGCATTAAGCTTGTTCCGTAATCGGGCTCGATTATTGAAAAAGAAGTAAGAGGTTGATACATATTAGTCATGACTAATATGTATCAACCTCTATTTTATATGACTTTTTACGAATTAGGTCTTGATAATAAAACAAAGTTAAACCGTTTTAAAATAATCAAGACCTAAATTGTATGGGGAGGAGACCGCTTCCTCGTACCGTATGTAAAAGAACACATTTTCAATAAACATCAAGATCAACAAGATACAGGACATGATGAACGTAAAAAAGTAGCTGTGTTATAAAAAGATATGAAGGAAAATAAGGTGTCAAATGAGAACTTAAATATTGGGATTATCTTAGGAAGTACTTGACAAGGACGGCTAAGTTCCCAAAGTTGTATTATGATCTTTCATTAATTGTACCTCGAAATCCCCCCTCTATGAGAGAGAGGGGGGATTTTTTAGCTTTCTTGCAAAGCTTATTAGATGAGTGACAAATGGCTCTCTATCATCCCAAATGATGAATTAATAGTAAAAAATTAATGTAATATTATATTACATGATGATTGTTAATAGCAGGTTAGTGTACTATCTTCATTACTGTAAAAGGAAAAATTTAGTTACTTCACAAGAATTCATTTTCTCTCATCTAATCTTATATAAGACGAAAGATTGCTCTATCGTTGCCGTTTGGTGATTTCGAAAAAAATAGTCGGTTAATGTTTTGAGAGGAGAAGGTTTCAACTTTAGTTGCGTATACAGTAAATAACTTTCTAAGAGGTGATATATGATTACTGTAAAAGAAATGATTCATTTATCAGAAATGCAAAGTGCAATCGTTCGCTCAGGAAAGCATGGCTTAGGAAGAACTATTCAATGGGTACATGTCATTGATCATGATGATGTGGGCTATTTTTTAGAAGGTGGAGAGCTTCTCCTTACATGTGGACAAATTTGGCCTAAGGATCAAGAAGCAGAAATGAAACTTCTTAAATTGTTCTTAAATCATCAAATTGCTGGGATTGTTTTTGCGGTAGGGCGTTATTTACAGGAATGTCCGAAAGCTGTATTGGCGTTTGGCGAAAAATATGCAATTCCCATTATTGAAGTTCCTTTCCAAGTGCAGTTTGTGAAATTAACAAGAACGGTTCACCAAGAAATAATGAAACGCCAATATAAGAAAGGAAAAATAGCTGCTAATCTATCAGGAAACATGACGAAAAAACTAGAAGAAGCAAAGGATTTCTCAGACGCTTCGGATCTTCTTTCTCAACATCTTAATTGTACGATCCTAATTTCAGACCACACGAACAAGATCGTTACTCGCTCAATTCCTACAGGAGAAACAATTAACATTTCTAAAATCATGATGGAACTCAATGAAGTACTAATGAGTTGTCCTCCCCCTTACGAACAATATATGACGAAACTGTTTGATGGTGATGTTCCATTTATCCGTATTCCATCGGACAATTACTCCACTATTGATGGTTTTCTTATCGGGAATAAGGATGAATATTATGGAGCAATCTGGGTCGTTAGTCGACAAAATCAGAATGATCAAAAACAAAAAAAAGTACTTGAACACGCTGTAACAATCGTAAAAGAACTCATTTTACGTAAAAAAGATCTGGAAGCAAAACGGCGACAGTTACAGGCTGAATTGTTAGAATTGCTGCTGGAAAAACCTAAAATTGCTTCAATTATAGTTGAAGAGAAAATGGATGTACTTAGTATGACATTAAGTGAGAATTGGTTGACGGGTATTGTAACACCAATTGAATGTGAGGGTAATACTCACAATGCCAAGCTGAGCGATGACCTATATACTTTTTGCACAAATTGGATTGCAGAAACGGAACAAGTGATTGGATTTTGTGAAAAATATGAAGATAGGTTAGTCCTCATTCTTTCTTTTGAATCAGAACAAGAGCTACTTGAAGGGCAGCTGAAAAAACTCCATCGCCTTATGTGCAAACAATTTTCTGCGGTTTTATTGGTAGGTAGAGTAAAATCACATTACTTTGAATTAAAAGAAAGTTACAAAGAGGCGATGTCTTTAATGACAGCGACTCGAAAGGGGAATCACGTAGATGAATTTTATTTTGCCGAACGATACCGCCGTGAAATTCTTCTTTATGGTTCGATGAGTTCTAGAGAAGCAAATGAGCTTGTAGATATCATTCTTCCAGATGAATTACGATTAGAGCGTGGAGAAGTATTTTACGAAACGTTAAAATGTCTGATGCTTAATAAATATAACCGTGAACAAACAGCGAAGGAATTACATATTCACCGGAATACATTACGCTATCGCATTGAAAAAATTGAACAAATATTAGGCGAAAGTTTGAATTCATATAAATGTCAATTTTGGATTCAAATTGCGTTTGATCTTGAACCAATTGCAGCCTACGAAAAGAGTGCCGTCAACGTATAGATTTTTTTATACACCAGAATTTATATGTTTTGTACTTAGTTTTTGTGTCTAGCGCAAGCGTCCTAGCCCCTCTTGGGTCTAAGCCACTCTTGAATTGAAGGTAAAAAACACCTTCTATTCAAGAGCGCCTTATGCTTGTCGGTGCTGAACAAGGCGCTTGCGCTTTTCTTGAGTGAACTTATGGCTCCATATTGTGCATGACGTACAATGGAGCTGTTTTGAAGAGGGATAAATTAAGCTTCATCTTCCAATTGTTTCAAATAATAGATGAATGTAAGATAAAAACAAGAAAAGTAAGTAATTGATAGATTGCAAGAGATTTTATCTATTTTCTAGGAGGGATTCAATTTGTTAAGTGGTGAAATTCGGGAAAAAGGTCAAGTAAACGATGAGATGAAAAAAATGGTCCATTCGTATGTTCAAGAAAATCGTGAACAATTAATCGAAGGGTTACGACAATTAATTAAAATTCCGAGTGAAACCGGATTTGAAGGTCCTGTCCAAGAACATATAAAAGGAATCATGCAAAAAGATCTTCAATTAGAGGTTGAGACGTTTACAGCTGATCCAGAAGTTGTTAAGCTTCATCCAGAATATACCGAGTCAGAGGTAGAACGGAGAATCGGCTTTAAAGATCGTCCAAATGTTGTCGGGAAGTGGAAAGGTGCAGGAAGCGGTCGTTCGCTTCTGATGTTTACCCATGTCGATACGGTTCCAGTTGGAAATCTAACACATTGGGAATACCCTCCCTTTGATGGGGTGATTGAAGATGGGTTGATGTATGGACGTGGAACTGCTGATAACAAAGGAGGATTTGGATCCATTCTTGCTTCTTTAGAAGTGATGAGGGGATTAGGTCTTCGTCCGAAAGGTGATATTACAGCGATATCGGTTGTAGATGAAGAAGTTGGTGGTGCTGGTGGAGCAGTTGCGATGACTCAACAAGGGTATAAAGCGGATGCTTGTATTTATCCACATCCATTAACTAGCGGATTAGGTGCACAAATTGCTTGTGCTGGTGGCTTGATTTTTAAAATCAAAGTAGTAGGTCAAGCTGCACATAACTTGAATGGACAAATTGGGGTAAACGCAATTGGTAAAGCAATGAAGATTTATCAAGCGTTAATTGATCTAGATACCAAGCGTGCAGAAGAAGTGAGATATGAGCCATTTGAACGTTATTTTGCTGCATCAGATATGCCTGTGCGTGCTAGTAATCTTACACCAGCAATGATCAATGGTGGTGAGTGGGCATATAAAGTACCAGCTGATTGTGAATTGACAGGAACAATCGGTTTCCCACCAACAGAAACACCTGAACGAGTCAAAGCACAGATTGAGGGTGTGGTGAAAGAGGTAGCTGAATCTGATCCTTGGTTGAAGGAGCATCCACCGGTGATTTCGTGGGAATGGCAAACAAACGCTTCAGAAATTAGTCCAGAACATCCATTTGTAAAAATGGTAAAAGGAAACATAGATGAAGTAATAGGTCAAACAACTGAAATCTTCGGAATGCCAACATTTAGTGATATCCGTTTTCCAATGCTTTATATGGATACACCTGCTTTAATTTATGGTCCAAAGGGCGGCCGTTTACATGGTGCGGATGAATGGTTAAATGTTGAAGATTGGTTAAAATGTGTTGAAATAAATGTACTGAATGTATTAGAATGGTGTGGTTTTGAAGAGGAAGCTTGAGTGTGATAATAGATAAAAGCACTGCTGTAAATTAAAAAAAGGGTAACTCGGGGGGCTCATACATCATAGCCGTTTCGAGTTGCCCTATTATTTTTCGTAAAAAGACTTTCATCTAAGAACGAATTTCATCAAGATAGTTATAGATTGTTTGTTTTGATACTTTTAATGTATCACTTATTCGATCGATCACTCCGTTAATCAAAAATACTCCCTTGTCGTCAAGTTGTTTGACAAAAGCAAGTTTATCTTCTCGTCTCATCTGATCAATCGGTGTACCAACCTCTTCAAGCGTATTTTCAATAATATGCTGAAAAATTTCTCCTATATCCTTCGCATACATTTCAGAAACAGGTTCCATTCTAAATATATCAGGGGTCATTGATAAATTATGGAGGATTTGGTTGGCTGATAGAAGTGCGGTACTTCTACCCCATCAAAAAACAACAATCATTTAGAAAACAGCCTTTTTTAAAAATAATAAGTCATGAAAAGATTCAGTGATTGTGCACTTAATACAGTAACTTTCTAGAAAATTGTTTGAAATTAGTAATGTAAGTACAATTGATAGGTTATTTATGTAAGGTTATGATACATGTAACGTAATGAATTAACTGAATTTTAGAAAAAAACAGAAAGGTTTGTGAGAAAATATAACAATTCACCAAGGGGGATTGGGAATACGAACATTATTTTGGAAAGGGTGATGATGGTTTGATTCTAAATTCTACCAAAGTAAGAAATAGTGATAAAAAGGGGATAGCGAATGCCGTTGAGTTACAAGGAGTTAAAAAACAATTCATTGATCAAGGGGATCATGTCATCGAAGTCATTAAAGATATTACTCTTGATATTAAAGACAAAGAGTTTATTAGTATAGTAGGACCAAGTGGCTGCGGGAAAAGTACGATGTTTAATATTATCGCTGGACTACTTGAGCCTTCAGAAGGTGTTGTAAAAGTTCATGGGAAAAATATTGCAAGGTCAACTGGTCATGTAGGTTACATGATGCAGAAAGATTTATTGTTTCCATGGCGAACGATTCTTGATAATGTCTGTCTTGGTCTTGAAGTTAATAGACTATCAAAAAAAGAGAGAGTAGAAATTGCACGTGATTATCTAGCGAAATATGGATTAATCGATTTTGCGAATGCCTATCCAGCTACACTATCTGGGGGGATGAGACAAAGGGTTGCCCTGATTCGGACGCTAGCCATTAATCCTGACATCATTTTATTGGATGAACCCTTTTCAGCCTTGGATTATCAAACAAGACTTGTACTTGAAGAAGAGATATTAACTATTTTAAGAGACTTTGGGAAAACCGCCGTCTTAATTACACATGATATCGGTGAAGCAATCGCGATGTCAGATCGGATAGCTGTTATGACTCAGCGTCCTACAAGCGTAAAAAAGGTATATGATGTTGGACTAGCGAAAGAGCTTGGATCAGGGATGAAAGCGAGATCTGACCATCGATATAATGAGTATTTTCAAAATATTTGGGGTGATTTAGATATTCAAATTGGGAGGGATTCATAATGGAAGTCGTAAATGAGAGTAAAAATATAACCCATCTTAAGGTTAAAAAGGCAAGGAAAAAGCATCAAACTTTATTTTTACACAATTTCGTTCGAATCGCCATTATCTTCTCGGTTTTGACTATCTGGCAGATTGGCGTGAATTTACAAGTAATTGATTCATTCCTGATGGGATCTCCTCTTGGTATCTGGGATGAAACCGTTCGTCTGGTTCAAAGCGGACAATTATTTACAGATATGTTCGCTACGCTGTATGGAACAATACTAGGATTTGTTATTGGGAGTTTAGTAGGATCTGCTGTTGGACTTCTCTTGTGGTATTCACAAACATTTGCGAAGATTATCGATCCATTTGTTGTTGCTTTAAATGGCCTTCCAAAAATTGCACTTGCCCCTATGATTATCATTTGGTTTGGCTCAGGCATGACGTCAAAAATCGCATTAGCCACACTTGCCACATTCATTGTTGCCTTACTTTCAGCCTATCAAGGAACACATCAAATCGATTCAAATTTAGTTAATTTAATGAAGTCATTAGGAGCTTCGAAAGGACAGATCTTTAAAAAGGTTGTTATTCCATCATCCTTGCCTTGGGTCATATCTGCTTTTCGTTTGAATATTGGCTTTGCTTTAATAGCGGTTATTGGAGGTGAGTTCATTTCATCGGATAAAGGGTTAGGAAAAATGATATTTGTAGCAGGTAATCTATTTAATTTAAATGTTGTATGGGTAGGGGTTTTAAGCTTAATGGTTGTGGCAATCATCCTTTATGTAGTGATTTCAAAAATGGAAAAACAATTATTACCTTGGGAAACAGGAAACAAGCAAAATTAGTAGATACTAAGGAGGCTTATCAATGAAGAAATATTCTTTCATAACAATCTTCTCACTCGTATTTTTACTATTATCAGCATGTTCAAGTGGAAAAACAGGCGCTTCATCATCGTCCGATCAAGACGAAGCGAGTAACGGAGAAGTAGAAAAAATTCTTGTAACAGAAGCTTTTCACAGTCTCCTCTATTTACCTCTATATGTTGGCAACCAAGTAGGTATTTTCGAGGGAAATGGTTTGGAAATTTCGAGTATCCGCGCAGCTGGGACAGGACCGACAGCCTTAACCTCTGTTCTTTCTGGTGAGTCTCAATTTTCAGTTCATGGACCTGAGCATGTAGGATTTGCAAAAGAAAAAGGTGGTCATGCAAAAATTATTAGTGCAGTTGCCAATAGTGCTCCTGTTTGGGTTCTTGCAAAAGAGGATGTTACGGTTAATTCTCCAGCAGATTTAAAAGGAAAACGTATTGTTGTTGGTTTAGCCCCAGGGACTTCTCATACTTTACTAACGAGATTATTGCAAGATAATGGTCTTGATCCTAAAAAGGATGTCACGATTACAGAAGTTCAGCTTGGTTCTGAATTAGGACCGGTACTAGCAGGTGAAGCGGATATCGCTGTAGCCTATCAGCCTCAAGCAGACCAAGGGATAGCGCAGGGATTAAAGATTGTTCATGATTTTACAAAGGATTATCCAGACTATGCCTTTTCTACTTTTAACACGTCTCAAAAATTAATTGAAGAAAATCCTGAAATGGTAGGGAAATTTGTTAAGTCTATGGATCAATCACTTGCTTTCATACATGAAAATCCAGAGAAAGCAAAAGAAATTGCGCAAAAGGAATTTCCTGAATTAGATGCAGATGTAGTTGGAAAAGCGGTAGAACGAATGATCGGAAGCAATGTTTATCCGGAAAGTGCAAAGGTTTCTGAAGAAGCATTTCATGCTGCGTTTGACATGCAGAAATTTGTTGGAAATTTAAAAAATGATATTAAATATGATGACATTGTGAGTTCGGAATTTGCTAATTAAAGCGAGATTTATCAGATAATTACCAGTAGTAATCCCCGATCAATGTACATGAATATACACTTGAAACTTGAGTTAGAGGATATACTGCCCGTTAAGAATGGGATAAACCTAGGAGGTTTTTGATGATATGAAATTAAATGTAGTTGGTTTGCAAAGTGGTCCAAATGGGAGAAACGAAAGTTATCATAATCGAATTGAGCAGTTATCTGCTCAATTCGATAAAGTAATAACGAGCAATCCTCATATAGATCTTATCGTTTTCCCTGAATTAATGACAGTTCCATATTTTTGTAAGTTTAATGACAACCGTTTTTTTGAACTAGCTGAACCTCTAGATGGTCCAACATTCACCTACTTTGCTAAGAAAGCGAGGGAAGCTAATGTCAATATCATCATAACCATTTTTGAGAAAAGTTTCAGTAATGAAGCGAGTATATACTATAATACGGCGATTGTTATATCAAATGATGGTGAAATGATTGGGAAATACCGTAAAACACATATTCCGAAACTATCTCTTTCGACATTAAAAACAGATGAAACAATCTATTTTAGTAGAGGAACGGATTATCCAGTATTTGATATAAAGGGGTTTAAAATTGGCATTTTAATCTGTTTTGATCGTTCGTTCCCAGAAGCTTCAAGATCTCTTGCATTACAGGGAGCAGATGTCATCATTATCCCAACGGCTGCTGCTGGGGAAGAAAGGAAAAATGTATGGCTTTCCGAATGTCAAGCTAGGGCAAGGGAAAATGGCTTATATGTAATCGGGGTAAATAAGGCAGGGGTCGAAACGTTAGTTAATCAAGAAGTGATGAATAGCTCAACATTCTTTGGGTTAAGTTGTGCCTTTGATCCAAGTGGTACAGAAATTGGAGGTCACCTAGGGTCTGAATCGTGGAAGTCTATTTCGGTTGAGGTTGACAAAAGTAAGATTAATAAATGTAGAGAACGATTAAACTTTCTAGATTTTTTACAAGGTGATTTATATTTTGTAAATTCTGAGGAAATACAGCAAATTGGCAATTTTAAAATGAAACAAGAGACAGTACCATTATTCGGGCCGAAAGGAGCTGTTTTCATTGATTAATACTTCAACGACTTCTTTAACAATTGCTGAAGCGCGCCAACTACTACGTCAAAAATCGATTTCTCCGACTGAATTAGTTTCATTTTATCTAGATCATATTGAAAAAGTCGAACCAAAAGTGAAAGCATGGGTGACGATTTTAAAGGAGCGAGCTCTTGAAAAAGCAAAGGTATTAGAAAACCGAATGAAGGATGCAACAGAATTGCCGTCTTTATTTGCCATACCATTTGGGGCCAAAGATATTATTTATACGAAAGGGATCCCGACTGAAGGAGGCTCTCAAGTATTAAAGGGCTTTATACCTGAATACGATGCAACTGTGATAAAAATGTTAAATCGATCCGGAGCAATTCTACTTGGTAAAACAACGACGACTGAATTTGCTAACTGGGGAAGTCCCCCTGAAACCCGTAATCCATGGAATCTATCGCATACACCTGGAGGGTCAAGTTCTGGCTCCGCAGCAGCATTAGCATCAGGAATGGTTTTAATGACATTAGGAACGCAAACGGCTGGTTCATTGTCTCGACCTGCAGCTTATAATGGATTGACCATTTTAAAAGCAACGTATGGAAGAATAAGTAAACATGGCATCATACCAGCTAGTTGGAGTTTGGATCATGTTGGTGCTTTTACGAAAACGGTTGAGGACACAGTTATTGTTTACAATGAACTATCAGGTCCAGATGAAGCTGATTCATCTACATGGACGTTACCGAAACAGAAGTTAAGATTGCAAGTGGAGAAAGAATATAAAATTGGAATTGTAGTAGATGGCTATTTTGAAAATACTTCTACTGAAATCTCAATGGCGTGTGAAGAAGCAGTAAAACAACTGAAAAAAATTGGCTATAGCATTACATATGTACAATTACCGTATAGTCTTAAAGCGGCAAATGCGGCACAACATATGGTCATGAAAGCAGAAACAGCCAATTATCATGCAGATCAATACACTGTTGACTCCTCGCGCTATGGCGGATATTTGCAGCAATTTATTCGGGAAGGATTAGATATAAAGGCGAATGATTACTTAAAGGCACAAAAAATTCGAAGTGTATTTCGAGATGAATTAAGTGATGTATTTAAACATGTTGATCTATTGCTTACTCCAGCAACGCCAACAGTAGCGCCAGAAGGTATCTTAGCGACAGGCTCACCGGCATATAACCTACCGTTTACAAACGCAGGGGTTCCAACATTAACTCTGCCTATTGGAATGTCAGGTGAACTTCCAATAGGAATGCAACTTATCGCAGCGCCATTGCAAGAGCAAAAGCTTGTCGATGTTGGCTATTTATTACAACAGCAAACCGATTGGCACTTAAAAACACCTAGTATGAATAGGTAAAGAAGTTGACAATAGTCATAACCATGTTGTTTTTAGGATTAGTGTTGGGATTTGTAGGGGCTGGTGGTTCAGGTTTTATCATAGCCGTTTTAGTGACAATTTTTAATGTTCCAATCCACGCTGCTTTAGGAACGGCGGTTACTGTCATGTTTTTCAGTGTCTTAGTTGGAAGTTTAACACATCTTCGGGAAGGAAGCGTCAACCTAAGGTTAGGAATTTTGATTGGAATTATTGGAGGAGGAGGTTCTTATTTAGGGTCACAAATAGCTATATTTATACATCCTAATGTCCTTCTTGTATCTACTGTAACAATTTTAATAATTTCAGGTGTGCTTCTTTGGGTGCAAACGAGATTTATGTATAAAACGGAAGAAATAGTGGTAAAATCATTCTCTATTCATTGTGTTGCAATTGGTTTAGGTAATGGGGTTATCGCTGGAACATTTGGAATTGGAGCTGCACCATTTATTCAATTATCACTTATGAGATGGCTTGATTTCCCGATGAGAATAGCTGCAGGTACAACGATGCTTGTGATTCTGCCGATTTCGATGTTTGCCTCAGTCGGTTATATCCAAAATGGCAATCTTGATTTTCTATTATTCTTAAAAGTTGTTTCTGGCATTATGGTTGGAACTTATATTGGTGCAAAGCTTACAAAAAGGCTGCCGAGCATATTTCTGCGTTATGCCATGGTCATTACACCAGTAGCAAGTGCGATCTTATTGGTTATAAATTTTCTATGAAAAATCAACGAGGAGTTAGATCCGAAAAAGGATTTAGCTTCTCGTTTTTTGTTTTTGGAAGGCTCTTTTCTAAAAGATTGTTGTTTTTAAACATAAAAAGATTAACAGCAGTTACAGAGCGGGACGAAAAATATATCGAAAATTGAAGGTTGGGCGATACCTTGGTGATTTCGGACAATAAAATTCAAAACCAGACAATAAAACCTTGAGCTTGGACAAAAAATCTCAAGTTCTGACAATAAATCATGATTATGGACGATACATCATTTCGAAAAGTTGAA
>NZ_JAIQUM010000044.1 GCF_020075705.1 Metabacillus rhizolycopersici | reverse complement strand
GCAAAGATCAAGCTCAAAGCGAAGAACAAGGCCAAAGCAAAGATCAAGCTCAAAGCGAAGAACAAGGCCAAAGCAAAGATCAAGCTCAAAGCGAAGAACAAGGCCAAAGCAAAGATCAAGCTCAAAGCGAAGAACAAGGAAAAAGCCAAAATCAATCTCAAAATAAACCCAAGGTTAAGGTCAAATTCAAAAATCAAGGTCAAAATCAATACCAAACTCAAGCTTCACAGGCTCAACAAACAACTCAAATTTTTTCTGAACTACAGTCTAATATCGATCATATAAGAAAGTCGCTAGGAAATAGTTCAGACCTTGTCACAAGGGATTTTCAAGCTGGTGAAAATGGCGACATTAAATTAGGCATTATTTACACTGATGGATTAACTGATTCGGTCGCTGTTCAAGAGTTTATCCTTGACACTTTAATGATTGGAATTCGAAACACAGAAGTAGATTCGAAGGTTGTTGATATTTCTAACCTGTTTGATGTGATAAAATCTTTTTCTCTTCCTGTTGGAGAGATAAAGGAAATAAGTGATTTTCAAAAACTATTTCTCCATGTGTTATCGGGGGACACGGTATTATTAATTGATGGTTTTCCTAAAGGAATTGTTCTCAGTTCCAGAGACTGGGCCGACCGCGGTGTTCAGGAGCCTTCCTCGCAAACCGTTGTCAGAGGGCCAAAGGATGGATTCACAGAAACGTTGCGGACAAATACAGCTTTAATACGACGAAGAATAAAAGATCCGAATCTTTGGCTTGAAACAAAACAAATTGGCAAAAAGACACAGACAGATGTTTCGATTATGTACTTAAAAGGCGTTGTTGATGATAAAACGGTCAAAGAAGTACAAAGTCGGTTAAATCGAATTAAGATCGATGCGATTCTCGAAAGTGGGTACATCGAAGAGTGTATTCAGGATGAAATATACACCCCATTTCCTACTGTTTACAATACGGAGCGTCCCGATACTGTAGCTGCAGGAATACTAGAAGGAAGGATTGCGATTCTTGTTGATGGAACTCCATTTGTCCTTCTCGTGCCAGCTCTTTTAGTGCATTTTTTCCAATCTAGCGAAGATTATTATCAACGGGCAGATATTGCAACATTAATTCGGATGCTAAGGTATTTAACATTTTTCTTATCATTGCTTACACCATCACTCTATGTAGCTGTCACTACATTTCATCAAGAAATGCTACCAACCCCTTTGCTCATCAGTCTTGCTTCACAACGGGAGGGTGTGCCATTTCCAGCACTTGTAGAGGCTATCTTAATGGAGTTTACATTTGAAATTTTGCGTGAGGCAGGGCTTCGAATGCCTAGAGCAATTGGATCATCGATATCTATTGTTGGTGCATTAGTTATTGGACAAGCAGCTGTTGAAGCTGGGGTTGTTTCTGCATCAATGGTCATTGTCGTTTCCTTTACTGCGATATGTAGCTTTGTAATGCCATCTTTTAATATGGCAATTTCTATTCGGATCCTTCGCTTTTTGTTTATGATTCTTGCTGCAACGTTTGGGTTATTTGGCATTATTTTAGGGCTAATTGTGCTGGTTCTTCATCTAAATAGCATCAGATCTTTTGGAATACCTTATCTAACTCCAAATGCACCATTTATATTACAGGATCAAAAAGACAATATACTTCGATTACCTATATGGGCTATAAAGACAAGACCGCGCTTAATTAGTCAAAAAGATATTACGAGAGATGATACACCTTCTCCAAAACCATCTCGTCAATAATGTTCACGATAAAAGATACTCTCTATTCATGTACGATTTATATACTCTAGATTTTCACTAGTTGCTTACGTATTTCATTATTTAGGTGGGGTTAAATGAAAAAAAAAATTAGTCTATGTTTCATGTTCCTTCTAATTATTCATTTTCTAGCCGGTTGTTGGAGCAGAACAGAGCTTAATGAACTAGCAATTGTGACTGCTATGGGAATTGATAAATCAGAGGAGGGATATAATGTTTCAGTTCAAATCCTAAATCCCAGCGAGCTCGCAGGAAACGCAAGGTCAGGTCGTACGGAGGTTGTTAGATTTACCCAAAGTGGGAAGACCATTACTGAGGCGGTAAGAAGACTAACAACTGATATACCACGAAGAATATATGTAGCCCATCTTAGTGAAGTAATCTTTGGGGAGGAAATTGCCAAAGATGGAATTGGTAAAGCACTGGATGTGCTTTCTCGGCAGCATGAAATGCGTTCGGATTTCTATCTTACTGTCGCAAGAGGGTCATCCGCTGCAGATATTCTCGATGTCCAAACTGCTTATTCAAAAGTGCCGGCAGATAAAATTTTTAGTACTTTAGAAAATTCAGAGAAAAGATGGGCAGCGACAAAGACAGTTACGATGGATGAGTTAATTAGTAATATTGTCAGTAAAGGGAAAGAACCTGTTCTAATGGGGGTTTATGTATATGGGGATCGTGAAACTGGAAGTGATGTTACAAATGGACAGAATATTTCACCTAAGACAGGGATTTCTGTCGACTCAACGGCAGTATTTAAAAAAGATAAACTACTAGGTTGGTTAAATGAGGCGGACAGCATAGGTTTTAATTATGTAACGGACAATGTTGATAATACAGCAGTAACTGTGCCGTGTGAAGGAGGAAAGAGTACGATTGTTACGTTTTCCACGTCTACAAAAGTTAAGGGCAAAATTGTAAAAGGTACGCCGAAAATTGAAATTGATGTAACTCAAGAAGGGAACATTGGAGAGGTTGAATGTACAATCGATCTAACCAAACAAAAAACAATTAAGGAATTGGAAGAAAAATATAAAAATAATACAAAAGAGCATATCGAAGGAGCGATAAAAACAGTCCAGAAAGAATATCAAAGTGATATTTTTGGTTTTGGCGAAGTGATTCACCGGGCTGATCCTAAAGGTTGGAAGCGATTAGAACAAAACTGGGATCAAGAATTTGCAAAGTTAGATGTAACCGTAAACGTGGAAGCGAAAATTCGCCGTTTAGGTACGATTACAAAAACGTTTCAAAAAGAAATTGAGGAGTAATAAGCAATGTGGATAATCAGTGGAATTTTGCTTATTGGGGCGATTATTTCTCTATTTGAAATACCGCCTCTTGTGAAAAAGAAATGGTGGAGAGAAATCATCGTGTATTTCATCTTGCTTTCAGTGGGGATGACGTTGGCTATTTTAATAAGTAAAGATGTTGCAATTCCAACACCTATCGATTTATTAACGAAAATATATAGTCCCGTAACGAACTTTATGGAAAAATTTTTATCCTAAGTGGGAAAATGAGGAATCGAGAATCAACATAAAAAAGTAACAAATGAAACGTTATAAAGCGCTACAGCAAAAGGGGGATTGCTAACAATGGTTCAAAACAAGATACAGCCAATTCAACTTTTTGTTTTAATGGTTTTATTTGAGATCGGCAGCGCGGTGATAGTTGGGTTAGGAATAGAAGCGAAACAGGACGCATGGATCGCACTTATCCTTGGGATGGTGGGCGGTGGTGGCTTATTCTCCCTTTATGTTTATCTTTATCTGCAATTTCCAACTTTGCCATTAACAAACTATCTTGAAAAAATTGTGGGTAAGCTCATTGGACGAATTCTTGCTATTGTTTATATTTGTTTGTTCCTGTACATTGCAGCTAGAGTATTAAGAACCTTTAGTGAGCTCGTAGTATCAATCATGTTAAATGACACACCGATATTAGCAGTAGAAATTATCTTTATGCTAGTTATTTGTTTTGGCTGTTATTTAGGATTTGAGGTAATTGCAAGAACGGCTTTGATCCTTTTTCCTTGGATAATGTTTTTTAGTTTCCTGTTTGTTTTTTTTATCATTATTAGCGGACTTATTAAAATAGAAAATTTATTTCCTGTTCTAGAAGCTGGATGGCAACCTGTATTACAAGCATTATTTCCGACAATATTGTCTTTTCCGTTCGGGGAATCAATTGTTTTTGCCGTGTTTTTCCCCTATTTAAATAACCAAAAGGCTGGCATTATTGCAGGGTATTCAGCAATTATCATTAGTGGTATAACCTTGATTATTTCAAGTGTGATAATCATTGGTGTTCTTGGTGTTTACAGAACATCAATAGCCACATTTCCAATCATGGATGCTGTTGATCATATCAATGTTGGAGATGTTTTTCAACGACTTGATCCGGTCGCCCTTATTTTGTTAATTATCGGGGGGTTTTTTAAAATTCTTATCTTCCTTATTGGGGCAATTGAGGGTTTTTCTAGTCTTGTTCATAAACCTAACCTTACTAAGTTCACGATACCAATTATGGCTACAATTGTTATTGTTACATCTATATTAATATCCGACAATTGGGTAGAACATATGATGAAAGGTCGTAAAACGATACCTTACATACTATATGTCCCCTTATTTATGGTCATTCCATTCTTATTGGTAATGATTGTCGTGATAAAAAAGAAGATGATGAAGAAGAAAAATGCCCACCAAAGGGATGAGGGCTAGCGTGGTGGCATACTCCTTATTGTAAATATACGCTCTCAGTCACTTATACCATCTAATTGAAGTGGATTTAGAGAAATTAGTAGGTAGGGATTGAATGGAAAAGGAGTTTAAACTAGGGATACTTCTTCTTAATATTCCAAAAAAGAGTGTCAACACCTCTTGAGAAATGAGAAATCGGTTTAATTTTTGTAAGGTCAAAATGAAAGGGGGAAAAAAGCGTATTTTCCTCTATATTTGTCATTACTTTTTGTAATGGCCATGGACAATGATGGATATCACCGCAATAGATATTACCTCTTTTATCGCTACTAAATAAACAATATCGTTCTGTAAACCAATGGTCTAGCGTCCCTTTTTGTCCATAATAAACTTCAGGTAATGGGATAAATTCTCCTTTAAATTTTATTGTAGAATTTGTAGTCCATTTGCGAATGCTCTTGAAATGAAAGGTTTGTCCTTCTTTTTGATAGCGAATTCTGGCGAAGGAATAAGGCAAATGATACCATCTTTTTGCTATTGTGTAAGAGGCCCAATCATCAACATCAAGAGACAAGAAATAAATTCCCGGTTTACCATCACATGTTACATAAGTCCTTACATTAATTTCTGGAAAATTTGGAGTTAGTGATAAAGATGATAAACCCCGAGGATAAATTCCCTCCACACTAAATGCAACAACACCCAACCATGCATATCCATCAAAAGTATCAATTTGTAAATCAAAAGGTATGTAAGGACGTAATGCATCTGGTGAAATAGGCCAATGAAGAAAGAGTAGGTTCTTCCACGTTTGTCGCATAATCCATTTTTTCGAAGGTAAAGGATAAGGACGATGGCTAATCTCATTTAATATGTTCATGAAAATGTTCTCCTTTTGCTTTGAAACCCATTTGAGTCGTTTCTTGTAGTCTCTTCTTATATGGAGAGTTTAATACATATGGCGTTGAGGAACCTAACAGAGTACGGGGCATGAACCCGTTACTAATCTCTAGCTTAAAAAATGAATGAGTTATCGACCTGAAGGAAAGGTGTGGGAGATAGAGGAGATCTTAACTGATCGAAGTCTCGCTTAAACGAGAATAACTGCAAATTGTATAATTAACATTAATTGGTAAATGATAGAGGTATAAACTGTGTAATTTATAAAATTGTGGAGTAGTGAACATGTCGAATATTTTAAATTATATGATTTTTGTAATGCTGTCGATCTTATTTGTCGTAGTGATCTTCATGCTTTTGGGCTGGCGTTGGATGATAAAACGAATAGTGAAGAAATTTGGAACAATTGTTTTGACCGATAGTTACCAAGAAAATATTATCGAGTTGATGCCAGGACTAAGGCATATGGGTATTCAAAATATGCTTGAAAATAGCTTGCGTGCGGAATCAGGTGATATTGTTCATCGCCCTCTTGGCTCTTCAAAGAAGTGGCCCCATTTAGATCCAATCACATTTATCCCCGCTCAAGTTTCACCTTTTCCAATTGATGGAGGAGAAGAAGTGGATGTCAAAGTAACCATTGGACCGAAAGCAAAAAAACCAATGACGATAAATATTCCACTTATGATTAGCGGGATGGCCTATGGAATCGCATTAAGTGAGGAAGTGAGACTTTCCTTGGCGGAAGCAGCAAATAATGTAGGAACCGCGATTAATTCCGGGGAAGGAGGAGTTTTACCGGAAGAATTAAATGCAGCTGGAAAGTATATTTTACAATTTTCTAAAACAGAATGGTCTAAGGAAGAAGATTTAATTAAGCGTGCAGATATGGTTGAAATAAAATTTGGACAAGGTGCATTGGTAGGAATGGGTGGGAAAATTTCTCCTAAAAATTTAACAGGACGTGCACGTGAAATAATGGGGCTTCAAGAAAATGAGGATGCTGTCATTTTTGAGCATTTTTTTGATAATCAAACATTAAAAGATATAAAAGGACTTGTTGCGGAACTTCGAGATTTAACTGGCGGTGTGCCCATTGGTGTGAAAATAGGAGCCGGTGGAAAAATAGAAGAAGATATTGACCATTTGATCGAATTAGGCGTCGATTATATTGCAATTGATGGCGCTCAAGGTGCAACGCTCGGTGCACCACCCATTTTGTCTGATGACACGGGTATATCGACATTGCATGCAATTGTCCGGGCTGTTCGTCATTTAGAAAAAAGAAAGGTAAAGGGACAAATTAGTTTAATTGTTTCAGGTGGACTTTTAGTACCAGGCCATTTTTTGAAAGTACTTGCACTTGGTGCTGATGCTGTGTATGTGGGTTCAGCCATATTATTTTCTGTTGCACATAGTCAAACAATGGCTGCACTTCCTTTTGAACCACCTACACAAGTTGTTTGGAATCAAGGGAAATACAAGGATCAATTTAAGATTGAAGACGGGGTTAAAGCGGCTGAGAAGTTTTTAACAGCAAGTACAGAAGAAATGAAAATGGCTTTGAGAGCGATGGGGAAACGTTCCTTGAAGGAATTGTCAAAAAAGGATTTAGTGTCTTATGATCAATTGACAGCAAAAATGGTTGGAATTCCGTTTTCATTTGAACCTTGGGAAGACAAATCGAAAGTTAATTAAGTTCTATCAAGTTATCTGAATGCACCTTTAATTGGGTATCATTAACAAAAATGCAATTGATATAATAGTGGAGAAGTGAAAATATGCCAAATTATTTGTTGTATATAACTTTTGCAATGGTGGCCACCTTATTTGTCTTATCTTTATTCATGCTTATAAGCTGGCGTTGGCTGATCAAGCAAATAGTGAAGAAGGTTGGAAAAATCATTTTAACTGACAGCTATCAAGAAAATATAATGGAGTTAATGCCAGGTCTTCGGCATATGGGTGTTCAAAATATGCTAGAAAATAGTTTACGAGCAGAGAGTGGAGTCGTTCTAAATCGACCGCTTGCTGGCTCAGCAAAAAAGTGGCCGCATTTGGACCCAATTACATTTATTCCTACACAAACGACACCGTTTCCAATCGATGGTGAAGAAGAAGTAGATGTGCAAGTCACCATTGGCCCAAAAGCTAAAAAACCGCTGAACATAAAAATCCCGCTTATGATTAGTGGGATGGCCTATGGAATCGCACTTAGTGAAGAAGTGAGGCTATCTTTGGCGGAAGCAGCCAAAAAGGTAGGAACTGCAATTAACTCTGGAGAGGGAGGAATCTTGCCTGAAGAGTTAGATACAGCAGGAAAGTATATTTTACAGTTTTCCAAAACAGAGTGGGCAAAAGAGGAAGACGTGATTAAGCGTGCTGATATGATTGAAATTAAGCTTGGACAAGGTTCACTACTTGGGATGGGGAGGAAAATTCCTCCAAAAGAATTAACTGGTCGTGCACGAGAGGTGATGGGACTTAAGGAAAATGAGGATGCCGTGATTTTTGAACATTTTGTTGAAAATCAAACATTAAATGATATAAAAAATCTTGTCAACGAACTTCGAGACTTAACAGATGGTGTTCCAATTGGTGTGAAAATCGGGACTGGTGGAAAGATTGAAGAAGATATCGATTATTTGATTGACATAGGTGTTGATTTTATCGCGATTGATGGTGGACAAGCAGCGATGCATGAGGCTCCGCCTATTTTATGCGATGACTTTGGAATCCCGACATTACATGGGATTGTTCGGGCTGTTAATCATCTAAAAAAAAGAAAAGTGAAGGGACAAATCAGTTTAATTGTTTCAGGAGGTCTTTTAGTACCTGGTCACTTTTTAAAGGTGCTTGCGCTTGGTGCTGATGCAGTATATGTAGGATCGGCCATGTTATTTGCCGTCGCACATACTCAATCATTAAATGCACTTCCATTTGAACCACCTACACAGGCTATATGGAATCAAGGGAAATTCAAGGATCAATTTAAAAGAGAAGAAGGAACAAAAGCGGCGGAGAAATTTTTAACATCAAGTACAGAAGAAATAAAAATCGCATTACGAGCAATGGGCAAACGCTCCTTAAAAGAGCTGACAAAAAAAGATTTAGTAGCCTATGATGAATTGACGGCGAAGATGGTGGGAATTCCGTTTTCATTTGAATCGTTTCCAGACAACCCAAAAGAGTCATAGTTAGGATGGCAGGTAGGAAGCTAGAAGGTCCAAATTGAAGCTGGCTAGCTAGTAGTGAGTACATTTAATTTGATATAATACAATTATTAATATCGAAAGGGTGTACGAAATGATTGAAATAAAAGAAATTATGCCTGAAGAGGTCCAGCAAAAGCTGGCTAATGGCGAGAAAATTGAATTAATCGATGTGCGTGAGGAAGAGGAAGTAGAAGAAGGGATGATCCCACAAGCGAAACATATTCGCATGAATGATATCCCTGCGCATCTTGAAGCAATAGACAAAGAAAGAGAAACGATTTTTATTTGTCGCTCTGGGGCACGTAGTGGAAATGTATGTGCGTTTTTACAAGAGAGAGGCTATAACAACGTCATCAACATGGTTGGCGGGATGCTAGAGTATAAAGGGGAAACAAAGCGAAAAAGTGAGTTAGTCTAATAGATTAGATATGAGTCTGCCTGTCCAAAAATGGACAAGTAGACTCATTAGTCAAAATACATGATAAGCGCAGAATAACAATAAAGCTGTTCCCCATCTTCATCAGTTGAAACAGACACACTGTATTTAATATCCTTCACTTGATTTTCACTAAGCTTCATCAAAAAGTCATTCATTTCTTCCTCTAAATCCTTCTCATGCTCTTCATCGAAAACAGCTACCTTTAACATAGACTCACACCCTTTTACTAAGATAGTAAACAGTATGAAATTTTTTCTAGATTTATGACACGTATACCGATAATGAAATCAGATAAATTTAGCTTAACTGCAGGCCTATCTGGTGACAGCTTAGTTTTTCTCCTAAGGTCAACTATAAAAGGTGATAGATTCAAAAAAGTAAAACGCTAAGAAAAATCTTAGCGTTGTCCACGAATGTCTATCAATTATTTTTTAGCATAAACAGCTGCATTTAACCCAGCAAGACGGCCTGTCACTAGTGCAGAGGTGATATTATAACCACCTGTATACCCATGGATATCAAGAATTTCACCACAAAAATAAAGTCCTTCTTTAAACTTGGACGACATTTCACGAGGGTGAATTTCCTTTACAGAAACTCCGCCACCAGTCACAAAGGCTTTTTCAAGTGATAGCGTTCCATGAACCTTAAATTGAAATTGCTTGCAATCACGTACAAATGATCGAAGCTTCTCATTTGAAAGATTGTCATAGGTAACAAGTGGATCTATATCATTTTTCTCTAGTAAAAACAGTAAGTATCGTTCAGGTAATAGTCCCTTTAATACGTTTTTGATTGCCTTTTTAGCATCTTGTTTTAAATCCTTAACGATCGATTGAAATAGCTGCTCCTCATTAGTAGTAGGAACCGCGTCGATACTAACGGTTATTGCATTCGTCTTAAACTTTTTCATTGCTTTTACAACATATTGACTGCATCTTAATACGGCTGGTCCTGATATTCCAAAATGAGTAAAGATCATGTCCATTTTATGGGTAATAATCGCCTTTCCTTTAGGGTTCAATACACTTAAGGCAACATCTCGCAAAGAAAGCCCTTGAAGCGTTTTTTCTTGGATAAATGGTTCATTTGATGTTACAGGTACTTCTGTCGGGAAAAGCTCTGTGATTGTATGCCCGGCCTTTTCAGCCCAAGCGTAGCCATCTCCTGTGCTTCCAGTATGTGGCACACTCTTTCCACCAACTGCGAGGACGACTGCTTTAGTTGAAATGGTTTCTCCACTCACAAGCTGGACACTAAGGACCTTATCATTGTCATAGACGACATTCTCTACTGGTTCATTTGTACGTATGTCAACCTTTAATCGCTTTAATTCACTGATGAGGGCATCGACAACTGATTGTGCCTTATCTGTAACAGGAAACATTCGACCGTGATCTTCCTCTTTCAATTTAATCCCGAGATTTTCAAAAAACGTAATGATATCTTCATTACTAAATTCTGAGAATGCACTATATAAAAACCTACCGTTACCTGGTATGTGCTTAATAATTTCATCAATCGGTAAGCGGTTCGTTACATTGCAGCGACCACCACCAGATATTGCAAGCTTTCTTCCAAGTTTATTCCCTTTGTCTACTAACAGGACGCGAGCACCACGCTCTCCCGCCGCGATAGCCGCCATTAATCCAGATGGGCCACCGCCGATTACTAATACGTCATAGTTCATCAATTTTTCACAACCTTCATTTCTTGGTCTGCACTTCATATTATAGCTGAAGTTGAAAAAAAGCAAAAAATACTTTTTATCTCGTACTGGTTAGGTAAGTTAGAGGTATGGCGATGAACATCACAGAACTTAAAGCAAAGGAAGTTCATTTCTTTAGCTGCGGGAGTGTCAGGTTCTTAACTAACGGCAAGCATTACTCTATCCCGAGTCTTGCACTCATAATAAGTATGTTTGGATCGCGAGTAATTAAGGCGCTTACACATTTCTATTATGGAATAAGCATAGGTTTGTGGTAAAATAGAAAAGTTGAATCTTCATAGAGAAGAATGGTGAATCAGAATTATGTCGAATAATCTGTTAAGAGGTACGTTTGTTTTAACGTTAGGTACATATCTTTCAAGAATATTAGGGATGATTTACCTCATTCCTTTTGCAGCTATGGTTGGAACGGACGGTGGGGCCCTGTATCAAACAGGGTATGCCCAATATACAATTTTTCTAAGTATTGCAACGGCTGGATTTCCAGCAGCGGTTTCTAAATTTGTCTCGAAATACAATGCTATAGGTGATTATCAAACAAGTAGACGAATGTTTAAAGCTGGATTAGTCGTTATGCTTTTAACGGGCTTTATAGCATTTGCGATCTTATATATGTTTGCACCGATGTTAGCAAAAAGCGCACTTACTGAAAGCACGCAAAGTAGTTTTACTTTGGATGATGCCATACTCGTCATCCGAATGGTCAGTATAGCTCTTATCGTTGTACCATTAATGAGTTTAATTCGTGGTTTTTTTCAAGGGCATCAATCGATGGGGCCTACGGCTGTTTCACAGGTCATCGAGCAGCTTGTTCGAATTGTCTTTTTACTAGCAGCAACCTATCTCATTTTAAACGTATTCAATGGTGGAATGGTATTAGCAGTAGGCTATGCCACGTTTGCAGCGTTTGTTGGAGCAATTGGTGGATTGATTGTGCTGTTTTTTTATTGGATACGGCGTAAACGAACACTTTTAGCCTTTCAAGAAAATCAAGTGGAAACGAAGAAGGTACCACTCGGTTTAATGTTTAAAGAAGTATTTAGCTACGCAGGTCCGTTTGTGTTTGTTGGCTTAGCTATCCCTATTTATAACTATATTGATACGAACACATTTAATCGTGCGATGTATGATGCGGGATTCGATGAGACAATTACAATTGCAATGTTCTCCGTTTTATTGCTTTACGTTCCGAAGCTTGTAATGATCCCTGTTTCGTTGGCAACTGCATTTGGATTAACTATCATCCCTTCCGTAACGGCATCATATACAAATAACAATCGAGCTTTACTACATAAACAAATTGATCAAACATTACAAATTATCATGTTATTAACGTTGCCTGCTGTCGTGGGACTTGCTGTATTAGCTGGACCAGCATATACGATTTTTTATCATGGTGTTTCAGCGGAAATTGGAGAGACAATCCTCATGTGGTATGCGCCAGTCGCTTTGCTATTTTCCCTTTTTACAGTCAATGCTGCAATCCTTCAAGGGATCAATAAGCAAAAACTAGCGGTCATTAGTCTCGTGATTGGAATAATTGTGAAGCTTGCTTTGAATACGACACTTATCCAGATGTATCAAGGTATTGGCTCAATCATTGCGACTGCAGCTGGCTATATCGTATCGTTACTCTATGGATTTGCCATGATAAAACGTCATTCTGGATACTCATTTAAATTGTTAATGAAACGAACAATCCTAATAGCGATCCTTACGACATTTATGGGGCTCGTTGTGTCTGTTGTTCAATCCATTTTAGGTATTTTTATTAATTATGAAGATGGAATGATGGAAGCAGCGATTGTGGCGGGTGTAGCAGTGGCAATAGGAGGAGCAATCTATATATACTTAGCCTATCGTTCTCGTTTACTCGAAAAGATTTTAGGAAATCGTCTTAAGCGGTTTTTACCAAGAAGTCGGGCAAATGAGTAGAATTGAAAACAAACGGTCAGGTTAAGATAATAATGTTTTTCTTAAAAACTCGGTGAAATGACCGGGTTTTTTTCACACATTTAAAGAAATCATAATCAGGATAGATAATTGTTAAGAAAAATACATAGTAGGTCTAAAAAATAAGTAGAGTGGTGTAAAGATAGATGAGAATTGATAAATTATTAGCGAATATTGGATACGGAAGTCGGAAAGATGTAAAAAAAATACTGAAAACGGGTGTTGTCCTTGCTGACGGAGTTGTTATTAAAGATCCGAAAACACATGTTAATCCAGAGGAACAGGATGTAACTGTTAACGGTGAAAAAATTGATTATAAGGAATTTGTTTATTTACTTATGAACAAGCCCGCGGGTTATTTATCTGCTACCGAAGATGAAGTACAAGAAACGGTTATTGATTTACTTGAAATGGAAGATGCAGTCTGTCAGCCGTTCCCGGTTGGGAGACTTGATAAGGATACGGAGGGGTTATTGCTTTTAACGAATGATGGTCAGCTTTCACACCAGTTGTTATCGCCGAAAAAACACGTTCCTAAAACGTATTTTGCAACAATTTTAGGCGAAGTGACAGAAGGAGATATTGCTGCATTTAAAAGCGGTGTTGAGCTAGATGATGGGTATGTGACAAAGCCTGCGATACTTGAAATTTTACAATCAGGAAATCAGTCTACCATTCACGTCACGATTACAGAAGGGAAATACCATCAAGTGAAACGAATGTTTGAATCAGTTGGAAAAAAGGTAACCTATCTAAAAAGAATTTCGATGGGACCAATCACATTGGATGAAGAGGAACTAAAAATTGGTGAATATCGAGAATTAACTGAGGATGAGGTTGAAGCATTGCGACAGGCTCAACCGATTGAAATCATATAATACGAGACAGACCGTACTTTTTATGGGTAGTTATCCCTACCTTTCGTCTTTGTGTCTTCTTTATCTTGAGGTAGAGGGTTTTACAATCCATAATGAATAAAAAATCAAAAAGGAGGAACCTAATATAATAAAGGTTCCTTTTATGTATAATTGCTATTAATTTTTGATTGATTCCTTACGAAGACATCTTTACCTTTTTCTTTGTAGTGGCCCATTTACCTCTTGTTGGGCTGTGAACCAACTCGTTATAAGCTAACACATTTAAATCACGTTGAATGGTTCGTGGAGTAATACCAAATTCGTCAACAAGTTGCTGTGTCGTTACAGTTCCCCGCTCATTAATAAACATGTAGACTGATTTGATTCTGGTTAGCATACGGTTTGTTGAAGGTTTCACAAAAAACCACTCCTTATCGTTTGATCGCGCTGGCAATGCCTACTACAACCTTTCGATTTCTGCAAATCTCAGATGTCACTTCATACATATTTAGATACTTGGTAAAACGTTACAACAATATTCTACACGATTTGAACACTTACAATCCATTAAAGAGAATTAATTTACAAATATTTAACAATTAAACGTCCTATTTACATATTACTTTGTACTTAACACAATAAATCTATATGACTGCTATTCTGAATAGTATGACAATAATTTTGTTTTTTTTCAAGTGAAAGGAATCTTTTTTCTATATTTTCCGTAAAAAGGGTGTGAGTGGATCAAGGTTTTTAATTTCCCAAAAAATCATTGGTATAAGAAATTTAGGTGAACTTTAATCGTTATGTATCATATTAATAATATAATTATTCATCCTTGATTGTTTATTCACAATAACAATTCATTTCATCGTGTGGCTGATTTCTAAGTTTGTCGGAGGACTTGTTCATGGTATGATAAGCTATATCTTTTTTAGGTTATTATAATTTATAAGTTTTGGCTTTGAAATTGTCCAGCTAAAGGGCTTTTGTTCTTGTTTAGCGTAAAACTATAAAATTCTTGTACTGTGGATAAGCGCAAGGCATTCAGAGCCTAGCCCCTCTTAGGTCTACAGCCACTTTTGAATTGAAGGCAAAAAACACCTTCTATTCAGAAGCGTCTTATGCTTGTTGGGGCTGATTAAGGCGCTTGCGCTTTTGTTCGGCTACATATGTGTAAATCGGAGGGAAAAGGTTTTGATTATTTTAAAAAGCAAACGGGAAATAGAGTTAATGCATAAAGCAGGTCAAATATTGGCTAGTTGTCATAAAGAGATTGCGAAAAGAATCAAGCCAGGAGTCACAACTCTTGAAATCGATTCGTTTGTTGAATCTTATTTAAAAAAACATGGTGCAACACCTGAACAAAAGGGATATAAAGGCTATGAATATGCAACATGTGCTTCGATAAATGATGAAATCTGTCATGGCTTTCCGCGCAACACTCCTTTAAAGAATGGGGATATCGTGACGATTGATATGGTTGTGAATGTAAACGGGGCACTAGCTGATTCAGCTTGGTCTTATGCTGTTGGAGACGTTTCACCTGAAGCAGCTCGTTTATTACAAATTACGGAAGAGTCTTTAAACAGAGCAATTGAACAATCTGTCGTTGGAAATCGACTCGGTGATATTGGTCATACGATTCAGTCCTATGTTGAGGGAGAAGGTCTTTCTGTCGTAAGGGATTTCACTGGTCATGGGATTGGAAAAACAATTCATGAAGCACCAACTGTTCTCCACTATGGTGAGCCAAACAAAGGTCTGCGCTTAAGAGAAGGAATGGTTCTCACTATTGAACCAATGGTAAACCTTGGCGCATGGGGATCAAAAATGGACAATAATGGTTGGACTGCTAGAACAATTGATGGAAAGCTATCAGCACAATATGAGCACACGATTGCAATTACAAAGGAAGGTCCGATTATTTTAACAAAACAGTGAGTCTTCTAGTATGAAATAAATAGACAATTTTACTTTGGCGAATGCAACATGGTTTTAACCTCGCATATTAGCATGAATGTCGAATTATAAGGCTCTTATAATCTTAGGATTATAAGAGCCTTTTTAGATGATAATCAAGAATATAATAGCCGGAGGAATTAGGCTTTTAGGGCGGTAAAGCAAATCTAGATTTTGGTATTGGAAACGCTCAAATGGTGGGCTTGTTTGAGAAAAATGTAGGAAAATGTCAAACGCTTTTACGTTATTTATGAGAAAATTCATGATATTATTTTAATAATCGTTAAAGAAAAAGAGACGAAAAAGGGGAACTAGTGGGACGAGCATATTAGTAGTGGTTGCCAGACAATTATTCATTCTAATGAAAAGGGCAACGATCGTAAATTATTGAATGATTAGGTTAATAGTTTCAACCTTAGACAAAACATAATTACGTAAGGGGATAGATGACATTGAGGAAAATTGGCTATGCTATTTGTACAAATTGTGGTTGCAATGAATCTGAAATTGAAATTTATCAGTGTGAGAGCTGTGGAAAAAGATGCTGTAGCAAATGTGCTCAAGATGTTGTCGGATGTCCTGATTCAGATTGTGGAACAAATAATCTTAAACAAAAGGGGTATATCCAACCATTTGATGAATTAGAGGATTCACGTTTTGTATAACGCTCTTTATCATGGCTTTGAATAGTATAGAATAGCGGAAAACCCGATAATGGACTTTTTCCAAAGATCCCATTATCGGGTTTTATTGTGAAAATTTCAATACGCTATTTTTTCAATGGCAATAAAGATGAAGGTGTATCTTGCATATTGTTTAGTGAATTGGGATTTTTCATTAACCAATAAATACAAGTTGTATGAAAAATAGTACCGCAAAAATATAAACGAAGATATGAACATCTTTCCATTTTCCACTCGCAATCTTCATTAACGGATAAGCAATAAATCCTAGCGCTATTCCTGTAGCAATACTTGAAGTTAACGGCATTGTTAATATGACAAGGAATGCTGGGAAGGCTTCGTCTAATTCTTTCCAATTAATTTGAGTAACTGCCCCCATCATTAAGCTTCCAACAATAATAAGTGCTGGTGCTGTAATGGCTGAAATGCCCGATACTGCTCCAACTAAAGGGCTAAAAAGAAGTGTGACTCCAAATAGCACGGCAACTGTTAACGATGTTAATCCAGTTCGCCCACCCGCTGCAACCCCAGCAGAGGATTCGATATAAGCACTTGTTGGACTTGTGCCAAACATTGCTCCGACAGTCGTAGCCGCTGAATCTGCTAATAACGCAGTACGAGCTCTTGGTAGTTCGTTTCCTTTCATTAACCCAGCTTGATGTGCTACACCAATCATCGTACCTGTTGTATCAAAAATCGTTACCATTAAGAACGAAAATACAACCGCATATAATCCATATGTAACGACATCTCCGATCGCAGTAAATGGATTTGAAATAATAATCCCCTCAGGTAAGCTAGGAAGTGAAACGAAGCCCTCCTTAAACTCGAGCTGCCCTGTGAAAAAGGCGATCAATCCAGTAATAATCATCCCAATGAATAACGCACCAGGTAGCTTCATGCTCATTAAAACTAATGTGACGGCAAGACCAACGATTGCTAAAAGAACAGATGGGGATGAAAGGTCACCTAATGCCACAAGGTTGGATGGATCGGCCGTTACAATCCCAGTTAATCGAAGTCCGATAAATGCAATAAATAAACCGATACCAGCTGTAATCCCATACTTTAAATTATTTGGTATAGCTTCAATTAATTTTTTACGGAAAGGTGTTAACGATAAGATAACAAAGATAATACCCGCTACAAATACAGCAGAAAATGCTGTAGTATAAGATATATTTTCATTTGCACCAACAACTGAATAAGCGAAATATGCATTCAAGCCCATACCTGGAGCAATAGCAATTGGATAGTTCGCGGACAATGCCATCCAAAGTGTGCCAATGATTGTTGCAATAATTGTCGCAGTGAATACTTGATCGAACGGTACTCCTGCATCTGATAGAATAATCGGGTTGACAACGACGATATAAACCATTGTTAAAAACGTTGTAATCCCGGCAGTAATTTCAGTTTTTACATTCGTATTATTTTCAGCTAAATTAAACATATGTACCCCCGTTTTTTTACGAACACTATTCAAAACATGTATAATAATATTCGTTTTTATATTATTTTGCAATAGTTTTATCCTTGGTTTGGCATTTGCTATGTTTAAAGGAACTATCAGAAGGATGAGTTTACCCTATTACGAGCTTAATAAAGCAATGATAAAAAAAGTGGGTATGTTCTTCTTTCCCCAGTATTTGTTAATTAAAGCGATTTTAGCCAACGTTTGTTGATTTGTACTTATACGATAAGTAAGTCTGCGCAAAAAAGAGAATGAACTTAAAGTGAATTTTACTTTGTTGTTTAGCGTAAAATTATAAAATTCTTGTACTGTGGATAAGCGCACGACATCCAGCGCAAGCGTCCGGCCCCGAAGCACAGGACGTGCAAGTGCAGTCAATGCGACAGGACGTCGCGTTCTTGACTGCCTCTTGGGTCTACAGCCACTTTTGAATTGAAGGTAAAGAACACCTTCTATTCAAAAGCGTCTTATTTGCCTGAGGCTGATCAAGGCGCTTCCGCTTTTGTTCTAGAGTGCTGTTTGGTATGTTAGATAGAGGTGAGTAAAAAGTTTTAAGAATGCAGGAGGCTTACATAATGAATTGGAAAGACGAAGTGGAAAAAAGAAGAGACGAGATAATAAAAGAGACGCAATCTTTTTTGCGAATAAAAAGTGTGTTAGATGAGGAAACGATTAGTGATGTAGCTCCATTTGGAGAAGGAATTAACGAAGCTTTTCTCCATTTATTACAATTGGGTGCAGATTCAGGCTTTTCAATTAAGAACCTTGATGGCTATGCAGGACACATCGAATTAATAGGCAGTAGTGAAGATGTCGTCGGTGTGCTTTGTCATGTTGATGTCGTACCAGAAGGTGATGGATGGACTAGTGATCCTTATGGTGCAAATATTAGAGATGGTAAGATCTTTGCTCGTGGCGCGTTGGATGATAAAGGTCCAACGATTGCTGCATTTTATGCTCTAAAAATTATCAAGGATCTAGCTTTACCATTAACAAAAAATGTACGGATGATTATCGGGACAGATGAGGAAAGTGAATGGCGTTGTGTGGATCACTATTTTAAGCATGAAAAGATGCCGGTAGTTGGCTTTGCTCCTGATGCAGATTTTCCAATTATCTTTGCTGAAAAGGGAATTATTGATGTTACATTAAAACAAACGTCAACCATGGAAACTGAGCAAGGAGATGTTAACCTCCAATCCTTTCAATCTGGAAGACGATTTAACATGGTTCCCGATTTTGCTGAGGCTACGATTATGAATCCCAATGCAACGGATGTTCGTCAATTATTCACAGATTATTTAAATGAAGCAGAAGTGAAAGGTGTTTGTAAGGTTGATGCTGATTCATTAACATTTTCAATTGAAGGAATTTCAGCGCATGCAATGGAACCAAATAACGGGAAAAATGCTGGAATTTTATTAGCAGCATTTTTAAATAAGCTTGAATTAGATACACAAGGTCGTCATTATATCAAAACAATAGTTGATGTTTTTGAAAATGACACGCGTGGTGAAAATTTGAAAATTTCATATAAGGATGAAATCAGTGGTGATTTAACTGTAAATCTTGGTGTCATGTCCTATTCAAAAGAGTCGGGTGGACAGATTGGAGTGAATGTTCGTTATCCAGTTACAGGTAATGCTGAGTACATTAAAAAGGGCTTTACTGCGCTGGATGGCTTTGATTTACATTCATTTGTAGATTCAAAACCACATCATGTTGAAGAAGATCATCCCCTTATTCAAACGTTGCAAAGCGTTTACGAACAGCAAACAGGTGAAAAGGCCGAGCTTATTGCAATCGGTGGGGGGACTTATGCGCGTGCATTAGAAGCTGGAGTTGCATTTGGGCCTTTATTCCCTGGAAGACCTGATATTGCTCATCAAAAGGATGAATATATTATTATTGAAGATCTTTTAAAAGCAACGGCAATTTATGCCCAGGCTATTTATGAACTGGCAAAATAAAATGTGCGTTACAAAAAAGGAGGGATTCAGACCCCTCCTTTTTATCATTAATCATATTATAAGTCTCTCTGTCATTAACACATCCACGAGGATTAAAGAATTTAAGCTTTAAGTAGATACCTGCATTATCCGTTCTTTTTGCTATCATTAAATTCGAATAAAAACGATGAAGATGAACTGCCACAAAGTGGGGCTATGACTGCTAGCTAATGTGGGATAAAATATAGGAGTGGAATCGTCTGTTCTTGCTTAGGAATTTGCAAAATTTTTGTACTGTGGATAAGCGCACGACATCCAGCTCCAGCGCCTAGCCCCTCGAGGTCATAAGCCACTTTTGAATTGAAGGCAAAAAACACCTTCTATTCAAAAGCGTCTTATGCTTGTCGGGGCTGATCAAGGCGCTTGCGCTTTTGTTCTACAAATGCTAGGGGGCAATCTTATGAAGTCAAATCCTCATTACTTTTTAGCCGTACCAATCGAGAAGGACCAACAAACTGTCATACAAAGCTGGTTAGCGTCCAACAAGGAGAAGCTTCCATTTCAGTCATGGGTCCATCAGCAGGATTTTCACATTACATTAGCTTTTTTAGGTCATGTTGATTCAGGCGTTCAGTTAAACCAGCTATCCAAACTTTTAAAAAAGATAGTCGAAAATATAGAACCATTTATGCTTTCATTAAAAGGGCTTGATGTTTTCGGAAAAATGGATGCTCCAAGAATATTTTGGGCAAGTGTTAAAGATTCCGAAGCCCTTCATGATCTACAAAAACAAGTGTTTGCTGCTTGTCGTGAATGTGGTTTTACTCTTGATTCAAAACCGTTCCGACCTCACATCACGCTTGCAAGAAAGTGGAAATCAGAGTGTACCTTCGTGAAAACGGAAGAGTATGACCATACATTTCAAGGTGATAATGTTCCCTTTCAAGTAAAGAACATTCACCTGTATCGTACACATCTGGATCGTGTACCAAAATACGAAACGATGGAAACTTTTCCATTTCAAGGAGAAATATAGATGAAATATTTGAAAATGATCCTACAACTTGCCTTTTTATATGCGATATATTTACTAGGGGTCTTTATTCAAACGATAGGTAATTTTTCTGTACCGGGTAGTATTATTGGTATGTTGTTATTGTTTGGAGCATTGCAATTTAATGTCGTTAAGAGAGAATATTTTTCACTCGCGGGTCCCTTTCTTTTAAAGCAATTACCTTTGTTTTTAATTCCTGCTACAGTCGGAGTTATTGATTACCTTGATTTATTTAAGGGTATGGGACTGATTACCATTGGAATAGCGTTTTTAAGTACAGTTATTGTCATAATTGTTTCAACATGTATTTGTGATTTTTTATTAACGAAAGGTGAGGAAGTTAGTAAGGACAAGGAGTTTCAATTATGAATGTCATCTTTTTAATCGTAATTATCGGTATGACAATTGTTAGTTATTTTTTAATGAAGTGGATTTACGGACGTTTTCCTCATCCGATTTTAGTGCCGGTTTTTACAACAACCATCGTACTTGTTTGTTTATTACTCGTTACGAATACGTCTTACACCACTTATATGAGTGGGGCAAAATGGATTAATGAGTTGCTAGGGCCTGCTATTGTCGCGTTTGCCATTCCTTTATACGATTATCGAGAAACGTTAAAGAAAAATGCGTTAACAATTTTTGTTAGTGTGTTAGTAGGATCGATTGTCGGAATAATAAGCGGAATCATATTAGGAATCAGTACTCATGTTAATAAGGAGTTTATTTTCTCATTGGCTCCTAAATCTGTTACGACGCCTATTGCAATGGAGATTAGTGAGATGGTTGGTGGTACACCAGCTTTGGCAGCTGTTTATGTGGTGATTGCGGGCATATCTGGTGCAATGTTTGGACCATTTTTGATGAGGGTATTCAAAATTAAACATTCTATTTCAAAAGGAATCGGTTTTGGAACGGCAGCACATGCGATTGGAACGTCAAGAGCACTGGAAAATAGTGAGGCTGAGGGAGCATTTAGTTCCATTGCGATGACAGTAAGTGCAATAATTACAAGCTTCCTTTGTCCAATTATTTTGTCATTTTTCTTTTAATTGAATCAGTAGCTTTAATGTAAAGAGGAGCTGTTAATCGGTTGGCGCAATTAATTAAACTTTATGAATATATTTCACGTTATGAACTTGATCCTTATCGGTATTCAAGACAATTTATCCGCTTAAAAAGACAGCAGTGGAATAAAGTATCACAAGCATGGGAGAATAACGCATTTCATTCAGTAATGAAAGTAAGTCAGGTTTCTGAATTTAGGCAAGAAAATAGGACTGAAAAGAAGCAAAGCCTTTTAAAAAAACTTAAAAATAAATATTCAAAGGAAGCAAAGCCAAACGTACCTGTGATTATGCCATTAATAAACGAGGCGGCACTTGAAGATGAAGAGCTCCAATTTCGGTTTACAACCATTCCGAAAACCATCGATGATTTAAAGCATCTATTTTTAGATTATATTTTTCGCTTTCAAATTCGTTGGGCGAGTTCCACACTACAGCAAAAATCCTTGATTGATAAATCGATCTATAGAGACCGGTTATTACAATATTTTGTCCAGCGGCTTCCTGATCACTTTTTATTATTATATCACCCTGTGTTTCAATTAAAAAACGCACCAGTCGAACTGGATTGCATTTTGATTGGAACAACCGAAATTTATTGTATTACGTTTGTTGAGCAACTAGATGAAACGGTTTTTACGGGGACGAAGGACAACTTTTGGATTTCAAGAAGAGGAGACGTGGAGGGGAAATTACTCAATCCATTGATTGGTCTAAATCGAACAGGAACTGTCGTGCAAAAACTGGTTAAAGCTGGGGGAATTGACATACCAGTTAAGAAACTCATGCTAAGTCGTAACGGTTATATTGATTATCCTTTTGCACCTTATGACATAACTATTTTAGATAAACGAACATATGACGAGTGGTTCGGGCGATTAAGGAAATCATCCGCTCCTTTAAAACATACACAATTAAAAGCAGCTCAAGTTTTGCTATCACATTGTTTAACTACTTCGCATTATCGTAGGGAATGGGATGAAACTTCGAGTGAATAAGAAGCTTAGCGTTAAGTTATAGTGCTAAGCTAAGCTTTTCAATTGGATATGAACACAATATAGACACGTACATAAACTAATATAGATAATGGAGCTTTATAAGTTGAATGGATTATTTTTTATCATAAACCCTGCTGCTGGCCATGGTAGAGGCAGCAAAGTGTGGGGAAAAGTAAAGAAAGAGCTTGAGCGAAAGAAAATCTCATATCGATCTTTTTTTACGGAATATCCTGGGCATGCAGAAATTCTCGCAAGACAAGTTGCGACGATACAAAATTATCATTTAAATACCATCATTGTTGTTGGTGGTGAGGGGACAATGTATGAGGTTGTAAATGGACTAAGTTCATTTAATAATATCCAAATTGGGTTTATTCGTGCGGGAAATGGGAATGACTTTTTAAGAGGAGTAAAACTCCGTGCTCGACCTGTTAAGACAATCAGATCTATATTACAAAGGTTAAAACAACCAGTAAAACTAGATGATCTTGGAGTGTTTCGATTAGAAGGGAAGAAAAGTTATTATTTTACAGAAAGCATTGGAATAGGTTTAGATGCAGAGGTTGTAAAAGTATCGGAAGAAATTCCCCTAAAAAATCTAATGGTCATGCTTCATATGAATTATTTCACATTTATTATAGCTTTTTTTAAGGTGTTTTTTAGATATCAACCAGTAGCTTTGCAAGTTAGTGTTGATGGAAGAATGACAACATATACAAACATGTGGTTTATAACGACTTCAGCTTTGCCCAGTCATTATGGAAAAATGAAGGGTGCTACAAATGAAGATCCAGCCGATGGAAATCTTGACGTAACAATTGTTCGAAATATAAATCGCCTTCAACTTTTTATGTTACTTACTTTCCGTTTGGTAGGAAAGCGTCTGAAATCTGAAGCAATTGAAACATTTCGTTGTAAAGCAATAAAAGTTCATTCTGAAAGCCCTTTATTAGTACAGGCGGATGGTGAAATCGTGGGAGAGGTCCCTGTCATAATTTCTGTTAGAAAATCCCACATTGCACTTTTAAAATAAAACAAAAGTAAAAAAGCGTACTGTTCAGTCTCTAGCATCGCATTTGCAGCTACGTTAGAAAGAAAGCTAAGTTCCAAAATTAAATAATTTCTGCTTACCTTATAAAAAAACTCTCATATGGGGGTGGCTAGATTGCTAAAAATAAATAGGCGATTTGAAGCCTTTTTAGATCAAATAGATGAAATTACGATTCTTGTTCCAAAAGAATTAGTAAAAGAGAATAAAGCTTTTTATTTAGAAAAAGGTAATGGAAACCAACCGCTGACGATTAAGCAAAAAATGAATATTGGAACTCATATGAAGTATGTTTGTCAGCTTAAAAGTAGAATACAGTTTGGTCAAACATTTTTGATTGTTGATGAAGATGGGAACAAAACAGATCTCCAAATAGGCTCAATTATTCGCTCAAATGAGTTTGATCAACAATTTGCATATACAGGGAATGACCTTGGTGCCGTATATTGTCAAAATCAAACAACTTGGAAAGTATGGGCGCCAACAGCTACTTCTGTAAAAGTAAGATTATATCGTCAAAATAAATCCGAATTTAGCACACATGAGATGATCCGATGTGATAAAGGAACGTGGTCTTGTTGCTTGGAAGGTGACTTCGAAGGATATTACTATACTTACTTAGCCTGTATAAATCTAGTGTGGCGTGAAGCAGTTGACCCTTATGCAATTGCAGTTTCAATAAATGGTAAGTTCGGTGTAGTTGTTAATAAAGATAAAATAGCTGTACCTCCTGTAAAGCTTCCCTTGTTAGAAAATAAAACAGATGCAATTATTTATGAAGCGCATGTTCGCGATTTTTCGATACATGCAGAGAGCGGTATGGTTCATAAAGGAAAATACAATGCATGGTTAGAGCAGGATACGAAAAATAACGTTGGGGATTCGACGGGAATAGCATATTTAGCAGAGCTTGGTGTCACACATGTTGAACTTTTACCTGTTAATGATTTTGAAGAAGTCGATGAACATAATCCATTTACTTCATACAATTGGGGATATAACCCACTTCACTTTTTTGCACCAGAGGGAAGCTATTCATTGGATCCAACTGATCCCTATAAGCGAATAATTGAATTAAAATCACTCGTCCAATCGCTTCACCATCAATCTTTAAGAGTAATCATTGATGTAGTTTTTAATCATGTATATACGATTAAAAATTCGTCTTTTGAAAAATTATTACCAGGCTATTATTTTAGGCATGATGCAAATGGGATTGCATCTAATGGAACAGGGGTTGGGAATGATTTAGCTTCTGAACGATTTATGGTAAGGAAATTTATTATTGATTGTGCCAGCTATTGGATGAATGAATTTGATATCGATGGCTTCCGTTTTGACTTAATGGGGATACTTGATGTAGAAACGCTGAAGGAGTTACAAAGTAAAATCTATTCAATAAAGCCAGATGCGATTTTGTTAGGAGAGGGCTGGGATTTAAATACTCCTTTACCAATCGAGAAAAAGGCAATCATTCCAAACGCAGGAAAGCTCCCGACAATTAGTTTTTTTAATGACCACTTTCGAGATGGTATAAAAGGAAGCACATTTAGTTTGCATGATTGTGGATTTATTAGCGCAAATATGGAAAAGTATGAACAAATGAAAGAACTAATTAGCGGTTCACCGAATCTCTTTTCAGAACCACATCAATCTATTAATTATGTTGAATCACATGATAATCATACAATGTGGGATCGGCTTGTTTCTTTTTCTCCAAATGAGATTGACGAGAAGAGAAAAGCTAGACATCGTTTAGCAACAAGCATTGTGATTCTTTCTCAAGGTGTTCCATTTATTCATGCCGGACAGGAGTTTTATAGAACAAAAAATGGTGTTGAAAATAGTTATAATGCACCAGATGAAATCAATTGGATTGATTGGAGTTTGCGATCAATTCATAAGGATAATGTTAAATATGTGCAAGGCTTAATTCAATTAAGAAAGCTACATGGAGCCTTTCGTTTGCCATCGGCCGAACTGATCAAGAAACATTTATCCTTTAACACGGAGCATCCACAACTTCTTACTTATCAATTACAAAACGTGGAACCCTTCGGACCTTGGGAATCAATCTATGTCGTCCATCATAATCATTTTGATCGTTCATTTATTCTTTCTTTACCAGAAGGAGAATGGAAATTGGTAGTCGATCCTGAAAATATTCTTTTAGACCAACCAAAAGGGATAAATAATAAGGTGAAAATAGGTAATTTAGGAACGTATGTTTTTTGTAAAAACTAGGTTTTTCAGTTTTTCTTGACTAGTCTTAGCATAAGAGGATAAAATTTAAGAGGATGGCTATTGTGCAATTATTTATCATCACCAATAGCTATCCTTTTTATTTCATTAGAAAAACATTACAAATCGTAAAAATTCATCGGCGAAAACTTTAGATTCTCGAATTAGATGATTCAATATGATATGATTTGCAATTGTAATATAACGATTATTGAAGTCGAAAAATACATAGATAGGCTAATACAGCTTTTATTGCAGAGTAATTGCCTGTAAAAGTAAAGATAAGCCTCGCTAGTTATCAGTAGGGATAAAGAATTTCCCAACTGATGAAATGTCTCACTTTATTGTAGAAATAATGATGGGAATTCTGTTAAAGTACCATTTTTATCACTTGCAAAAACTTATTAACAAGGCTAATGTGCTTTGCTTATTAAAAACTTATAAGAAATGTTGGGTTGAAATTGGAAGAGAACTGGTTGGAACAAGTATTAGGTAATGAGTGGAAAATTACACCCGCTGGAGGGGCAACAGGTGAAGCTTATTTTGCAACATGCGATGGACAGGAGCTTTTTCTAAAGCGGAATAGTTCACCGTTCTTAGCTGTGCTCTCTGCAGAGGGAATCGTTCCAAAGCTAGTTTGGACAAGGCGGATGGAAAATGGTGATGTCATTACAGCACAACATCGCCTAATCGGTCGAGAACTAAAATCAAAAGATATGAACGGTCAAAATGTTGCAGAGCTTATGAAAAAAATCCATCGCTCAAAAGAATTGTTGGATATGTTAAAACGATTAGGAAAACAACCGCTCACTCCAAACTCGATAATCGAAGATATACAGCAAGCAGTTGCTTTGGAAAATTTAGATGAGCCTGAAATCACAGAGGCTCTTAATCTGTTAGTTAAGCAGCTACCAAATGTTCAATGTAATGAACAAGTTGTTTGTCATTGTGATGTGAACCATAACAATTGGCTAATAACTGAAAATAATCAACTCTATCTGATTGATTGGGATGGAGCAATGATTGCTGATCCAGCAATTGATATTGGGATTCTTTTATATTGGTATATTGATGAAACTGATTGGAAAGAATGGCTTAAAGCTTATGGCTTAGAGCTCAATGAACATCTACTCACAAGAATTTATTGGTATGTGCTCCTGCAGGCATTAACTTCATTACGTTTGTATCATGTCAAAAATAATGAAAAAGAAAAGCAAATCTGGATCGGTCATATAAGAATGATTCTAGCCAAAATAAAAGGCCGTTACGAGTAAGAGTCAATATCTTGAATCCATTGAGATAACTGATTATTGTGTGACTCAATATGATTGTCAAGTGAGCTGGAATTTTTGCCAGATTGACCGTAGTAATAAATGTTCTCGAGTACTCCTTTAACATTTTGATCAGTATTTGAGTTAGCCATTAGTGATTTACTTACTCTTTCCAGTTGCTCACACTCTGCAACTGTTCCACAGCATTCACTTTGGTGTTCGGATAAGATATCTTTTAACAAACTAACCTGATCGTGATATTGGATTGGCATAATTAAAACATCCTTTCATAAATCATATACCTATAATTTGGCGTAAATGAAGGAGAATTATACGAACGGATTGGATTAAGTCAAACTCCGCCTTCCTTGTAAAGAGGTAGGGTAGTTATTGCAAGTTAAGCATAAAATAAACGAAGAAAGAATCCTGAAAATTAGATTGAATAGGGTTCTTTCTTTGTTTTTGTGCCTTCTAGCAATCACTTTTCCTCTTGCAGATATGCCTGTTTCATGTTATCTTTTAGAGCGATATTAATTCGATAGAGGTGTCTTCATGCGTTTACGTCATAAACCTTGGGCAAGTGAATTTATTGCCGAGCATTCACAATATGCAATTGCAAACCCTGAACAATATAAAGGGAAGTGGCACGAAGTATTTGGAAATCATAATCCTATTCATATAGAAGTTGGTACTGGGAAAGGACAATTTTTAGCAGGTATGTCTGTGCAAAATCCTGATATTAATTATATTGGGATTGAGCTTTTTGAAAGCATCATTGTTGCAGCTCTTCAAAAAATTGTTGATTTACAATTACCAAATATGAAATTACTCAACGTCGATGCGAGTCATTTGACAGAGTACTTTGATGACAATGAGATTGACCGAGTTTACTTGAATTTTTCGGATCCTTGGCCTAAAACTCGTCATAGTAAGAGACGGCTTACGTATAAAAGCTTTTTATCTTTATATGAGAGAATCTTAAAAAAAGGTGGAGAAATCCATTTTAAAACAGATAATCAAGGATTATTCGAATTTTCATTAATAAGCTTTTCTGAATATGGTTTACAGCTTAAGTTTCTAAGCCTTGATCTTCATAATAGTGCTTTTGAAGGCAACATCATGACAGAATACGAAGAAAAGTTCTCCAAAAAGGGTCAACGTATTTATCGAGTTGAAGCGAAATATATGAATGAAGTAGAATAATCCGTTATGAAAGTTGCTAATTGAATAAAATAAAAAAGGAAAATGATGTAAATGTCATTTTCTTTTTTTATTATAGGAAACTATAAAATTGTTGTACTGTGGATAAGCGCATGGCATCCAGCTCCAGCTCCAGCGCCTAGCCTTTCATGGGTTTACAGCCACTTTTGAATTGAAGGTAAAAAACGCCTTCTATTCAAAAGCTTCTTATGCTATGCCTGAGGCTGATCAAGGCGCTTCTTGCACTTTTGTTCTTGAATTTCTAAGTTAAGACATATCATTTTTAATACATATAGAGCACATTTACGCTGCGAGGCTGTGTAACGCGCTTCCGCTTGTATAAATATGTTAAGATAAAAGTTGAGGAGTGATTGTAATGGAAACACTTCAAATTGGACAAACGAAGATCACATGGTTAAATGGTGGAGTAGCTCATTTTGATGGAGGGGCAATGTTTGGTGTTGTTCCAAAACCACTTTGGTCAAAAAAATATCCTGTCAACGAGTTAAATCAAATTGAGTTACGAACAGACCCGATGCTTATTCAAAAATGTGGATTAAACATTCTTCTTGATACGGGTTTAGGTTCAGGTAAGCTTAACGAGAAACAGGTAAGAAATTTTGGCGTCAAAGAGGAGTCGACTGTTGAACTCTCATTACAAATGCTAGGTCTTACTACAAATGATATTAACATCGTTATCATGACACATATGCATTTTGATCACGCATGCGGGCTAACAAAGTGGAAGGATGACCAATTAATATCTACTTTTCCAAATGCAAAAATCATAACCTCGTCAATCGAATGGGAAGAAATGAAACAACCAAACATTCGCTCAAGGAATACATATTGGAAAGAAAACTGGGAAGCAATTGAGCGACAAGTCACAACATTCGAAACATCTACCTTAGTTACCGATGGTATTGAGATTCATCATACAGGTGGTCATAGCGATGGGCATAGTGTCGTGATTTTGCAAGACGGTGGAGAAACTGTTGTACATATGGCGGACTTAATGCCAACACATGCACATAAAAATCCATTATGGGTATTAGCTTATGATGATTATCCAATCGCATCAATTGAAAATAAGCAGAAATGGTTAAAATTTGGGGAAACACGTAATGCATGGTTTACTTTTTATCATGATGTATTTTATCGAGGGATTAAATGGAATGATCGCGGTGATCCCGTCGAAAGGATTGAACGAGAAAGAGAATGAAATGACCTAAGTGGGGCATCACATCAAAATAAGTGTCGCCCCAGATCTGTCTATGAAACCTGTTCAACATGGATAATTGTTCCCGTTTTTACGTCAACAAAGGCTTCGTATTGTTCAAGCTGATCATTTGCAGTACGAGAAATCCCTGCTTTAAAAACTTCATAGGACAAAGGATCAATGGAAAAGGTTTCTGGGATTGTATAAATCCAAGAACCATCGATCGGTCCTTTCGCTTTAAATGCTTGTTTTACAAGTTCTAATGCTTTATCTGAGGAGATTGACTTCGGTTTTATTTGGTCTTTTAGAAGGTATGTACTGACAATTCCAAGACCTAAGCCAAGTAAAAAATATTTACCCTTCATGATCGTCACTCCTTAATCATATGTAAGTCAATGGATCATCCTATTGAATAAAATGATGAACCTAGTCTAGTATACATAAATTATTATAGCACGTTAAACAGTATTGCTATGCAATTACTTCAACTATATTAAGCAGAAAATATGAAAAGGTACTATATTTTACACGGAAAAGAGGGAAAATCATGAATAATGAAACATTAGCGCTATTTAAAACGTTAACAGAGCTTCCAGGTGCATCGGGTAATGAGCATCAGGTAAGAGCGTTTATGAGACGTGAGCTTGAACAACTGTCAGATGAAGTGGTACAAGATAAATTAGGGAGTATCTTTGGTGTTAGACGAGGGAAAACAGAAGATCCAACAATTATGGTTGCAGGCCATATGGATGAAGTTGGCTTTATGGTTACGGCGATTACGGATAACGGCATGTTGCGTTTTCAACCACTTGGTGGTTGGTGGAGCCAAGTTTTACTAGCACAAAGAGTGCAAATTATAACAGAGCAAGGTCCAATCATTGGTGTGATCGGTTCGATCCCTCCTCATTTATTAAGTGATGCTCAACGTGCAAAACCAATGGAAATTAAGAATATGTTAATTGATATTGGTGCTGACAGTAAGGATGATGCAAAGCAAATTGGCATTAAACCAGGACAACAAATTGTTCCGATCTGTCCATTTACTCCAATGGCAAATCCGAAGAAAATTCTTGCGAAGGCTTGGGATAATCGCTATGGTTGTGGACTTGCAATTGAATTACTTAAGAAGCTTAAAGATGAAACTCTTCCAAATACTCTTTATTCTGGAGCGACTGTGCAAGAGGAAGTCGGTTTACGTGGTGCACAAACAGCAGCCAATATGATTAATCCAGATCTTTTCTTTGCATTAGATGCGGGTCCGGCTAATGATATGAGTGGAGATAAAAAAGTATTTGGACAGCTTGGAAAAGGAGCAGTACTGCGGTTATTCGACCGTTCAATGGTGACACATCGTGGTATGAGGGAATTTGTCCTTGATATGGCTGAAACACATGATATCCCTTATCAATACTTTGTTTCTCAAGGTGGGACAGATGCTGGACGCGTACATGTTTCAAATCAAGGAGTACCTTCAGCAGTCATTGGCGTATGCTCACGTTATATCCATACTTCTGGGTCTATCTTGCATGTTGATGATTATGCGGCTGCGAAGGAACTTCTAGTAAGACTCGTGAAGTCATGTGATGCCACAACTGTTCAAACAATAATAAGCAATTCATAAACAAAACGAAGATGGAGAATCAGATGATTATCGCAATTGGTACGAAAAACCCGACGAAAGTTCAAGCGGTCATAACGGCTTTTTCTCCCTATCTACCTGGGGAATTTGTTTCAACGAATGTATCTTCTGAAGTTTCTGCACAACCTTTGTCTGATGATGAAACAATGACAGGTGCCATTAATCGTGCAAAAAACGCTCTTAAATTAGAGAATGCCCAGATTGGTATTGGGTTAGAAGGGGGCGTTACCAAAACAGAGCATGGTTACTTTTTGTGTAATTGGGGAGCAATCGTTGACTGCCACCTACAGCCAATTGTTGCAGGTGGGGCAAGGATTCTGATTCCTGATGAGATTGGAATTCAAGTCTCAAGTGGTCTTGAATTAGGCGATGTTATGGATCACTACGTAAAAAAACATAACGTCCGACATAATGAAGGTGCCATCGGAATTTTTACTAATGGCTGTGTTGATCGAACGGAAATGTTTACACAGCTATCAAAACTTTTAGTAGGTCAATATGTATATAAACACAAAAAATAAAAGCGACAACAGTCGCTTTTATTTTAATATCAGAATTTATAAGTTTTGGCTTTGAGAATTGTCCAGCGTAAGCGCCTAGCTCCTCGGGGTCATAAGTCACGCCTTCTATTCATGCGCGTCTTATGCCTATCGGGGCTGAACAAGGCGCTTGCGCTTTTCTTATTCTACTAAGTATGATAGTACATCAATTGCTTGTTGAACATCTTCAACAGTAACATTTGCTTTATTTGAAAGTTCCTTCAATGGATGATGAAGTTGTTCAGGTCTAATAAGGATAAGTGGTTTATTTGACGAAATGGCTGTACTTGCATCCATTGCAGTATTCCATTGCTTATATTTTTCACCGAATAGGGCAATTACAATATCTGCCTTATTCATTAGCACACTCGTCCGGAAATTGTTAATGTCTGAAGCTGCTTGATCTTTAAAAATAGCATTAGGTTGTTCACCTAAAATGTTTTCACCTATATCATCTGAAAGATCATGTTTTTCCATAGGCCCAACAAATCGAAACGGTAGATTTCTGCGGCTAGCTTCTTCTTTTATTTTATCGCGCCAGTTAGTATGAATTTCCCCTGCTAAGTAAATAATAAATTCCATAATACCCCTCCAGTCTCATTATTCTTCAATCATATCATATATTTTTCCAAATTCACCTTTTTAAAAGGAACTTCTCTTGTCAACTGAAAAAAAGTAAGTGTATGATGAAGAGGCTGCGATTCCTAGTGATATGTGAGGAGAATTGATATGAAGCAATTCATTCTAGTTTTGAGTCTATTAATAACATTAATTGTAGCAGGCTGTACGATATCTTATAAAGAATTAAAAGCAACAACATTAGAGGAAACAAAACAAGCATTCGAAAGCACCCCTTAAGAAAGCAAATGAACATACAAAGCTGTTTTCCTACTATCTACCTGAAGGATTTACTATAAAAAAGACCGATGAATTTAATGGATTGCTTGAAAAGGGAAGCAAAGCTACATTTTATTTGTGATTGAAAAGAAGCCTTCAACTAGTAAAGTTTCATATGAAACATTAGCCGAGCAATCCACCAATCCGTTTATGTCTCAGACATTTGAAGATCATAATCGTTTTGGATACCTATTTGTAAATCAGCTTGAAAAAATAAGTTTGAAGTGACTGTTCGTTTAGGTGGGACAAAAGTAACGACGGAATCTAAAGTAAATGATGTCTCAGTGGATGCAAGGAATATGGTGGACATTGTGACATCAGTTCAATAGATGACAGCGTGTGTTTTATTCCATTATTAACGGGCAGTTAACAAGTTGACTTAGTGGAATCATAGAAGATAATCATATATGCTAATAGATGAAAAGATGTAATAGTGAGAAATGATAACTAGCCGATCTTTAGTCTGTTATCTACTAGTAATTGATAAAATGGAGGGAACTTATATGCAAAATTTAAAATCAATGGAAGAATACAAACAAATTATTCAAGGCGAAAATATTATTTTAATGTTTTCAGCAAATTGGTGTGGAGATTGTCGTGTGATTGAACCTATTTTACCCGACTTAGAAAAAGAAAATAACAAATATACGTTTTATCATGTTGACCGTGACGAGTATATCGATTTATGCTCAGAATTAAATGTATTCGGGATTCCTAGTTTTGTAGCATTTAATGATGGGAAAGAAGTAGGGCGTTTTGTAAGCAGGGATCGAAAAACACAGGAAGAAATTCAAGATTTTATAAACAGTCTCACAAATAAATGATCATCATTTTCATGAGAGGGGGAATGACGAATGAAAATGACATCTAGAAAATTGGTTGAAATCTTAAAGGGGAAGCTTGCAAATGCTGAGTGGAGCTTTGATTTCGATCGCGAGAAAGATTCTTTAAGGGTTGAGGATTCAACATCAAACAAAGGTGTAACACTATCGCTACCAGGTATTATTGCGAAGTGGGAAACTTCAAAAGAAAAAGCAATTGATGAAGTAGTTTATTACGTAGAAGAAGCATTAATCGTAATGAACAAAGAACAAGAGTTATCAGGTAAAGAGAAATCAATTTACCCTGTTATCCGTTCAACTTCTTTCCCGACTGAAAGCAATGAAGGAATAAAGTTATGCTATAGTGACCATACCGCAGAAACAAGAATCTATTACGCGCTTGATCTTGGCAACACTTATCGATTAATTGATGAAAAGATGATGCAAAAGGAAAATTGGACACGAGATCAATTAAAGGAAGTTTCGGCATTTAATGTAAGAGCATTAAAGACAAGTGTCAAAGAAGATATAGTTGCAGGAAATGTCTTTTATTTTTTCAATGCAAACGACGGCTATGATGCCAGTAGAATTTTGAATGACAGCCTTTTACAATCCTTTGAAGAAAAAATAGAAGGGAAAATGGCAGTTGCTGTTCCCCACCAAGACGTTCTTATTATTGTCGATGTTCGAAATGATACAGGATACGATATTCTTGCCCAATTAACAATGAGCTTTTTTGCAAGTGGAAATGTTCCAATTACAGCATTATCGTTTTTATATGAGAGTAAAGAACTGGAGCCGATTTTTATTTTAGGGAAAAATAAACCCATTCAGTAATGGATTTGAACACATAAATACATACACCCATAAACATTACTTGCAATCCGTAGAAATTTAATAGAAAAAGTTATGAAAAAAGAGAGGCGCCAATATGGCTTCCATACAATGGAGCTATGATTTATATTGGGGAACCTCTTTTTTTGTTTATTTGGAGTTATTGAGGTAGGGCTAACGTTCACAATCGAGGTAATCTAGGAGAATGGCGGATATATCGTTCGCAATGGTGGAAATCCATTCCGTTTATCTAGTATCGATTTGGCTAAAAGTACTTTATGTTATCATTTAAAAGTAATTACCACGATGAAAGATCAATTCAGCTGTAAATTTTCTAGATTTCAAATGCTTAAAGAGTAAGAGAATGTAGGTACAAAACATCTGTGACTTTTATCTACAAATCTATATAATTACTGATACAATAGGATATATGATATTTTGAAATATTGAAAGAGTGATAAAGATGAATTGGTTAACAAAGCTAGTATCCCTTTTTGGGGGAGATGATGAAAAGGAAGTTGAAAAAGATGAGGTGAGAGCGCAGCGAGACCAAAAGGTGAATAATATACATAGCTCAGCTTCAAACACTGATAGTTTAAATCAGTCAAATCACAAAGCAGAAGCAAGGGTAGCCTATCAATATCCAAAGGGAAACTTTAAATTCCCATTAATCCCAGATGAGAAGATTCATAGACGAGGGGATCGTCCAACTCGTACACCAAGTACTTACAATCAATCTAATGATAGAAATGGTGTTGCTCCATTTTCTAAACGTACGACATATAGGCCTAAGACAGGGAATGAGCTAGATGAAGGTGTGGAATCTAAACGACCTTATCAGCCGACTGTTATTCCCTCTCCAGTGTATGGTTTGCAATCCAAGGACGAGAGTATATGGCAACGTCCTCACTTAGACTTGGAAAAACGCGGAAATAATGATATTTTCCTTTCTAATAAAGGGAAGGAACCGTCTGCAGAAATTTATGTTAAGAATTTAAATCAAGAACCAATCGAACCAGGTAAAATAAAGGACAATTTAAAAAATAAACAAATCAACAAAGTTGCACAAAGCCAACAGCAAGATGTTCCTATCTTACATGACGATGAAAATAATGAAGGGTTACAAGTGAAAAAAAGGACGATCAAAGAAGAAAGTCTACATGAACAGCAGTTTAGAGATGATCAAAGTCAACTAAGTGATTTCATTGAAGAGGAAGTTCGTGAAGATCAAAATCACGTAGATGAAATATACCCAAATACAGATGATCAAATTGAAGATATTGTCCAACAAACGCAAGACAATAGTAAAAAGAATCTTAATAACAGCGTAGAATTGGCTAAAGATGATACGGAAATTCATCATATCGATAAGGTAAGTGAATCAATGAACATTTCATCCCGAAGATTTGAAGAAAATCCTTCTATACTCGATCAACTCGACCAGGGATTGGACCAGTCTTGGGAAACCGAACTGATCCAAGACTCAGACCAATCTCATGAAATCGAACTGATCCAAAAATCAGACCAATCTCATGAAATCGAACTGATCCAAGAGTCAGACCAATCTCATGAAATCGAACTGATCCAAGAGTCAGACCAATCTCATGAAATCGAACTGATCCAAAAATCAGACCAATCTCATGAAATCGAACTGATCCAAAAATCAGACCAATCTCATGAAATCGAACTGATCCAAGAGTCAGACCAATCTCATGAAATCGAACTAATCCAAGGGTTAGACCAATCTCATGAAACCGAACTGATCCAAGGGTCAGACCAATCTCATGAAATCGAACTGATCCAAGAGTCAGACCAATCTCATGAAACCGAACTGATCCAAGGGTCAGACCAATCTCATGAAATCGAACTGATCCAAGAGTCAGACCAATCTCATGAAATCGAACTGATCCAAAAATCAGACCAATCTCATGAAATCGAACTGATCCAAGAGTCAGACCAATCTCATGAAACCGAACTGATCCAAGGGTTAGACCAGTCCGATGAAATCGAACTCGATCAAAGGTCAGAACAGGTACAAAAAGTGGAATCGGTACTAGAAGCTGAACTAGTACAAAAAGGAGTAGCAACTGGGGGAGAGGAACTCATTCAAGAAGTAGCTTCAGACCAAGAATCAGAACCATTTCATCAAACAATCCCGAGAAAAGAAGCGGAAAGCAGAGAGCAACTAGTCAATAAAGCTCCTACTGACACGATGAGTAACCCTCAACCTGTCAATCGTGATCTCGATGCTGACAGTGATGAAGAGAAGCGACGAAAGAATAAGACTAAATCAACTAATTCACTACCTTACAACGTTATGATGTTAGGACGCGATAAACAACAGTTGCAGGCAAGGGAGAATAGTTACCAGTTTCCTGCACTTACTTATTTGAACATTCCAGAAAAGAAACCTTCTGAAGATCAGTCATGGTTGGATTCACAGAGAGAGCTATTGGATGTTACGCTAAAAAACTTTAATGTACGCGCTAATGTGGTTAATGTTACGCAAGGGCCTGCTGTAACAAGGTTTGAGGTTCATCCTGAGCCAGGTGTGAAAGTAAATAAAATAACAAATTTAAGCGATGATATTAAATTGAGCTTAGCTGCAAAAGATATTAGGATTGAAGCGCCAATTCCAGGGAAAAATACAATTGGAATTGAAGTGCCTAATAAAGAGAGTAAGATGGTGTACTTACGTGAAATTTTGCGTAGTCAAGAATTTCGCGCGAATCCATCGCCTATGACGGCAGTGTTAGGTTTAGACATCTCTGGTCAGCCGGCGGTTACTGATTTAAAGAAAATGCCACATGGACTTATTGCTGGTGCGACAGGATCAGGTAAAAGTGTATGTATCAATACAATTCTTGTTAGCTTGTTATACAAAGCATCACCACATGAAGTAAAGTTGATGCTTATTGACCCGAAAATGGTGGAATTGGCACCATATAACGATATTCCACACTTAGTTAGTCCGGTTATTACCGATGTAAAAGCTGCAACAGCTGCGTTAAAATGGGCTGTTGAAGAAATGGAAAGGCGCTATGAGCTATTTGCTCACTCTGGAACAAGAGAAATTATGAGATACAATCAACTAGTTAAGGATCACAATCAAGGTGAACATCTACCATACCTGGTCATTATCATTGATGAGCTTGCTGATTTAATGATGGTTGCGCCAAATGATGTTGAAGAAGCAATTGCGCGTATCGCACAAAAAGCCCGTGCATGTGGAATTCATTTAATTGTGGCAACTCAGCGCCCGTCAGTTGATGTTATTACTGGCTTAATCAAAGCGAATATCCCTACCAGAATTGCATTTTCTGTTTCATCTCAAGTGGACTCAAGAACAATTCTTGATGTGAGTGGTGCAGAAAAACTTCTAGGAAAAGGTGATATGTTATTTTTAGAAAACGGCTCATCAAAATCGGTAAGGTTACAAGGCTCATTTGTATCTGACGAAGAAATTGAACGAGTTGTAAAACATGTAAAACAACAATCAAAGCCGAATTATTTATTTCACCAAGATGAACTAGTGAAAAAAGCGACAATCCAGTCAGAAGAAGATGAGCTTTTTCTAGAGGCTTGTGAATTTGTTGTGAATCAAGGTGGAGCATCATCATCACTACTTCAACGACGTTTTAGAATTGGGTATAATCGAGCGGCTAGGCTTATTGATATGATGGAGGAACAAGGGATTATCTCAGAAAATAAAGGAAGTAAACCGAGGGATATTCTAATTTCTGAAGAAGAATTAGATTCTATTCATGAGAATAGTGCATACTAATTGAAATGGAAAGAAGTTGAGTAAAGCTTGATCGTATTGTTTATGTTCATCCACTCAACGAAGGAAAAGAAAATCAGCTTTCTGAGTCAATAAGAAAAGCTATATGAATCGACACGAAAATAGTAGAGAAAGTAAGGGGAAATCCTATTTTTAGTGAAAAAGTCGGTTGTAAGCAAGCACCTATTTTTCTAAAATAGAAGAGCAGCTTTTTCTGGTTTGATTTACTCACGATTATATTAGGATTAGAGGAAAAACAATTTACCAAGCAATATCGTACATGCGTTTTTATTCATCGTTACTTGAGAATCTTTTGCTTGCCTAAAGGCTATTCAAGGCGTATGCGTTTATGGAATGAATAATTTTAATGGTTATTATCTTTTGCAAGTGATATAATTTACATCCGTAAGCTGATTACATATGTAAAGCAAAATAAGGAAGTATAAGTTATAACCCGAGTTTCGCGGCGCTCCTTTTAGAAAAGGAGCGGTGAAAATTGGATACTTTGTCACTTTAATCATTGTGATGGTTTTAGAATGTCGTCCAAAGCGACACATCTTGTTTGCCTTACATTTAGCAAGGCGCTTGCGCTTTTGTTTTGTTATGGAAATTATAAAATGCTTGTACTGTGGATAAGCGCACGACATCCAGCTCCAGCGCCTAGCCCCTCGAGGTCATAAGCCACTTTTGAATTGAAGGTAAAAACCACCTTCTATTCAAAAGCGTCTTATGCTTGTCGGGGCTGATCAAGGCGCTTGCGCTTTTGTTTTTGGTTTTATATAGAGGGGTTGCAAATCTAGATGAACGTCATATACTGTTAATCAGTTAGACGTTTGTTGGAGGTACTATTATGACTGTTTATCATTTTGTTGGAATTAAGGGGACTGGAATGAGTGCCCTTGCACAGATTTTACATGATATGAATTACGAAGTTCAGGGTTCTGATATTGAAAATAAAGTTTTCACTCAAAATGCCCTAGAAGCACGTAACATTAAAATATTACCCTTTGCTAAGGAAAATATTAAAGAAGGTTTAACAATCATTGCTGGAAATGCATTTCCGGATACACATCCAGAAATTGAAGAGGCTCTAAACCTTGGCTTACCTGTCATACGCTATCACCGTTTTTTAGGTGAATTCATGCAAATGTATACAAGTGTTGGTATAACTGGCGTCCATGGAAAAACATCAACGACTGGATTGTTATCACATGTTATTCGAGGAGCTGCACCAACATCATTTTTAATTGGTGATGGTACAGGTAATGGTATTCCAAACAGCAAGTATTTTGCATTCGAAGCATGTGAATACCGTAGACATTTTTTATCATATAAGCCGGATTATGCGATCATGACAAACATTGATTTTGATCATCCTGATTACTTCACAAATCTTGAAGATGTCTTTAGTGCATTTCAGGAGATGGCACTTCAAGTGAAAAAATGTATTATTGCCTGTGGTGATGATGAGCAACTTCAGCAAATTCATGCAAAGGTTCCAGTTGTTTATTATGGCTTTGGGGATGAGAATGATTTCCAAGCAAGAAATGTCGTAAAATCAACAGATGGTACTTCATTTGATGTTTTTGTTCGTAACACTTTTTATGCTTCATTTAAAATCACAACCTATGGTGATCACAGTGTTTTAAATGCTTTATCTGTTATTGCATTGTGCCACTATGAAGGAATAGCAGTTGAGATTATTCAACAAAGGCTACAAACGTTCGAAGGCGTGAAAAGACGCTTTAATGAAAAAAGAGTTGGAAATCAAATTATCATCGATGATTATGCACATCATCCAACTGAAATTAATGCAACAATTGATGCTGCTAGACAAAAGTACCCTGATAGAGACATTGTCGCAGTGTTTCAGCCACATACGTTCACAAGAACGCAATCTTTCTTAGAAGAGTTTGCAGAGAGTTTACGAAAGGCTGATTATGTTTACTTATGCGATATTTTCGGATCTGCGAGAGAAAATGTTGGGAAACTATCAATTGAAAGTCTACTTGAGAAAATTGATAATTCACATTTAATTGATGAAAAGGATACATCTGTATTAAAAAAACATGAGCGTGCTGTACTAGTATTTATGGGTGCGGGTGATATTCAAAAATATCAAGAAGCATATGAAAAGGTTTTAGCCTAATACATTCATATTAAATAAAAAAAGCTGACGATAATAAGAAATGACGTAACGTAATTTCTTATCAAAGTCAGCTTTTTTTTATCGCTTAGCGTCCGATAAAAATCTTGTACTGTGGATAAGCACACGCCATCCAGCTCCATTGTTTTTTTGCAAATTAATGAATGGGTTTCATGACGCATTCAATTAATCTTTAGAGAGTAGCCTTTTCCCCTAATCGTTTCTATTATCAGTGGATTTGGGACTTTCTTTCTTACACGATAAAGGAGTGCATTAACCTCCTCTGAACTAACGTTTGGATTAAGATTATCTAAAGAAAATCTTTCTGACCATACATGATTCATTAGTTCATCTTTCGCAACAAACTGATTTTTTAGTAGTAATTCCATAAGCTTGAATTCCTTGTCTGTTAGTGCATAGTACTTGTTTTGGTAGATTAAATGTTGTGTTAATGAGTCAAGCTGTGGTTGATACAACCTTCTATTTAATTCTTCAAGCTGAAGGGGAATTAATTCAGAAGTCTCTTCAATAACCTTAAGAGAAAAGGACATGGTAACTAGGCCATTTGCAAATGAAATTTTATCATTGGTAGCTAGTTTTTTCGGTGTATTCGATTGAAGTTTTACTCCATTTATCCCGCATTAACGGGCAGTAATACCCCAACCTCTAAGCTTGATTAATCAAAGAAGCGAAGGTGAGGAATAACTGCCCAAAAATGCCCGATAAGTCTCGCTAACCATCAGTGGGGGATAAAGAAAATCCCCACTGATGGAAGTCTCGCTTTATATAAGTCCCGTGTTTGCTATCTAAATCTTTAATATAAAAGTGGTTTGATTCAACATAAATTAAGAAATGTTTTCTTGAAACAAAGACATTATGAAATGATACATCAGGTTTCCAGTAGAAGGACTCTCGACCAAATACCATGTTAGTCTTATTTAATAGAATCATATCACCAGTTTCATAATCTGGTGCATGTTCGATAATAAGAAACGAAGCGCTATCCATTCTTTTAACTCCTAATCATTATCAGAATCTTATCATGAAAATATTATCCCATAACCATTGAGTCTGGGCAAACGAAGGGGTAGTATAATTTATGTGAAAAGATAGGAGGCTATTAGACGAAAATGAGTAGAAGGTTTTTAAAAAAGGTCGTGTGTTTTCTTGTTATCCTTCTTCTATTTATGGTGATCAATAATACGAACCTATTTATGAAACAATCTGCAAAGGAACCGTCGTTACTTGCTCACCGCGGATTAGCACAAACCTTTGAGATAAGTAATGTAAAGAATGACACGTGTACTGCTGAGATGATCCATAAACCTGAACATCCTTTTCTAGAAAATACAATTCTATCAATGGAAGCCGCTTTTAGTAAGGGAGCTGATTTGGTTGAATTTGATATTAAACCAACAAAGGATGGACAATTTGCTGTATTTCATGATTGGACATTAGATTGTCGGACAAATGTACAAGGAACACCGCTAGATTATACAATGGACGAGCTTAAAATGGTTGACATTGGATATGGATATACATACGATAATGGAAAAACATTTCCTTTTCGTGGAAAGGGTATTGGGCTTATGCCTTCTCTGGATGAGGTTTTGAGCTATTTTCCTGAGAAGTCCTTTTTACTACATATAAAGAGTAACGAAGCAAAAGAAGGGGAACAACTAGCTCGGGTTCTTGCAACATTGCCTGAGGCACAGCTAAGTCTCTTATCTGTGTATGGTGGAGATGAACCAATTGCGGCATTAAAAGCTAAATTACCTAGTTTAAGAGTTATGTCAAAAGAAACAATGAAAAGCTGTCTGATTCCATATATTTTAGTAGGGTGGACAGGGTATGTTCCTGATGCATGTGAAAATACGCAGTTGCATCTTCCTGAAAAAATTGCTCCTTTCTTATGGGGGTGGTCCGGGAAATTTATTAGTCGCATGGAAAAGTCAAATACTAGAGTCATTGTTGTAGCAGGTGACGGAGGCTTCTCAGAAGGTTTTGATTCGGCAAATGACCTTGAACGACTACCAGCAAATTATAACGGATGGATTTGGACAAATCGAATCGATACGATTGCTCCATTGATTCAAAATAATAAGATTGAATAAATGTAGAAAGGAAATGCGTTTCTATGCAGGAAAATGAAATTGTTCTAAAAGTATCTCATTTAAGTAAAAAAATAAAGAAATCTCCAATCATTAAAGACGTAAGCTTTGAATTGAAGCGGGGTGAAATCCTTGGATTGCTTGGGCCAAACGGTTCGGGAAAAACGACCATTTTAAAAATGTTAGTAGGATTGATAAAACCGACTAGCGGTACAATACTGATCGAAGATATTTATCTTCACAAAGAATTTGAAAAAGCAATCACAAATGTTGGGGCGATTATCGAAAATCCTGTCATGTACGATTATTTATCTGGTTATGATAACCTCGTTCATTTTTTCCGCATGACAGATCGATTTTCTTATGAAAGAATTGATGAGATTATTGACTTACTAAGAATGGACGATTATGTTTCGGATAAAGTGTATACCTATTCTTTAGGAATGAGGCAAAGGCTAGGTTTAGCGCAGGCGCTCCTTCATAAACCATCGATTCTCCTATTAGATGAACCGACAAACGGATTAGATCCAGAAGGGATTAAAAGCCTAAGGGAAACGTTAAGAAAGCTTGCAGTTGAAGAAGAAGTTTCAATTATTATTTCAAGCCATATATTAGCTGAAATTGAACTGATTTGTGATAGCGTCTTGGTTATGGATGATGGAATCTGTATTGAGCGAGGTTTATTAAGCGATTTACAAAATGGGAAAAGCACGAAACATATCTATTCCTTTAAGGTAATTAATGTGGATAATCTCCAATCTCTTTTACAAAATGAATATTATTCAGATAAAATCCAATATCATTCTAGTGGTTTTTCTCTAGAATTAGATGTGCAAGAGGTAGCGAAATTAAACAAGTTATTAGTAGAAGCAGAAATTGATGTTATCGGGATTGAACGAACTGGCAGTCCTTTAGAAGAGTTGTTTTTACACAAATTGCGAGGTGAAGAATCATGAGCTCGTATCTTCACTTAATCAAAAATGAGCATATGAAGCTTTTTAAACGATCTACGATTTGGATGTTAATAGGTATTATGATTGTCATGAATATCATCGTTAGTTTATTTTTTAAGTTTCTATTTAATGGCATTGCATTTAGATTTTGGGATTATATTGAGGTAAGTTCGTACTTATTAGTTGTGATTGAAATAATGTGTATACTTGTTGCTGGGGAGATTGTTTCAAGTGAATTTGAAAAAGGCACTATTAAGTTTTTATTTATTCGACCTGTAAAAAGAGTGAAAATATTAGTTTCGAAATACCTACTAGTCTTATACATCATTATTTTATTGGTTTTACTACAACTATTGATGTCATCTATTCTCGGGCTCATTTTTTACTCGGGAACAGTATTTACCCTTGACCAAAAAATTTTAATCGGCTTAGGTCGATATCTATTCAACATAATCGAAATAATTGTAATGAGTACAATTGCATTTAGTTTATCTGCAATCACAAGAAGTAGCGTATTTTCAATCTCAATCTCAATCTTGTTATTGTTTACATCAAGTGCAATCATTACTCTCCTTGAGCATTATAATTATCAGATAGGAAAGTATTTATTGTTTGCTAATACAAATTTAATGCCTTACTTTTTTGGTCAGCCACTTTTTGAAGGGATGACGTTAACATTTTCAATCATAAATATGTTGATTCATTTGATTTTATTAGCAATTTTTTCAGTTGTATCATTTACGAAAAGAGACGTACACGTTTAGTGTGAAGACAAATGGCAGCGACGCTTAGCATAAACAATTAGCTAAGCGCCGCTGCTATTTGTTATTTTAAATTCTTAGTATTTAAGGCCTCTAACTCAAGATTGACAAAACGACTGTCCTTTCGAATGAGGGCATCATCAAAATAGATCTCACCACCATACTCAGGGCATTGAATCATCACCATGTCCCAATGATATCTATAGGTAAATGTGTTCATTACGTTTTTATGTTGTTTATATGTACACAACGTTAAACAGAAACCAAGGAGATTTTGTTTTTTTGCAAAACCAATAAATAAACAATATTATAGTGACAGTACTTAAAAAGGAGAGATTCTTTATGTTAGATATGCGATTAGAACGTCTTGCAGATGTATTAGTTAATTATTCAACAAAAGTTCAACCAGGTGAAAACGTATTAGTTGAAGCATTTGGTATTGATAATGCACTAGTAAAAGTCATTGTACAAAAAATACATAAAGCGGGTGGGAACCCTTTCGTAAATATTCGTGATAACCAGGTGATTAGGGAATTACTTTTAAACGCAACAGAAGAACAAATTTCTACTTGGGCGAATCTTGATGCGAAACAAATGGAAACAATGCAAGCCTACATTGGTATTCGTGGAGGACATAACCTTTATGAATTATCAGACGTTCCAGATGAAAAAATGAAACTTTATAATCAATTGTATAACCATAAAGTTCACTCAAGTATTCGTGTAAAGAATACAAAATGGGTAGTATTGCGTTATCCAAACTCGTCTATGGCACAATTAGCCAATATGAGTACAGATGCATTTGAGAATTTCTATTTTAATGTTTGCACAATGGATTATGAAAATATGAACAATGCTATGGATTCATTGGTTGCCTTGATGAATAAAACAGACAAAGTTCGTATTACTGGTCCAGATACAGACCTTTCTTTTTCTATTAAAGACATACCTGCAATAAAATGTGCTGGAGAAATGAATATACCAGATGGAGAGGTTTATACAGCACCTGTTAAAGAATCAGTTAATGGCGTAATATCATATAATGCTCCTAGTCCTTACAACGGTTTTGTATTTGAAAACGTCAAACTTCGTTTTGAAAATGGAAAAATAGTGGAAGTAACTGCTAACGATACAGAACGGATCAATAAGATTTTTGATACAGACGAAGGTGCACGCTATATTGGAGAATTCGCCATAGGGGTAAATCCTTTTATCCAATATCCAATGAAGGATATTCTATTTGATGAAAAGATCGACGGGTCTATCCATTTTACACCAGGTCAATGTTATGATGAAGCGTATAATGGTAATTCATCTGCCATACACTGGGATCTTGTACTTTTACAAAGACCTGAACAAGGTGGAGGAGAAATTTATTTTGACGATGTTCTAATTCGCAAGAACGGTCGTTTTGTTCTTTCTGAACTTGAAACATTAAATCCAGAGAATTTAAAATAGGAAACGCTCGATTTAATCCTAGGGAGGGTCCCCTAGCAGGCAAAGGTATGCATAGGCAGCCGTGACAGCCATCCCCTTCTGGGGCGCTGCCCGCCTAAGCCTGCCCCCGCCCTGCGGCATAAAGCCTCGCTAACTAATAGATAGGCTATGTTAAATAACTCTGTTGATATTTGACTGAAACCTAAAATGCTGTCTGCTCTAAAACAAATGGACTTTAATGCATTTTTAGGTATTGTAGAAATGGATGAAACATATTTCCTATACTCCGAAAAAGGCAAACGGGGCATTACAGGACGTATCATTATTAGGAATACTACTGTTCAATCATTGAGGCAGAATTTTTAATTTAGGGGGAAGAGAATCAAAAGATTAATGCCGTTATGAATTGTTATGCTTATTATTTTAGTCGGATGTAATAAAGACGAAGCGAATTCTGAATTATATAATGGGTGTGACTTAATTATTGGGATTCTTGGCGAAGAACCTGATGTCAGGGAAGAAAATGTAAGTTTTGAAAAGCTTTCTTTCGCTGAATTAGAACAAAATACAGAGAAGATTTCGAGTGAATTTGATGCTGTTTTTATTATGACTGAAATTTTATCGGAAGCTGCGGATGATAGATATGCCAGTGTTTATAAAGATTTAACGATTCCAATATTTTTCATTGAATCAACAAAAGCACATGTTCCATTTGTGAATGAAGATGTAACCTATGAAACAGCTCCTGAAGTTGGTGGAGATTCTAATTATGCTACTGGTTATCTATTTAGTGGCACAGAGGCAGAATATAAAGACGACACTTGGAGGTATAATTTGTACAACGATATACAAAATGAAGCAAATGTTAAAGATGTTTATTCAAGAATTTTTGATACGATTGAACAAATCCCTTTGTAATGTAAAGAGGTAATAAGAACACCAGAAAAAGGACCGTAATTGGTCATACCCCTGTCAAGTAGACAGCCTAAAAAAGACTAAGCAGCCAGTGTGATTCGGTATTCAACCGGAGCACACTGGTTTAGTTTTTTCTGAAACCTTTTAAAGTTATAAAGATACATATATT
>NZ_JAIQUM010000043.1 GCF_020075705.1 Metabacillus rhizolycopersici | reverse complement strand
CCTCTACCCACAGTTTATGGTTATTTCGATAATGATGTAAGGTGTGCTGTCCTTTGAACAGTTTTTTGCCACCAAAAACCACACTTTTTGTATTATTTCTTAAAGATTTAAGTTGTTTTTGAAGTCGATCTAAACGGAATTCCAATCGACCTAATCGGTTCTTAAGGGCTTCTATTTGGATATCTAAATAGTGATGTTCAAATTGATATGCATGATAGTAAATATCCGTTTTCTTTTTGAACTCTACGACAAAAAAGTTTCCTTTTTGTTGTTCCCGGGAGGTTTTAGTAAAGGATGGTTTTCCTTTGATGAACGAGCGTTTGATTTTGGTTAGCGTGGTGACTCTACTTTTTGTCACTTTGATTTTCTTTTTGACGGATTTGATTTGTTCTTCCTTCGTAGAAATGTACATTTTCTTCAGTTCACTTTGAGATGCCATCAAAGCATTTGCTTCCTGAACAACTGAATTTGTGTAATAATCGTTCATTTCAAAACGATTTTTTACTGTTAAGTGAAGAGATATATCTCGCTTACTTTTCCCTGAACGCTTTTCTACCACTTGTGTTTGAAAAGCAAAATGTTTCGCGCGATTAAACAAAAGAAGGGAGTGGAAAATGGCATCTATACATACTTTAGGCAACGTATTTTTATAGATTCTTTTTGAAAAATAAGCCCTTTTCATTTCTCACCCACCTCCAGAACATACATTCGATAAGGTTAGTATAACAAAAAAATGATCTCATTTACCATATTTGAGCAAAAATATTTTTAAAAGAAAAAAAGAGCCATTCATCCCCCACTTATCCGCTATCTCGTCTTGAAGATGGAGGTCTTCTGACTAAAAAAGATAAAAGTACGGCACTTTCTTTTGAATTCTCGAACTTTCTTTTTTGAACCATTATCAAAATGCCATTTTTTTATTTTGAAATTGTCCTCCAATACTCTTTTGGTTATAAATCTATCATAAAAAACGGATACCCTCCTTCGCAATGTCTCAAAATTGAACATTTAAAATCTTGTACCTATAAATCAATGTTGATTATCGTTTTAATTAACATGTTTATCTTAATAACCAATATTATAAATTTTTAATAATTATATTTTATGCTATATAATATTTAGAATTGGAAATTATGGTTAATTTTGTTTATACATAAAAAAATAAGCAGTCGATCTGAACATCAACTGCTTACCTCGTGTTTTAGATTAGAATTTAGATTGATAATTTGTTAATTCCCAAGTGTGTACAGCTGTGCGGTAACTATCCCATTCTTCTTTTTTCGCGGCAACATATTCACTGAATACATGCTCACCAAGAGTTTTCCGACCAATTTCTCCATTTTCTAATTCGTTGACAGCTTCAACTAAGCTACCAGGAAGATTATCAATACCTAATTCAGCACGACGCTCTTCTGTCATATGGAAAATATCTTCATTGATCGCTGCTTGTGCTTGTAAACCTTTTTCAATTCCATCAAGACCTGCTGATGCAATAACAGCAAACGTTAAGTATGGATTTGCTGATGGGTCTGGACAACGAAGTTCAACGCGAGTTGCCATTCCTTTTTTAGCTGGAATACGAATTAACGCCGAACGGTTCGATGCTGACCAAGCGATATAACAAGGTGCTTCATATCCTGGTACTAGACGCTTATAAGAGTTTACTAGTGGATTAGTAATCGCTGTAAAGCTTTTTACGTTTTCTACTAAACCAGCAATAAATTGGTAAGCTTCTTGTGATAATTGTAAATCATCTGTTGGATCATAGAATGCATTTTCTCCATCTTTAAAGAATGACATATTTACATGCATACCTGAACCATTAATTCCGAATACTGGTTTCGGCATAAACGTCGCATGTAAGCCAAATTTCTGCGCAATTGTTTTAACAACCCATTTATACGTTGTTGACATGTCTGCTGCACCAAGAGCATCTGCATATTTAAAGTTAATTTCATGTTGTCCTTCAGCTACTTCGTGGTGTGATGCTTCAATAATAAAGCCCATTGCTTTTAAAGCACGGTAAATTTCTAAACGAACACGTTCTCCAAAATCCTTAGGTGAAGGCTCAAAGTATCCTGCATTATCGCCTAATTCCATTGTTGGATTTCCATTTTCGTCTGCTTTAAACAAAAAGAATTCTAATTCTGGACCAACTGAGATCGAATAGCCTTTATCAGCAGCACGTTCTACCGTTCTTTTTAAAACGTTACGAGTATCACCTTCAAAAGGAGTTCCATCTGGGTTTGCTGCGGAACATAGGAAACGTGCTTCTGAATACCCCTCTTCAATTGTCCAAGGTAACACTGCGAACGTTGAGTAATCTGGGATTAAATAAAGATCTGATTTATTAATAGGTGAAAAACCTTTTACAGATGAACCATCAAACATTTGCTTTCCTTCTATTACATCATCAAATTGATCAACAGTAACTGTAATACTTTTTAAAATACCTTCTATGTCTACAAATTGTAAATGAATTAACTCTACGTTTTTCAACTGAATAATCTCTTTTATATCTACAAGAATTTCTGCATCATTTTTCTCTTTTGAAATAACCGCTTCAGCCATGTAATAAAACCTCTCATTCGATGTCTTTTTTTATAACATGGGTTTATTATATTTAAATGATGTAAATTTGACAAGTGTTTTCTAGTAAATTTTCTGTATTTTTATACTCCTTTTATAGTGAGCGCTTTCATCATAAATAATTATCCTCCCATCGATTCTTGGACCTTTTTGAATGTAAATTCCGTTAGTCATACAAATGAACAGCTCCCTATTCCGTTCATTCTCATCAATCTAAGTTTCTAGTAACTTCAATAATATGAACATATACTAACGATCAAACAGGAAGAAATATGAAAATGTACTTCTTCTTTTAATTGAACATGCACAAAATAATTACCTCCATAGTTAAATAAGGGAAGCATAAATCTTTGACATTCCTTTTACCGTTTATGTAAGATTAAACCGAATCTTACATATTGAAAGGAGCCAGAATAAATTGGCACAATCATTAGTTGGCAAAGTTGCTCTCGTAACTGGGGCAGGAAAAGGGATTGGACGCGCAACAGCCATCGCATTAGCAAAAGAAGGTGTGAACGTTGGCTTAATAGCACGTACTGGATCAGATTTAATCAATCTTGCGAAAGAAATTGAAGAGATTGGTGTAAACGTGGCTTATGCAACAGCTGATGTTTCTTCAATCGAACAAGTAAATGAAGCCGTTGAAAGCCTTAAAAACAAGCTCGGTCCTGTTGACATACTTATAAATAATGCTGGAACTGGGAAATTCGGAAAATTCCTTGAACTTGAACCAGAAGAGTGGAAACAGATTATTGATATAAACTTAATGGGCGTTTACTACGTAACTCGTGCTGTTCTTCCGCAACTTATTGAAAAAAATGGCGGGGACATTATCAATATCTCCTCTACTGCTGGCCAAAAAGGTGCTCCTGTTACAAGTGCATATAGCGCTTCTAAATTCGGTGTTCTTGGACTAACCGAATCATTGGCTTTAGAGGTTCGCAAACATAATATCCGTGTTACGGCCCTTACTCCAAGCACTGTTGCAACTGATTTAGCATTTAAGGAAAACTTAACTGATGGAAATCCAGAGAAAGTAATGCAACCAGAAGACTTAGCAGAATTTATGATTGCTCAATTGAAATTACACCCACGTATTTTCATTAAGTCTGCCGGACTTTGGTCAACAAATCCTTAAGACCGAATGAAACCAGCCTTCATCTTTGAAGTGCTGGTTCTTCTATTCTTTTTCATTCCCCCTCCCTCTTGTTGAACCAAACTCTTCCCCTTCAACCTTCCGCATTTCACTTCATGGAACTTTTTCACTATTTTGATTATTATTGTAGACTTATTGGAAATAATAACATATAATGCAATTAACAATTAACAATTTGTTAATTGATAAAACCAAATGATTATAGGAGCGCAGCATCATGTCAAATAAAGAAGCCTTAGAACAATATGATCGAAAACAATATCGCACTCCTGATGGGTATACTTCTGACATCGCTGTTTTTACCATCCTCTCCTCTAAAATAGGAGAATTTAAGCCACCTCAGATGAGTTTAATGCTGATGCTAATAAAAAGAGCCCAACTAAACGCTGAGGGCCATACCAATATTGAAGCTGGTAAATGGGCATTACCAGGTGGATTCGTGCAGCCGGATGAATCAGCATTAGATGCCGCTAGAAGAGAACTTGAAGAAGAAACAAGTGTTAAATGCCTCCATGTTAAGCATTTTGGGGTATATGACAAGCCAGGTAGAGACCCTCGTGGGTGGATTATCTCAAACGCACATTATGCCATTGTTTCAGAACATGAACTTTCAAAACGAAAAGCAAATGATGATGCTGATGACGTAAAGTTATTTTCAATTGATGACGTGCTAAATCTCAACTTAGCGTTTGACCACCACAAAATCATTGGAGACGCAATCGAAGTCATTAAACATGATTTACTCCACACAATCGTAGCAAAAAGCTTTTTACAGGAACAATTTACGTATTCTGAATTACAAGCTGTATTAAAAACTGTAACAAACGATCCTGCTGTTACAAGTGAACAAGCATTTTCAAGAAAAATTAAGACTCTTCCCTTTATTGAAGAGGTTTCTGGGCAAAAAACACAACGAACATCGAAAACCCCTACTCAGCTTTATCGCTTTGCTGATGAAATGAATATTGTCAGACCTATTTATACGGCAAGATATTAAGTCTATATGCTTAATGGTTGTTAAGTACTTTAATTATTTAGGAGGCCGTTATAATGAAAAGAGCATTAATTAATGTTGATTACACGATTGATTTTGTTGCTGAAGATGGTGCGTTAACATGCGGTAAGCCTGGGCAGGATATTGAAAAAGAGATTGTTCAACTTACGAAAGATTTTATTTCAAATGAAGATTATGTCGTGTTTGCTATTGATATTCATGATGAAGATGACTCTCTTCATCCAGAAACTAAGTTGTTCCCACCTCACAATCTTAGTGGTACCGAGGGAAGAAACCTGTATGGTGAGCTACAAAATGTTTTTGAAAAGAATAAATTGAAAGAGAACGTCTATTGGATCGATAAAACGCGGTACAGTGCGTTTGCAGGTACTAATCTTGAAATAAAATTACGAGAACGTGGAATTACAGAGGTACATCTCGTTGGTGTTTGTACTGATATTTGCGTCTTGCATACCGCTGTTGACGCATATAACAAAGGGTTTACAATCGTCATTCATGAAAATGCGGTTGCAAGCTTTAACGCCGAAGGCCATGATTGGGCTTTAAACCACTTTAAAAATTGTTTAAACGCGAAAGTCGTATAATCCCGGTCTACTTCTCGTCCTTAATGATAAAAAAATGACAATTAATCAGGACGTACAATGAACATTAGATTTCTATACTGGAGGACATGATGATGAGTAACAGCTACAGTGATGATAGTTTAGCGCTTCATACAGATCTATATCAAATAAATATGACTGAATCTTATTGGGAAGATAATATCCACAATAAAAAAGCAGTATTTGAAGTATATTTTCGTAAGCTTCCCTTTGGGAATGGATATGCCGTTTTCGCAGGACTTGAAAGAATTATCCAATATTTAGAGAATTTCGCCTTTAGCGAATCTGATATTGCCTATTTACGTGATGAATTAGGCTACGACGATGATTTTTTAACCTATTTGAAAGCTCTCAAGTTTACAGGAAACGTTTATTCTGTCATTGAGGGCGAAATGGTATTTGGAAATGAACCGATTATTCGAATCGAAGCACCTTTAGCCGAGGCGCAATTAATTGAAACAGCTATTTTAAACATCGTGAATTATCAAACCTTAATTGCAACCAAAGCTGCACGAATTAAACAAGTAGCTGGCGAAGATACTGTAATGGAATTCGGAACACGACGTGCACAGGAAATGGACGCTGCCATTTGGGGTACGAGAGCCGCATATATTGGTGGCTTTGATGCCACTTCAAATGTCAGAGCTGGAAAGTTGTTTAATATACCAGTTTCTGGAACGCACGCCCACTCCTTCATTCAAGCATATAAAGACGAATATATCGCGTTTCATAAATATGCACGTCGTCATAAAGATTGTGTTTTTCTAGTTGACACATACGATACGTTAAAGTCAGGCGTTCCAAATGCAATCAAAGTTGCAAATGAATTAGGTGATAAAATTAACTTTATCGGCATTCGTCTTGATAGTGGTGATTTAGCTTACCTTTCAAAAGCAGCAAGAAAAATGCTAGATGATGCTGGTTACCATCATGCAAAAATTGTTGCCTCAAATGATTTGGATGAAGAAACCATCATGAACTTAAAATCGCAAGGTGCAAAAATAGATACTTGGGGAATAGGTACAAAACTAATTACGGCATTTGACCAGCCAGCATTAGGAGCAGTTTATAAACTCGTTTCAATTGAAGATGAAGATGGGCAAATGATTGATACCATTAAAATTAGCGGAAATCCAGAAAAGGTTTCAACACCGGGCTTGAAAAAGGTTTATCGCATTATCAACCGCTTAAATAATAAGTCTGAAGGAGATTATATTACCCTTCATGATGAATATCCTGAAAATGAAGATAAAATCAAAATGTTCCACCCTGTTCATACGTTCGTCAGTAAATTTGTCACCAATTTTGAAGCAAAAGAGCTTCATCATAAAATATTCGAAAATGGGAACCTTGTATACGATACACCAGCGATATCAAAGATGCAAACGTACACGATGGAAAACTTACACCTATTATGGGATGAATATAAGCGTGCGTTACATCCTGAAGATTACCCGGTTGATTTAAGTCAAGCATGCTGGGAAAACAAAATGAAAAATATTGAAGAAGTACAGCAGAAAGTTGCCGAGATGATTGCGGGTAGCAACAAATAACAACATTCTGTTTTTTAGCTAAGTCAGAAGGCGGCGAACTAGTTAAACTCCCATCTATGTACCACATAACTCCGTCGCTTAACGTTTTTATAATATCAGAATTTATAAGTTTAGGCTTCGAGAATTGTCTAGCTCCAGCGCCTAGCCCCTCGAGGTCATAAGCCAATCAGGAATTGAAGGTAAAAAACACCTTCTATTCCTGATCGTCTTATTTGCCCGAGGCTAATCAAGGCGCTTGCGCTTTTCTTAATCCTATTTTATGGGAGGGTAACTATGGGGAAAATCGGTATATATGGATCATCCTTCGATCCTATTACGAATGTTCATCTTTGGACCGCTAGCACAATCCTCCAACGCTGCAAGCTGGATAAAGTTATTTTCTTACCCTGCTCTAGTAAGCGAAAAGATAAACAGATGCAGACAGAAGACAAACACCGCTTAACGATGGTTGAATTGGCAGTAGAAAATAATGATAAGTTCATAGTTGATGATTACGAAATGAAACAAAATGCTTGGAATATAACGACTTACGAAACATTAAAGCATTTTAAAAATAAATACAAAAATGATACGATCTATTTTATTATGGGTGCAGATTTATTAATCGATATTGGCCAATGTAAATGGGGTAACTCAGACCTTCTAATTCAAGAAAACAAATTCATCGTTATGGCAAGAGATGGGATAAATATGTTAAAAGCAATAAGCTCTTCACCAATTTTGCGAAATAATGATGATGGTGAAACATTTCATTTAATAGATAAAGGGCTTGCGATGGAAATTAGTTCAACTTATATTAGAGAAGAGCTTTCTTTAGGTGGCGAACCACGTTATCTCTTACCGGAATCCTGCTACAAATATATTAAAAATCAATCCTTATATACTTAGGAGGCAGATTACATGAGTATTCAAAAGCAAATCATGAGCGAACTACATGTAAAAGAATCGATCAATCCAAAACAAGAAATCCAGACACGCATTACATTTTTAAAAGAATACGTAAAGAAAACAGGAGCAAAAGGCTTTGTTTTAGGGATTAGTGGTGGCCAAGACTCTACCCTTACTGGCCGTCTTGCACAGCTCGCAGTTGAAGAATTACGAAATGAAGGTTATGAAGCAAAGTTTATCGCTGTTCGTCTTCCATATGGTATTCAAAAAGATGAAGATGATGCTCAGCTAGCTCTCTCATTTATTCAACCAGATGAAAGCTTTACGTTTGATATTTCTGGTACAGTTGATACATTCGCAAATCAATACAAAAGCACCGCTTCTGTTGCTCTCACCGATTTTAATAAAGGAAATGTAAAAGCTCGCGTTCGAATGATTACTCAATATGCATTTGGTGGCCAAAATGGATTATTAGTGATTGGAACAGATCATGCAGCTGAAGCGATTACTGGCTTCTTTACAAAATATGGTGACGGTGGCGCTGATCTCTTACCACTAACCGGTCTAACGAAGCGCCAAGGAAAAAGTCTATTACAAGCACTAAATGCTCCTGAACGACTATATCTAAAAATACCGACGGCAGATTTGCTTGATCACACTCCATTGCAAGCTGACGAAACCGAACTTGGGATCACGTACGATCAGTTAGATGACTATTTAGAGGGTAAGCAAGTTGATAAAGATGTAGCAGATAAGATTGAAAAACGGTATTCGGCTTCTCAGCATAAACGGGAATTACCAGCTAGTATGTTTGATACTTGGTGGAAGAATTAAGAAAACCTCCCTCTGGCCCCAGGGGAGGTTTTCTTCATCCCCTACTTACAACTAGCTGGACTTACCTTTATCTTATAACGGACAGTTCGCCCCTACTCTTAACTGCACAGCTTCCTTTGAATTTTAAGGTAGGGCTTTTACTGCCCGTTAAGAATGGGCTAAGGAGTTTATTTCCTTTTTTTAAAATATTTACAAAATATGCAGTCATCAATACGATCACCTATTTACTCTTAAAACAGCAACCGCCTTTAACAACCTTTCGTTTTGTTACAGTAGTTGAATCTACAGCTTTTCTATTCCTATTTATAATTATTGGACTACTTTTCTGACCTTCTCTTCGACTACTATATATACTCAAAATCAACATCTCCTTATCCAAGTTAGTTTATTATAAGTAATTCTTGATCAATGGTGTGGACAAATGATTCCTTTCTTTTAATAGAGCCTTCATTCGATTCTAAAGACAATTAAGCGACTTCCTTGTGTTCGGTGGTTTGCGATAGGCTAATAAAAACCTGCTTCTCATATGATCGTTTATAAAAACTGTATTTTTAGGGGAACTTTTGGGGAGTCGTTAAAATGAAGAAATTGGCATACTTCTTACAATTATTCTCCACATCATTTCAAGTAATTTTCCCTTCAGCCTTTTCTTAGCTCGACATTCTTTTTTTTCGACAACAGACTAGATTTCCTACGCTTGTTCTATTTGTGGAATCAGATTTTACTCTCGTCGATTTTTTTACGATATCACCTGTTTTCCCAACTCTCCTTTGGTTATCACTACTCATTTTTACATCCCCTTTGCTCATATACTCTATAATAAGTAGCTTGATCGTTATTTGTTTGGGCTAAACAAGTGGTTCCATTAAAAAAGGCAGTTCTTTATATGAGTTTTTTTGAATACGATAGCACTTTACAAGTGGATTTTTTGTTTTGTATGAAACAATGATCATTTTCACTTCCGAATCAGGGTGATTCAACAGATCAGTATATGAAGGAATGGGTGCAGTCGTAGGGTGTGAGTGATAGATAGCTAAGACCTTTTCTTCTCTCTTAGCAATAGATTGCAGAGTTTTATTTACAGTCTTTTCCCCAACAAAAAAACGGCGATCTGAGTTCAATTCATTCTTTAGTTTCCATATCGATTGAACAGTTTGATTCCTACCAGACAACAATCCACAGGCTTCATATGGCAATTGCGATTGTCCATGATTTACTAACTCTTCATAACAATATACAGGAAAAATCAATTTGTTATTTTCCATCATTTTTACCTCTTTGTAGAAATGAAAAAAAGGATAGTCTCTCTTCCTTCTTCTTTTCAGATTCACCGCCTGAAGAGATTTGCTGCGTTTTTTCAGGTTTATTAGGTGATTGTTCAGTCGAGTCATTTAATATACTACTCGCAGAACTTTCGTTTGTTTTGGATCGTTCTTCTTGAACTTGGTAGTCATGTTCCTTCTCTTTGAATTCAACATCGTTTACCCCTTGAGCATTGTCTGGATGATTATTCAAAGTAATCTTGTCATTTCCTTTGTTGTTTTTCTTTTTCGTGTCTTTTGACGGTTTTATTACTTGGTATTTTGATGAAACAGATGTCTTCATTTTATTTTGCTTTCGTACCCGTTCGATCTTAATCACTTCGGTTGGAGGAAATTGTCGGTATTGCTGAAGCGGATTTACTTGATTAGTTAGCATTTTTCTAGGCGGATGAATGGAAGAATCGATTGTTTTCGCGGTTTGAATCATATTCATAAGCTGTTTATAACCTGATGGTTGAAGTTTTGAAACTGTCACTTTTGGCTCATCCTCTACTACTTCTTCACGATGATGAATTTGATTCTTTAATTGTTCAATTTCCTTCTTCAGCTTGCTAATTTCAGTTAATTCTTCTGTTTTTGAAGATTGGTTATGTGCATTTATCAAGTTTTCTAATTTTAATAAAAGGTCCGGAAAGTTCAAATTGTTAACTGTATTTATTAATAATTTCACATCATCCTCTAATTGTCCCAACGATTCTTTAACCGATTCTACTTGGACAGAGATGATTTCAGCTCTTTTTTCATACTCATCTATTTGAAAATCCCGTGTTTCCTTCATCTTTTTCACTTCACCTTCTAGTGTGAAAACCTGCTTTTTAATCGCTTTATCTTCATTTTTCATTAGTAGGTAATCCTCAACCACATCACCGGCCTTTATTGTTTCTAACGTTTGTTTATACGTTGCGAGTTTTTGCTTTAACCGATCTATCTTTTCAGTGCTGGTCAACTTGGGATCTTCCATCACTTATCACCCTTTTTATACAAACTTATTCTTGTTAGTAATCGTTCATACATGGCAAAAACACAAATTAATAATCGATTACTTCGTGAAGAACCATTTTTACTACTATACATATGCTATAAGTGATAAGAAATTAATCCCAATTCGGAGGTGTTTGCTATATGCAAGCAAAAAGTTTAACAGGAGGACAGGAGCTCCTTTGTATTAACACAACGAAGGTATATGATTGGATTCTTAATGAAGCTACATTCGATTTAACATTTGTTGGTGAGGCTTTGCCGATTATTGGTGAAGATCCATTAACATGTGAAGAAATAACAGGACCAGTAACATGTGAAGTAACTGCAGGTCCAGCCGTTGCTGTTGGCCCCCGCGAGGACAGAGTGTTTGTCATCGATGGAACAGAAGTTACACTTCAGTTAGTAACAATCCGCAAAAATTTCACAGTAACATTTTTCTTCCCTACAGCAACTGGCACTGAAGAAGCTTCTTTTGATTTCTCACGTTGTGAACAGGTGTTTTTATGTGCACCAACTGGCACTGATATCTTAGTTAGTTATACTGATTTAGATTGTTTCATCTGTACGTTTGATTGTGATTTACTTTCTGATACATTTGATGCACAAGTTACAGTACGTCTATGCCAAAGTATTCAATCAACATTCCCTGTAACACTTGAAATCGTCGCAGACTTCTGCCAACCAAGAGATATCCTTCCAACTCCTGCTTGCCCATCACCTGTAATGCCACCACAATGCCCTGTATTATTCCCTGATAATGGTGATGACTCAGAGTAAGTGTGCATATGGTAAGAGAGAGGAGAATCTCCTCTCTCTTATTTTTTTCTAAGGAGTGCTATTCAATGGAGAAAAATAACACGGTGAAATTTCAAGAAAAGATAAAACAGCTTAATCAAGAGACAACATCTTACTTGAATGAAATAAAAAAATTAATTTCCTCTTCTTTTCAAAGTAATGAATTGAAAATACTGAGCTATTTCACCTATACAACAAACATTTCACACGAAAAAGAATCTGAAAGCCTGATCATTGGAACTTATCATATTCATAATATTGGAAATATCCCCATTAACAAACCTTATATTTGCCTAAAACTGTCCCAAGATTCCCCTTTTCATTTTTCTGGAAAATATATCAATAAAAATACAACACTTGCCATGCAAACAAATGACGTATGGGAACGATTAAACGATCACACAAATAAAGAAGAATATTGGTTAAAACCGGTCGGGAAAGAATCGGTTTCACCTGCTCAAATCATTTCGTTTTCAAACTTTCAGGCTAAGTGGATTCCGAGTGAACCATACACTGGAAGCATCATGGGATTTACCTATTGTGATGAATTTAATGATGGTATTCCTGCAATCAATCAAATAAATTTGAGTGGAAATTAACATAAAATGGGGTGGGGAAAATAGAAACAAATGATAATCAAGACCAAGAATCCCTTTTAAAGCAAATAACGAGTAAATATATTCAAGAACAGCTTGAAAAACTTAATAATACGGAAAAGGATAATAACAGTTCTATTTATTTGGAAAGTGATACATTAAACATGTTGATGGTTTACTTATTAATGAAAAAGGAAGCTCGAAATAACGATAAAACAGCAAATAGAAATGAAAGTGAATTAGTTCCTGATGAGTTGATCGAAGCATTGGATTCTATCATTGTTACTAACCAAAAAAGCTTTAATGAGATTATTAGTCTCTTAAAAAAGGAAACTTAACAACGAGTAAAGTAGCGTTTCATGTTGGGTATTGAATACCCTAGAGTAGGGAGGAAGGAAAATGAATTCTAAGGTGAGTAAGATGAAGGATCCTACCCAACTTCAACAAAAAATTATTTTTTTCAAAGCAGAACTTGCTAAATACAAAGCCAAAATAGAAGACTATGAGAACAACTACCACTACTCCCAATTAAAATTACTAAAACAAGAAAACCTGAAATTAAAGGAAGAAAAAGAGCTTAATGCATCTCTTTTAAATAAAAATAACGATATCGAAAAGCTGACAAATGCCATTACAAATTATCAAGAAATAATCTCTACGTTTGAGGAGAATCAAGAGAATGATAGAATAAAAATTAGGAATATGAATAAGGCTATTCTCTCTCTTCATACTCGATTAACGCTAAAACAAACTGATATTGAAAATGTAGAGACTAAAAATATGAATTTACAGACAGAAAATCATAAACAAAAGGAATTAATTAGTCATTACCAAACTATGAATAAGGATTTATCCATTCAAATCGAGCAATTACATAAAGATATCCAAACTTACAAGGATGAAAAAAAGGAATTTGAGAAAATTTCAAATAATTTAAAGGATAAAAACAGAAAATTAGATACCTACATTACAGAGATCGAACGTAAACAACAGGCCGATAAACAACTTCACCAAGAGCAAAATGAGCAGATTAACCAACTGCAAAACGACCTACAACATCTCACGAATAGAAAAGAAGAACTTAAGAAAGAAAATCTTGACTTGCTGGAAGAAATCTCGAACCTAAAGTCAGTACTCGAAAAACTTGAAAAGACCGAAAATATGCGCTCAATAAAATTCAATAATCTTCAAAGTCAATTAGGTCATTATCAGAAAAAACTAGAAGAAGCACAGACCGTACAACAGCAATTCGAAAAATTAAATACGAACCTCCAAAAAGAAAGCAGCTCTCTCCTCTCTAAAAATCATAACTTACACCAAAAGGTAGAAGTAAACGATAAACATATGAAAGAATTAAATGAAAAAATACAAGAATTACAGAAAGTTAATCGAAGGAACCTCACATTAATAGACACGTATAATTGGTTCAAAGATGAAATAATTCACTTAAAAAGGAATCAAGATGGGATCATTAATAAAATTGGAAAGATACAAATAGATATTAGTTCATTTAGTTCAATCATTTCTCTACTTACTAACGAGAATAATCAATTTTCTACCCTGACCTTATTAGAGCAGCAATTTAAAGAAATCTTAGAGCATTCGTTTGATTATGAAGAGAAATTAGATTCAAAATCTCTTCTTATTAATGAACTTGAGAATAAACTAGAGGATTTTACGAACGAAATAGAAAGTCTTCAAAACAATATATATCAGAAAAAAAGTCACCCAAAAAAGAAACGATCTGAATGACTAATTAAGTTCTATATATTTTTAATACTGACTTAGATCGCCTTCATTAATCACCGTGAGATGAAGATTTCATCCAAATTTTCATTTGTCTCACAATTTCCGTAGCTGGTGACTCTAATACATCGTAAGGATTATCATAATTCTTTTTTTGTTCACTTATTATATTTTTTAGATTCTTCTCAATCAATGTAATAATATAAGGAACGTTATATACATTACTTCCTTGTTCCCGATTTTGTTGACGTTTTCCTATATTTAGAAATGGAAGATTGAAAAATGGTGCTTCAATAACTCCACTACTGCTATTTCCAATCATTACATGAACTTCTGAAAGTAAAAACAAATATTCGTTTGGTGGAAGTGATTCAAAATACTTTACATGCTTATTGAGATTACTAAATTCTTTAATTGATTTTCTAAAAACCTCTCCACCCGCATCGCTATTTGAACCTAGAATAATAATGTCAATGTTATGAATCCCTTCTAAAGCTGTTATGACCGAATCCACCTGTTCTTTATAAGAGATTATTTCTTTTGAATCAGGATGCATAACAAATAAAATCGTCTTTTTAGTCGAGGATAAGTTGTATTTCCGTTTTAAGTATTCCTTATATTCTTGATCCATTGATTTTATAAAATTAACATCATGTTTTCTCAGAGAACCTGTAACAAAAATACTTGAATCCTCCACTCCCATATTTATTAAATTGTTTTTAGAACGATTTGTTGATACAAAGTGAAAATTAGATAACTGTGAAATAGCATGCCTAATAGCATCATCTGCAGACCCTGACCTTTCACCTCCATGCAAGTGAAAGGTTACTATGTTTTGATAATGAGCGGCAATTGCGGCAGCTATCATTTCACCTCGATCTCCTAGTAGTAGGATACCGTCTGGTTTAGATTGTTCAAGAATATTTGCAAAATACATAATAGCTATTCCCACAGATTGTGACATTGCATAAGTTGAATCACCTTTAAACAAAATAGATGGTGCATCAACAATCTCAAAGGAATCCTTACGTATCTCATCAATGGTATATCCATACTCATTTAATAAATGCATACCTGTTACTACAAGCTTCAAATCAAATAAATTGTCTTTCTCTATTTCAAATAAAAGTGATCGGTAAATCCCAAAATCCGCCCTTGTACCAGAAAAACAGATAATTGTTTTTTTATCCATTTATTCCCCTCAGGCTCCCCCCTTTTATATCCTTCCATGTTAAAGGCTCTCCTTTGTTCTTATTGCCAACTATTATTTTTCCAATTACTTCTTGATAATGACAAGCTTCAATACCAGCCACTGGGCGGAGATAGTCTAAATCATTAGATGTTATTACATGACCTTTCGTTAAATCTTGTGCAGCATAAATTCCTCTTCGGACAACCTCTTTTGTTTTAATTTCTACAGGTGTCACTTGTTTCATATTAGTTCCCATTGCCTTCTCTATTTTCCTAATTCCTTCCACCATTTGTTTGAATTCATTTGGGATTAATGAAGCTTCATGGTCTGGGCCTTTTAAATTTCGATCAAGGGTAAAATGCTTTTCAAGGATTTTATACCCCAAAGTTGCAGCTGCGAAAGGTATTTCTAAACCCATTGAATGATCAGAGTAACCAATAAGGCAGTTAAATTCTTCCTTTAATTGTTCAATTACACGTAAATGAAGATCTTCGTAAGGAGCTGGATAAGCTGATGTACAATGAAGCAATGCATATGCGACATCACCAGGTATAAAATCAACTGTTGCTTTTATTTCCCTTAGAGTCGACATTCCAGTTGAGATAATCAAAGGCTTTTTATAGGAAGCAATCTGGGAAAGTAAGGGAAAGTGAGTCAGATCACCGCTCCCTATCTTAAAAGCTTCTACACCTATTTCTACTAGAAAATCCGCACTTTGTAAGTCAAAGGGGGTAGATAGAAACAGGATATCTACAGAATCACAGTATTCTTTAAGCTCTACAAACTCCTGCTTGCTTAACTGATATTGCTGCAGCATTTCCTTTTGAGTTTTAAAACTACTTTTCTTTTGATAATCAGCTAATTCACTAGTAGCAGTCACTAAACTTTCCGCTTGATATGTTTGAAATTTTACCGCATCCGCTCCTGCATCTTTTGCCAACTCTATCAGTTGTTTTGCCAATTTGATTGAACCATTATGATTCACTCCGATTTCAGCTATAATGAATACTTCACCATCAGGAGTAATTGTTTTTCTCCCTAAATTAAATTCCATTTCTTACCTCCTCTGAACAGGATAAAACTGACAACTTTCTAAAAGTCTTATTTTACAGATTTAAACTATTTTTTTTAGGGTTTGAATAACAAAAGTTTGCTCCTCTAGAGTTAAATTGGTATAAAAAGGAATCGCTAACGTACGTTCTGACATTTCTTCACTAAGAGGAAAATTACCCAATTGAGAGCCAAACTTTTTTTGAAAACTAGGCTGCAAATGGATTGATGGAAAATATGGCTTTGACTGAACTCCCTGACTTGAAAGATGATTAATTATTAGATTTCTATTAACACCCTTAGGAAGAATGATGATAAAAACAAACCAACTTATTCTGCAGTCATTTACTATTTTGGGGATTAATACAGGAAGATTAAATTTTCCAATTAATTGTAAATAGCGATTAGCTACTTGTTCTCTTTTTTGAAGGATTTCATCAAGTCGTTCCATTTGTCCAAGCCCAACAGCAGCCTGCAATTCGGACATTCGATAGTTATAACCGATATATTCATGATCTAACCATTCATTTGTTAGACTTCTCCCTTGATTACGTAAAGCTTTTGCCATTTCAAAAATATTCTTATGATTTGTAACAAGTATTCCACCTTCACCAGTAGTGATTTGTTTATTTGGATAAAAAGCAAATACACCAACATCACCTATTAGACCTACAGGCGTTCCTTTCCATTCGGCTCCAATAGCTTCGCAAGAATCTTCAATTACGGATAATTGGTATTTGTTTGCTAGCTTCATAATTTCATCCATATTACACGGTTGACCAAATATATGCACAGCCAAAATTGCTTTTGTCTTTGAAGTGATCGTGCCTTCAATCAACGAGGTATTTAAATTAAGGGTCAAAGGGTCAATATCAACAAATACAGGCTTTACTCCCTCGTACACTAAACAATTACCTGATGCTATGAAACTATAAGGAGTTGTAATAACTTCATCACCCGCTTTTAAACCAAGTGATTTTACTGCGACATGCAATGCACTGGTCCCACTATTCATTGCTACAGCATAACGTGCTTCAAAACGATCCCTAAACTGTTTTTCGAAAAGGTCTGTTTTAATCCCCATACTTAACTGTCCTGAATCTAGGACTTCATTGACGTATGTTTTTTCTATGTTAGTGATATCAGGTCTAGACAAGGGAATAATCATATGCAATCTAATCCTTTCTGATTACCAAAAGGCTTATTTTCAAAAATTTCTTCCTCATTATGTAATGTATTAAACCAATGGATGTCCTAGACCCTTATCATTTTCACCCTGAACTTTTCTCATTTTTCTATTTGAACTTTGGTTTCAATAACTAACCAAAAACATTAAAAACCCTATACCAACTAAGATGGGTGAGGACTAGATAAAATAATGATTTTTCATCATCTCTACTAGCCCGACTTGTATTAAACCATTGAAAATAGACCCCTGACTGTATCATCCCCTCCTTAACATTCATATCCTAACTATTGAGTACCTTAAACGAATAGAGGTGGAAATCTTTTGGTTGACCAAACAAAGTTGAAAAATTATTTCAAAGATCAAAATATATTAGTAACTGGGGGGACCGGTTCTATTGGACAATGTATTGTTTCTTCTTTAATAGACTTTCAACCTAAAAAAATCATTATTTTCAGTAAAGACGATAGTAAACAATATTTAATGAAGCAACAGTATCATAAACATAAGAATATTTTCTTCCATTTAGGAAATATCCGAGAATATGAATCTGTAGAATATGTAACTAGAGGAATAGACTTAGTGTTTCATGTTGCTGCATTAAAACAAGTTCCTGTTTGTGAAGATCATCCATTCGAAGCTGTTAAAACAAATGTAATTGGAAGTGAAAATGTCATTAAAGCCTGTATTCTCAATAAGGTGAAAAAAGTAGTTAATATTAGTACTGATAAAGCTGTAAATCCAACGAATACGATGGGAGCAACTAAATTAATTTCTGAAAAATTATTTAATAATGCAAATTCAATGTTAAATAATTATCACACAAAGTTTTGCTCAGTTCGTTTTGGAAATGTTTTAAATTCTAGGGGATCAGTCATACCGTTATTTATGAATCAAGCCAGATCTGGAAATGCATTGACAGTAACAAATCCCATGATGACCAGATTTATCATGTCTATTTCTGACGCAGCCCAACTGACATTAAAATCAGCCTTTTATTCAAATGGTGGGGAAACCTTCATTTTTAAGATGAAATCATTAAACATTCTTACTTTAGCAGAATCAATTCAGAATTTTTTTGAGAAAAAAGGGTTAACTGCTCCAACGATTAAACAGATTGGAATAAGACCAGGAGAAAAGCTTTATGAAGAACTCATATATGCTCATGAATTTGAACACATTGTAGAAGATGATGAACTATATGTAATCTTACCAAAGTCAGGTATTGACTTTTTTCATTTTAAGTACAATTCGAATCCTTTCTATCGTTCTGATCAAGTAGAGTTAATGAAGGAAGATGACATCGTTAACATACTAACAAAGCTGGAACAGGGAGTGTTGTGATCATTAGTGCAACAAAAAAACAAAATTATTTGGTTGTTTACCCTTGAATTTTTGGAGATTTTTTCAAATATTTATTATGACTTAATGCCAATTTCAATACCACTATTAAGAGATTTTCAAAAATATGTGGAACGACAGTATCATGTTGCTTACTTAGAGAAAAAGAATACAAAACTCAATCTAAACATTCAAAAAGCATGCGATCCTTATTTAATAAATAATAATCACTATAAGAAGACCGGAGAATATTTATTAGTCAGGTCTGATCTCTACTCTTTGACTTCGACCTTAAAGAAAAAATGCATTTATTTAGCGCATCACCAAAATGAATATAAAAAAATGTTCAGAAACAAACAATGCCGTCCATTGTATTTTTTACATGACCTACCTGAAAAAAACATGCCTATTTCAGATGAAAAACAGGTAACTAGTCAATTAAATCAAATATTCCGAAACCAAAATATACCAGCATTTTTTAAAAACAATTCATTTATTACCTGGATGAACAAAGAGGTTAAAAAGTTATTAGTAGTCATTCGCAAAGTTCATACTCTATTTGATAAATACTCGATCTCAAAAACATTATATGGTTCAACAATTAATCGACATGGTGCGTTAATTACTACATTTGCCCAAAGCAGAAATATAGAAACTATTAACTTTCAACATGGCATTTTGGGTGAACTTGGGCATCTTCCACTTAACGCGGATCTACATCTCGTTTGGGGAAAATCACACGAAGAATACCTTAAAACATATGGCGCGCCTTCTGAAAAAATGAAGATCGCACCACCACATTTTCCAAAAAGTGCAAAAATAGCTTATATTAAAAAATCACCAAAAGGAGATTATTTTCTAAAGACTAACGTCCCTTTTAATCAAATTAATATATTAGTGGCGCTACAACCTTTAGCAGAGAGTTTTAACAAAAAGATGATTCAAAACATTGAAGCAGCAGCAAATAAATTTTCAGGAAAGCTATTTATTCATTACAAGTTGCACCCAGATCAAAGTAGCAGAAGTTACAAAAACTTAGTAACCTCCACTAATTCCAAGCTTTACACACACGGTACTGTTTCTTTACAGGATTTAATAGATAAGTCGGCTTTGATTATTACCCCTTTTTCAACCGTTTCTTATGAAGCATTATTAGCTCAAAAACCAGTTGCGTTCTATTCAAAACCAAGGAACATATATTATTTACAAGGAAAACCATCATTTATTTTTAGCCTCGATGAAATTTATAAATTATTTTCTAATATCATATACAACCAGACTTTTCTATTTAAACTTTTCTCGCAAGTATCAATAAAAGATGAAATTTGTTTAGACAAAACTTTAAATCCTAGTCTATTAGAAAAAATTTTAAACTAGATAAATTTATATAAAAGGAGGATTCTTTCGTGAGTGATAATCAAAAAATAATTGCCCTAATTCCGGCAAGAGGTGGAAGTAAAACAATCCCCTATAAAAACATCAAATCTTTTTACGGAAAACCTCTTATAGCATGGACAATTGAAGTTGCAAAGCAAGTAACAGAAATAGATCGAATAATTGTTTCAACCGATGATGATCAGATAGCTGAAGTCGCTAGACAATATGGTGCAGAGATAATGAAGCGAGAAATTCATTTAGCATTAGACGATTCCATGCCGATAGACGTAATAAAAAATGTTCTAATGAAATTAAGATCTGAAGGTAATGACGCAAAATATATGCTCTATCTCGAACCAACTAGTCCACTGAGAACAAGTTCAGATTTACAACAATGTATAAAATTATTAACAGATCAAACAAACTTCTACAAATCAATAGCAAGCTATTGCGAAGCAGACCTTAATCCTCATCGTGCTTGGAGACTGAATAAAAACATTCCTGAAGTTTTTATTAAAGGAGCCGATCCCTGGCTTCCTCGGCAAAAACTGCCTAAAGCGTATCAATTAAACGGTGCAGTTTATGGATTTTCTATTGACTCCATTTTAAATGGTGCTCAAACCATTCTCCCACAACCTACAGGTTCAATTATTATGCAAAAGGAAAACTCTATCGATATTGATGACGAAGTTGATTTTATACTTGCGGAATTATTATTAAAAAGGAGATTAAACAATGAAAAAGCTTGAGGATTTATTTAATTTAAAGGGAAAAACAGCTTTAATCTCTGGAGGAGCGGGATATTTAGGAAACGAAATCAGTTATACATTAGCGGAATTAGGCGCCACTGTCATACTTGCGAGTCGTGACTTTGAAAAGTGCAAAAACAAATGTATTGAGATAAAGGAAAGATTAGGTCCTCATGCAGATGCCATACCAATGGAATTAAATTTAATGAACAAAGATTCTATTTCAGAAACGTTTACAGAAATTGAGGAAAAGTTTGGTGGCCTTGACATTCTTGTAAATAATGCCTGGTCAGGAAAGAAGAATTCATTTGAATCCATTTCAGATCAAGACTGGGAATACGATATAGCCATGAGCTTAAACTCCGTCTTTTATTGCATTAAGAAAGCTTTACCTGGATTAAAGCAAAAAAAAGGAATAATTCTTAATATTACCTCCATGTATGGTCATGTAGCTCCTGATTACAGAATTTATGACGGAATACAATTTACTAATCCACCAAGTTATGGGGCAGCAAAAGCTGGTGTGATACAATTCACGAAATATTTGGCAAGCTTCCTATCCCCTTATGATATCCGAGTCAATTGCCTAAGTCCTGGAGCATTCCCTCACGAAATTACACAACAAAACCAAACTTTTATAGATCAATTATCGGCAAAAAATCCGATGAATAGAATCGGTAAACCTCATGAAATAAAAGGAGCAGTAGCTTTACTTTGTTCTGATGCTTCTAGTTATATGACAGGACAACATCTCTGTGTAGATGGTGGTTGGTCCATATGGTAATAAAGGTGGGAATGATTGGATGTAACGAGGGTAATGGTCACCCTTTTTCCTTTTCTGCAATCATAAACGGTTACGAAAGCAAAGCTTTATTGTCATCAGGTTGGAAGGTAATTGATGACTATTTAAAAGAAAGGGATCCATCAGAGTTTGGATTCAATAATATAAAAGTGACTCATGCTTGGACACAGTGCCCTGAAATGACAGAAACACTCTGTCAAGCATGTCTTATTCCACATGCTATTAAAGACCTCACCGATATGTTAGATCAAGTAGATGCAATTATCATTGCACGTGATGATTTTGAAAATCACAAAAAATTTGCCATGCCTTTTTTAGAGAATGGGATTCCAGTTTTTATTGATAAACCCCTCTCCCTAGACGAAAATGAGTTACTTTATTTTAAACCTTTTCTTCAAAGTGGAAAATTAATGTCATGTTCGGCTATGCGATATGCAAAAGAAATAGATAAACTTCGTAACACTCTTTCAGAATATGGAGATATTCCTTTGATAAAATGTATAGGCCCTTTGTCTTGGGAAAAGTATGGAATACATTTACTTGAAAGCATATTGCCATTATTACCTTCAGAGCCTAAATCAATTCTCTCATTAAATGGTCAGCATGATTCAATGGTGATTACTATGGAAAATGATACTTTAATACAAATAAATACAATGAGTGATTTGAAGTTCTCAATTTTTTCACCAGTACCTTTTCAATTAGAACTTTGGGGAACCCAAAAGAACACCAACATTATATTGAATGATAATTTTTCTATGTTTAGAAGAATGCTTTGGCATTTCTTTCACTCCATAGATACAGGTAAACCTTCCATTCCCTATCATTCAACTCTTTCACTTATGCAACTATTGATTGCAGGACGAATTTCAAAACAAAATAACAGAAAGGTAATGATTAATGAAATCCGCATATAAAGAAATATTCAACTTAACTGGAAAGACAGCAATAGTTACAGGTGCTTTGGGTATATTAGGGAGAAACTTTTGTGCAGGATTAGCTGAATATGGGGCAAATGTAGTGGTCGTGGATTTAGATATCCACTCAACACAAAAATATGCTAAAGAATTATCAAAACAATTTCAAACGGATTGTCTTGGTTTAAGTTGTGATGTTTCATCGCCTGAGCAAGTAGAAAATATGGTTAAGCAAACTTTTAAAAAATATAACAGAATTGACATTTTACACAATAATGCAGCGACTAAAACAAACGATTTGAATGCATATTTTGCTCCATTTGAGGAGTATTCTTTAGAGCAATGGAAAAAAGTCATGTCTGTTAACATTGATGGAATGTTTTTAGTTGCTCAACACGTTGGTAAGGAAATGGTAAAACAAAAACATGGTGGGTCCATCATACAAACATCATCGATATATGGAATAATTGCTCCTGATCAAAGAATTTATAAGAACTCCTTTTACTTAGGCACGCATATTAATACTCCAGCAGTTTATTCTACTTCAAAAGCAGCAGTCTGGGGATTAACTAAATACCTTGCTACTTATTGGGCGGATAAAGGAATTCGAGTCAATATGTTAACACCTGGAGGGATAGAAAGTGGGCAAAATGAGGAGTTCAAGGAAAATTACGCCTCCCGTACTCCTTTGGGACGTATGGGAAATCCAGATGAATTAGTTGGTGCCTTGATATACTTAGCCTCAGATGCTTCTACTTATGTAACTGGTCAAAACTTTGTAGTTGATGGTGGTTTAAGTACTTGGTAATAAATAACCTCCTCAGACTTTAAACTTTCTATTTAATGAAGGAGTTGTTGAACGTTGAACATAATTAAAATTGCCATTATTGGTGTGGGGCAGATCGGCAAACGACATTTCCAGGCTCTTAAGTTAATAGATCACCCCGTTAAAATATTTTTGGTTGATTCTAATAAAGATTCCATACTTCAAGTAAAAACAGAGTACCAGAAGATAAACGAACCTTCTCAGATTCAAAGTGTTGACTATTATCAAAACCTATCTTCCCTCCCTTATGAAATTGATGTTGTAATTGTAGCTACTCCAGCTAATGTGAGAAAAAAAATTATAGAAGATATAGTAAATAATAATAAAATACGGTATCTAATTCTAGAAAAAGTTGTATTTCAAAATCCAAATCATTTTTCAGAAATTAATGTACTTCTCAAAGAAAATAATGTAAAAGCATGGGTAAACTGTCCCTTAAGAATGGTACCTTTCTTCCAAATGTTAAAAAAGAAAATTAATGATTCTTCAAATATAGTATCGCCTATTGATTATCGTGTAAATGGTTCCCAATTGAACCTAGGTTCTAATGCTATACATCATCTTGATCTTGTTTCTTATTTGACAAATGATACTAGTTTTTCTTTAGACTCAAGTTTACTTGATCAATATCCAACAAATAGCAAACGCCATGGTTTTTTGGAGTTTACTGGTACTTTACAAGGAAAAAGTAAGTTAGGAAGTACAATTACCATTACCTCATATCCAGAAAAAAATGTCCCTCATCTTATTCAGATTAACAACATCCATATGCGTTGCATTTTGAAACTAAATGAGAGGAAAGCATGGATTTCAGAGGACTCTTTAGGATGGGAATGGAAAGAGATCGAATTTAATATTCCTTATCAAAGTCAACTTACCCATATTGCAGTGCAACAAATCGTAGATGGTGGAAGTTGCGACCTCCCCAATTTCTCACAATCATGGGCATTACATGTGCCTTTACTTCAAACATTAACTGCACACTTAGAAAAACATGGATCTGGGAGGGTTGAGTTTTGTCCCATAACATGAATGAAAAAATTTTACTCGTTGGAGCAGGTAGAATGGCAATCGAATACGCCAAAGTACTTAAATCTCTTAATAAACCATTTATCTGTGTGGGGCGTAGCTTTTCCTCTGCAAAGAAATTCATGGAGCTGATGAATATCCCTGCAGAAACAGGTGGGTTAAAAAAGTATCTAAAAGAAAATACTTCCCTCCCGTCGTCAGCTATCGTTACAGTAAATATAGAACAATTATGCCCAGTCACTCTTACTTTATTAGAACATGGTGTCAAAAGGATTTTAATAGAAAAGCCTGGTGGCATCGATTCTAATGAAATAGGAAAAATCGTTAGAAAGTCTGAAAAAGTGAATGCTGAAGTTTATGTTGCTTATAACAGACGGTTCTATTCCTCTACGTTTAAAGCAGAAAAAATTATTAAAAATGAAGGAGGAATGCAGTCATTCCACTTTGACTTTACAGAATTAAGCCACCTTATCTCTAAATCAAATATTAATTCAGTAGTTAAAAAGAATTGGTTACTTGCAAATTCAACACATGTCATTGACACAGCCTTTTATTTTGGGGGTGAACCAAAGTATCTTACTTGCCATACTTCAGGTTCTCTAGATTGGCATCCTACTTCCTCTATATTTACTGGTTCAGGAATTACAAAAGAAAATATTCTCTTTTCTTACCATGCAAATTGGAATTCTCCAGGAAGGTGGGGCTTAGAGCTAATGACAGAAGAATCCAGATTAATCCTACGTCCGATGGAAGAATTGTATATTCAACGTAAAGATTCTTTTGAAATCGAAAAAGTACCAATTAGTGATGATTTGGATTATAAATTTAAACCTGGGTTGTTTCTCTTAGTTAAATCGTTTTTCAATTCAAATAATGATAAAAGACTTGTAACAATCGACGAGCAGTATAGAAAAACGACCTCTTGGTATGACCTTATAGCCAAAGGGATGAGAGAATAATTGAGTTTTTTATCTAATGAAGATTGATTGAACGATGTAAATTGGAAGGAGAATATAACAATATGTATGGAGAAGGAAAGTTAAGTAATAATTATGCCCTTCGATACAGTCTAACAAAAGAATTTTTCGAGACATTTTCATCACTAAAATACCTTAATATTGAATTGCCCTTGGTTATTATTAGGTATTTTCATATCTTTATTCGTGAACATGTAAATAAAAATCTTAATAATGAACAATACGTATCAAAAATGAAAAAAAAGCACTCATTATTTAGTATGAAAGATGCTCAACAGGCATTAGCTCGTAATCCAGGGTTAGAACGGGATTTATCTGTAGTCCCCCATCGAAAAATGATTCTAATGCCAGCAAGATTTGCACCATTTGCAATTAAACAACTTTCACTACAAAAGGTAATGTTAATGGTCGTGACTGATGCTGACCTTATGGCTCTAGAGAATTTGACCATACCAAAACAAATGCAAATTTTTGATTATCGACAAGAATTGAAAAAGGAAAAAATCCCTGATCAAGCTTTTAATGAGATCAAAAGTGAAGCAGAAAAAATCCTTACCAATAATCAAATCAATAGCATTTTTAAAAGTCTACAATTCAAAAATTGGTTAATTAACCATCTTAGAATAGCCATTCGAATCACTAGTCTTCTAGAAAAAGTAATACGTAAATATCCAATTAAAGTAATTGTTGACCATGTAGAAATTGTAAACCCTGGAACCACACTTTCTCTACTAGCTAAAAAGTTCAATCTACCATTCTTTAATATTCCACAAGTTTTTATTAGTGATAGATCTTTTATCCCCACCAGAGCTTCACATCACTGTGTATGGGGAGAAAATTATAAAAATTGGCTACAAGAAAGAGGTATACCTTCATCAAAAATATATGAAACTGGTAATATTAATTTTGAGTTTAAGAAATACTATAACCCAATGCCAAAAGATAAATTCCTTAATGTTCATTCTATCCCATTGCAACATAAAATTATTACGTTTACTACCCAACCATTCGATGAAAGCACCAATTTAACTATTGTCAGTTGGATTAAAAATGCACTAGCACCAACCGATCCGATATCTCTTATTATACGACCTCATCCAACTGACAAAATTGATTATAAAAAACTATTTGTTAACCAAAAAAACATTATGGTTTCTTCATCCGAAGAAACTAACTTATATGACATTCTTTTTAATTCTGATATTGTTATGACTATTTCTTCTAATACAGGTATTGAAGCTGCTTTGTTAGGAAAAGGTGTGTTTGTATTACAACCTCCAATTCCCTATAATTATGAAATTCAAAATAATAATTTTAATTCTCATTATGTAAAAGCCGGAGCAGGTCCTGTTATTAATAATCAAGATGATCTTTCGAATACACTTTTCAAATTAATTAATGAACCTGATTATGTTAATAATATTTTATCGCAAGCCCAAAAATTCTTAAAAAGTACCATCAATACGCCGGGAAGACCATCTGTCTTAATTTATAGAATTATTATGAGTGAGTTATAAAAAGGTATCCTTAATGTAACTCTTTTAAAAAGCTTACCATTTTTTAGTTACATTATAGAATGTTCAAAATTCTACTATTTTATTTTTTTAATGGAAGGAGATATTAGCAAAATGTATGGTGAAGATATTTTAAATAATCATTATACTCTTCGATACAGTCTTACTAAAGAATTTTTCGAGACATTCTCATCCCTAAAATACTTTAATATAGAATTACCTTTAGTTATTATTAGGTATTTCCATGCCTATATTCAAGAACATGTAAATGAAAATATCAATAATGAACAATACGTGACAAGTATGAAAAAAAAGCACTCATTAATAACGATGAAGGATGCACAGCACACATTATCTCGTAATCCAAGATTAGAACAAAATCTTTCAGCTGACCCTATTCGTAAAATGATTCTTATGCCTGGAATAATGGCACCATTTGCACTTAAACAACTCGCTCGACATGAGGTAATGTTTATGGTAACGAATGATAATGATCTTAGAACTCTAGAGAATGTGGAGTTACCAAAACAAATGCAGATTTTTCAATATCGACAAAACTTTATAAATGAAAAGGTTTCTGCAATAGCTTTTAAAGATATCGAAAGTACAGCTATAAAGATTCTTAACAATATTAAAATCCATCCCCTATTCAAAAGTCAAGAATTCACAACCTGGTTATTTAAACACCTTAGGATTGCCATTCGCATCATCAATGTTCTAAAAACACTTATAAATAATTATCCGATTAAAGTAATTGTTGACCATGTAGAAATTGTAAACCCTGGGACAACACTTTCTCTCCTAGCTAAACAGTACAACCTGCCATTTTTCAATATCCCACGAGTATTGATTTCTGATAGATCATTAATCCCTACAAGAGCTTCACATCACTGTGCATGGGGAGAAAATTATAAAATTTGGCTACAAAAAAGAGGGATTCCCGCTTCTAAAATATATGAAACTGGAAATATTAATTTTGAGTATAAGAAATACTTTAGTCCTATGCCAAAATTGGATTTCCTTAAAAGTCTTTCGATTCCTTCCCATCACAAAATAATAACATTTACTACACAGCCATTTATCGAAAGTACAAATTTGACAATTATCGATTGGATTAAAGAAGCAATAGGTCCAAACGATCCACTTACTCTTATTATACGTCCTCATCCACACGACAAATATGATTACAATAGTTTATTTGTTAATCAAAAAAACATTATAGTTTCTCAGATTGAATATAATTTATATGATATTCTTCATAATACTGATATCGTCATGACTGTCTCTTCATCAACTAGTATTGAAGCTGCTTTATTAGGAAAAGGGATAATTGTTTTACAACCTCCAATTCCCTATCATTATGAAATTCAAAATAACAATTTTCACTCACACCTTGTAAGAGCTGGAGCTGGTCCTGTTATTTATGATCAAAATGGCCTTTCGGCTACACTTTCAAAATTATCCAAAGATCCAGAGTTTATTAATATTGTCTTATCACAAACACAAAAATTCCTAAAGAATACCATTAATTCGCCGGGGAGACCATCTGTATTAACCCGTAGGACCATAGTTAGTGCTTTAATGGAGGTGAGTAAATGAACGAAGTAGTTGGAATTATCCCTGCACGAGGTGGGTCAAAAAGATTACCTAAGAAGAATATTACAAAATTAAATGGTTTACCTATGATTGAATATACTATTATGGCTGCAAAAAAATGCCCTCTTGTGAACAGAGTTTTAGTATCTACTGAAAATGAAGAAATAGCTACTATCTCAAAGAAGGCAGGAGCAGAAGTACCTTTTATTAGACCTTCCGAATTAGCACAAGACCACTCAAATGTAATTGATACCTGCTTACATTTATTAAAGGAATTAAAAAATAAAGAGGGATATGAACCGGATGTTATTGTATTATTACAGCCTACCTCCCCTTTACGTACGGAAAGGCATATTGATGAAGCACTTCGATTACTACAACAAAAAGATGCAGACTCTGTATTGAGTGTTTGTCCAATGGAATTCACTTTGAATTCTATGTTAGAATTTACTCATGAAGAAACAATGACTCCTTTTTTTTCAGAACTGGATTTGAAACACTTCGAAACTAATAAACATGTTTTTCGATTAAATGGCGCCATTTATGCAGTAAAAACATCTTATCTAAAGAAAAACAAATCTTTCTATAGTGAAAAGACTTATCCTTATTTGATGTCACCAAATGAGTCAATTGATATTGACACTGAATTTGATTTTCAAATCGCCTCATTTCTAATGGGAAAAGAGAAAAAATGAGAAGAGGCCTTACTATTATGATCGGAATAATTGGAGCAGGAGGACACGCAAAGGTAGTTAAAGATATTTTAGAAGAGGTCTATTCACTTCATGATTTCACATTTTTTTCTACTTCTCCCATTCATACTTCTTTTGATAAATACAATTTATATCCAGATTCTCTTACTAATATCTTGAAATGGAGCCAAACAATCGCCACATGGCATGTTGCAATTGGGAATCCCAAAATTCGGAAAGAAAAAGTTGAATTGCTCCAATTACACAATTTATCACTCGCCACTGCTATACATCCTAGTAGTGTCATATCTAAAAACTCAACTATTGGAAAGGCAACCTCCATTATGGCAGGTTCCGTTATTAACTCGGATGCACAAATTGGAGAAAATTGTATAATAAACACCTCATCAAGCATTGATCACGACTGCAGGATTGAGAATCATGTTAATATCGGACCAGGAAGCCATTTAGCAGGCAATGTGACAGTAGGTGAATTGAGCGACTTAGGAGCTGGAACAATCGTTATCCCTAATATAAAAATAGGTAAACGTTGTACAATTGGAGCAGGAGCGGTTGTAATAACAGACATTCCTGATGACAGTGTTGCTGTAGGAGTTCCAGCAAAAATTATTTCTTCAAAAGGTTAATGAGCAAAACTTTCTCACTTTGCCTCTATACAAGCATATAGATCCTTGTATAGAGGTTTTATTATTCACTATATCAATTTTCCTTTCAAGTTATACTATTCTGCCGCTAGCTTCCTTTATCCTTCTTTTCCATTAAGTATTTAGCATACCCTACTGGTGTGAAATAAGTTTCTTTCCACTCATTGTATAAACCTGCTTCTTTAAAAGAATAACGTTGATCCCTGGCATTACATTCTATTAACATTGGAAAATCTTCTTTAGTAAGACCAACATCAAGTCCAACATCTGCTAAGGTAGGAAGTTCTGTACTAAGTTGATCTGCAATTAATAAAGAAAATTTCTCAATATCTTTTTTTACCTTATTCTCATCGATACTTCTATCATTGTTAAGTATTGTTTCTAAAAGATAACATTTCCCCCCTGATGCAACGTTTGTTACAAACATCCCCTTTTTAGCAACTTTAGCTACCATTCCTGAAATTTGCCACTCCCCATATCTATTTTTCTGAACTGAAACTCTTATGTCAAAAGGATTTCCCTGGTAAGTCGCAAGGGAAATTCTTTGTTGAATAATGTTGGCTGAATTAGAAATGAAGGTTTCTAATTCTTTGGGCCATTTTCTTTTAACTGAAAACAATTGTTCCTTCCCCATACTCATCAACAACCACATATCATTATTTTTTTGAGTAAGTTTTATGATTCCTTTTCCAAGAGTGCCATTATTAGGCTTTATTAAAATCTCTTTATGTCTTTTTAACATATGATAAAAATTATTTGTGTTTGCTGGATGCGTTTCAGGTAAATGTTGACTTATTTTTTTATTTTTAATAAGGAAATTATGAATATCTATCTTCTGATAACGAGTACATTCATTAAAAATAATGACTCCCTCTCTTTGGAGTAACTCTATTTTATTTTGATCTTTCTTTTGAAAACCTAATCCACGATTATGAATAACAGTTGGTTTAGTCAATTTCTTGAGTGAATACTCTCCATTTTCCATCTTTACTAATGCCTTTATATTCTTATCTCTAACTTCAATATCACTAATTCTGAAAAAACAAGGAGTTAATCCATATTCATTACAAGCATCTTCATAGAAAGATAAGCACTCGTGAGTAGGAATTTGCTTCCTAGTTTTATTATATAAATAAGAAGTTATTAAAATCCCTAAATAGTTACTCATGATTTCCCTCCCTCTAAAAATAGATTCAATCTAACCTCAAAAATCTATGGTCATCCACAACAGTACAGGATTTTGTTCCTATTTGTAGAAATAATCCGATTGGGCATATCTCCTATTTTATTCAAAATCAATTCCTTTTATATTTGATTTTGAATAATCTACAATATAGAACTCTTAATTGTTTACTCAGAAAAAATATAGCGTTACTGAGGAGTATTATTTATGAATAAGCCAAAAATAAATAATAAATTTCACAAAAATCAACTATTGATGGAAGATCCACAATTAGCAAAATTTATACCTGAATCAAAAATACTTACTAAAAAAAATCTTATTGATTTACTAAACAAGTACAAAAATGTGGTTATTAAACCAACGCGCGGTTCACTTGGTAAAGGAATTATAATGGTTACAGAAATAGGAATGGAGGAATACGAACTACTTATATTAAATAAAAAGAAACATATAAATGGGCAAAATACACTATATATCTATTTAAAAAATCAAGAAAACGATTTTATACCCAATATTGTCCAATACTATATTCCATTGGCTAAGGTCTTTGGGAGACCAATAGATCTTAGATACATTATTCAAAGAAAGGATCGTGATTGGACTATAACTGGAAAGTATGCGAAAGTTGCTAAAGAGGGATATGCTGTAACGAATTTTGAACATGGATCGAGCATCTTAACAGTTGAGGAAGCTTTAAAAAATTCTACTATTAAAAACCTCAACATGAACAAACTCCTAGTAAAATTAGAATCTATTACATTATCCATATCAAAATGTCTAACTCGTTATTTCACTAATCATATGATATGGGGGTGCGATCTTGGAATCGATGAGAAAGGAGAAATTTGGATTATAGAAGTAAACGCCGCTCCTCAAACGAAAGGATTTCTTGAATTAGAGTCCCTAATGCCAATGTATAAAACAATTGAAAGCTTTAAGATTAATAAAAAGAAATTTCGATAAATAATGTAAAAAGGTCACTCAAAGAGCTTATAAAATCGAGTGACCTTCATTTTTATTATAGTTGACAAAATCGAAACTATTTTAAAATAACTTTGAGGAATAAAATCACGATCAAGAATACTTAAATGGATTAAACACAGTCGCGCGAGCTGGTTTTATATCTTTTGGATAATATTGATTTGTGGAATCTTGGTTAGATACAAAACGACTCTTAGCTGATTCCTTTAATTTACGATTACTTCCTTTTTGATGATCTGATCCTTCTTGAGGATATACTCGTTGAATGGTATCTCGAAAACTGCCTTGCTGAAAAATCTGTTTTTGATTCGCAAATTCTATATTTCTCATTTTCTTACCTTTACTTTTTGAGTTTAACGATTCTGTTACTGGCGCTATTTCTGTTGCCATAGGAACCGTTTGTGCTTCCTTGATTCTCCGTTCCAAAGCTTTCATTTCATTGCGATAAGATTTTATTTCTTCTTTATATGCATTTATTTCTTCTTTGTATGCTTTTAGTTCATTTTCTAACTGATAAATCTTTTCTGTATTAATCTCATCTTTTTCATATATGCTTTGTAATTTTTCATAGACATCTGTTATTTGATTACTGCTCTCTTTTCCTTTTTCCTCAAATTGATTGAGAAAATTGTTTATTTTATCAAATGCACCCTCATATTCATGTATTTTAAGCTGTAATTCTTGAATATTACTTTCTACCTTTTTTATATCCTCAATGTATTGATGGGTAATTTCTTGTGCAATTTCCTTATCGGATCGCCACATTCTGAATACCATTTGCCAAATTCACTCCTTAATCAACCTTAATATTTTAGTTTTCTTTACATACACCAAAAGAAAATTTATGATATAAATACACCTAATTACTTTTTAACATAATTGATTCACTTAACATCCGATCTAAGGACAGCATAAAAATAAATCACTAGGTTTATTCCCTAATGTAAAATATGATTTATTAGCCAAAAAGTGATGAATGTTTAAGATTTAATTTAAAAATCGCTTATTACATACTTCATAACAAGTACACAATTGTCTATTTTCGGTAAAAACGGTAAGGGGAGAATCCATAATGGAAGAAAGAACAGAAAAAAAATGTAAAGATTCACTGGTTTTTAAAACAGCACGAGTATTTCCTTTAGATACGAATAACCACAATACATTATTTGGTGGCAAATTAATGAGCTATATTGATGATGTTGCATCAATCTCAGCAGCAAAACATTCACGTGGCGAGGTCGTAACAGCATCCATTGATTCTGTAGACTTTTTAATACCCATTCGTCAAAGTGATTCAGTAAACTTGAGCTCTTATGTTTCCTATGTAGGACGTTCTTCTATGGAGGTATTTGTAAAGGTTATTGCTGAGGATTTAAAAACTGGAGAACGAAAGCTTGCCGCTACTTCTTTTTTAACCTTTGTCGCTTTAGATGATCAAGGGAAACCTATGCTCGTCCCAAAAGTCATACCAGAATCGCAAGAAGAAATTTCGCTGTACAATACAGCACAACAACGCATTATTCAGCGTAAAGAACGCAGAGAACATAGTCAGTCATTTGCAACAGTTGTTACATTGTAATTTTTTAAAAAGCACAGTAATGGAAGTTACGGATTTACTACAAATGAATAAGCTAATCATAAAAAGCCCATTCTCATAAAAATGAAATTGGGTTTTTTATGATCAAGATCCCCATGATCGAATAAGCAAGAACTCTGCTATTCCCCGTCTTAGCTTCGCATTATTAGCAAATCAATCATTTTAAAGATAACCTATACGTGCGCGCTCGCAAGGTGAAAAGATAAAAATGAGTAAGGCTATTTGACTTTTTGCAATTTGTTACCTAATCGATGCATACTGTTCCTTCTGCCCCCGCTCATTAATCCCTAATTCGAAGGGTTCCGGATTGCTACATCTAATTTTCTTACACGATTGGAATTACCATTGTGAATTTATCCCAAACCTTAATTTAATTCATTTTTCAATATCTTCTGTAATCGATGAATACTCTTCTTCTAACCCCGGTCATTAATCCCTAATTCGAAGGGTCTTAGTTTTCTTCATCATTTTTTCTTAATATCAGTTTTTTATTATTCTTACACGACTAGATTCATCAGTGCAATTTTTTTATTATTATAAAATAATCCATTTTTAGAAGAAATTATCTAGGCCACAATTTTATCAAACAAAATGTGATACCCATTTATGAAAGTTAACTTTCTTTATTTGTTCTAGAAGGTGAAAGAGCAATTCTTGATTTCCATAGAACACAATGAAATCGAAAAGCAAATCCTTCTCTTTCCGCTTCTTAAAATATAGTATGTGTTTTATATACAATTGAATAGACATTTACCTATATAATTTAAAATTGTGTTTTCGTCTAAATTTATCATTGTTGAAAAATAGAAACGGATGATAAAAAACACCCAAATAATCGGGTGCCCTTTAAATGAGAATATATATGAATTGATTGAGAGTCTTTATTAATATTTTATTACGATTGTTTAAGTAATTATTTTACTTCCTCTGGAACAGATAAACCTAATCCCTCTGCAACACGAGTTCCATATTCCGGATCAGCTTTATAGAAGTGTCCGATTTGGCGAAGTTTAATTTCTTCTTTTGTAACAGGTTTCATTGCTCCAACAATATTTGCTACTAAATGCGCACGTTGTTCTTCCGTCATTAAGCGGTATAAATCACCTGCTTGTGTGTAGTGATCATGGTGATCATATGCAACACTTTCAGCTACACCTGTAACAGGATATGCAGCTTGTTTGTCTTCAGGTGATTCAGTTGGACCACCAAAGCTGTTTGGCTCATAATAGACTGACTTTCCACCGTTTCCATCAAATCGCATTTGGCCATCACGTTGATAATTTTTCACTTCATTTCTTGCACGGTTAATCGGAAGCGCTTGGTGATTCGCACCAACACGGTAACGATGTGCATCATGGTATGCAAATAAACGGCCTTGTAACATTTTATCTGGTGAGACATCAACACCAGGAACAAGTGTACCAGGTGAGAATGTTGCTTGTTCAACCTCTGCAAAGTAGTTTTCTGGATTTCTGTTTAATACCATTCGACCTACTTCGATTAATGGATAGTCTTTTTGTGACCATACTTTTGTTACGTCAAATGGATCGAAACGATACGTATCTGCATCTTCTAACGGCATGATTTGAACATATAATTTCCAAGCTGGGAAATCACCTTTTTCAATTGCATTAAATAAATCTTCCGTATGGTAATCTGGATTTTCACCTGCGATTTGGGCCGCTACATCTGGACTAAGATTTTTAATTCCTTGTTCCGTTTTGAAGTGATACTTGATCCATACTCCATCACCTTCAGCATTTGTCCATTTGAATGTATGGCTACCAAAGCCATGCATATGACGCAGCGTTGCTGGAATTCCACGATCAGACATTAAAATCGATACTTGGTGTAAAGATTCAGGTGATAATGACCAGAAATCCCAGACTGCAGTAGGATTTTTCAAGTGTGTTTGTGGATCTCTTTTTTGTGTATGAATAAAGTCAGGGAACTTAATCGCATCGCGAATAAAGAATACTGGTGTATTATTACCTACGATATCGTAATTACCTTCTTCTGTATAAAATTTAATTGAAAATCCCCGTGGGTCACGAACCGTATCAGCTGAGCCTAGTTCCCCTGCAACTGTTGAAAAACGAACGAATAAAGGGGTTCGTTTACCTACTTTTGAAAAAAGGGAGGCTTTTGTATAGTTTGAGACATCATTTGTTACCTCAAAGTAACCATGAGCACCTGCACCCTTTGCATGAACAACACGCTCTGGAACTCGTTCTCTATTAAAATGTGCTAGTTTTTCTAAAAGGTGGACATCTTGTATTAAAGTTGGGCCGCGCCCTCCTGCAGTGATTGAGTTTTGGTTGTCCCCTACTGGAGCTCCCCAACTTGTAGTGAGTTTGTTATTCGTCATTTAAGAATCACCTCATATTTTATTTGAATATAATACTATAATAACATCTATCAATTAAAAATCAATACTTTATTATAATTATTATAATATAATAGTTATTACCACTAATAAACGATTATTTATTACTAGTGGACAATTTAAAATACTATATATCCTATGAGAATGATGGCTATACTATTACTCTTTGAAAATCTTATCTAAATAAAAAGGCGGTTCTTTTACATTGTCCATAGAAATGAAGGGGTTCAATCAACTGAAGTGAAAACTTCTAAATTTTATCTTTTAAAATCCCGCTAGAGTTTTAGCATATTCTAATGGTGTGAGCATAATTTGCTGATACATCCTATTGGGCATATTTTTTTCTCTTAGCTCTGATCCATAACCGCCTTGAAATTCAAGCATCCAAATCGTTAATTTTTTATCAACGCTCATGTCGAAAGCAAGGTCGCCTAAATGATTCCCTGACATTTCCATAAGTTCTGCAATCCGTTTACATATCATGATCATCTCAGTTTGCAATTTTTGAATCCGATTATTATTTAATCCATAATACTTCGCAAATACATTGTGACTTGGAACGAAATCAATTCTATGCTTGAAGTTTGTGATGATACTTCCCTTTTTCCCGATCCTCGCCATGATTCCCGGTGATTCCCACTCTTTGTTTCGATTTTTTTGTAAATATACGCGAAAATCAATCAAATGATCATTATGTCGGAATCCAACAGCTTCTTGAATCAGATATTTTTCATTTATCTCTGTTTTTACATATTTTAATACATCATCACCATCTTCGACTGTAACCGAATATCCGCTAGTATTTTTAATCATATAATGACGTTCTTTTTTCTCTATCGTGACAATCCCACGTCCTTGATATGATTTATTCGGTTTTAAGTATACGAGATTGAACCTATTTATCATTTCTAATAAGCCTTCTCCACTATTTAATTTTTCAGTATATGGGAGATGCTTTGATAATGTTGAATGTGTTGATATAACCTTCCACTGATACCATTTTGATAAATGTTTATGGTAAAAGACATTTTCTCCAATTTCATTTATAAAAAAACGGTACATCTTTGGACTCATTGAGATTTTGCCAACGATTACAGCACCAGGTAAAGGAAAGACTCCCGCTTCCCAATTCTGTCTTTTAGAGTTGTAAAAAAATCCGTTAATCACTTTCTTTACACAATCTACATCTTCTTCTGCAAATATGAAGACAAGTCCTTTAATATCCAAATAATTCTTCAATCTAGATTTCAGATAAATTCGTAACTTTTCAGGAATATTTCTCCTTTTTCTACAGCCCATGATTCCGATTACAGGGCCGATTAATAATGTATCATCTTTCTTGAACATACATTCATATGGATTCATTGTTGGAATATTAATATCAGATAACATATTTTCTGGTAATAAGATAGTATCTTTTTTCAATGTTGGATCTATTTTGATTGAACAATTTTCTTTTTTATCTCCAAAACGAACGTACATCGATTGTTGATTGTTAAACCGAAACGTTTGATACAAATTTTTACTGACAACTATTCTATTTGTCTTATCATCATTTATCCTTAGCAGTTGAACATTCAATTTTATTCCCCCTTTATTTCCACTATTAATACCTACTTGTATGCAAAGAAACGAAAATGATTTCAATGAATAATTAGACAGACCATAAAATTTTCCATTTTGTTTCTCATTAATCTGCGCGAAAATCGCTATTTACAGGTTTTATAGATACATATCCCATACCAATATATGTATATGGAATAAACTAAAATTAAGCGAGACTTACCTTAGTCGTTACAGGTAATTATCCCCACCTCTATTCATTTTTTCTCTTGAAACGTAAGGTAGGTGTCTTACTGCCCATTAAGATTGGGTTCACTAATAATGAAGTGCAAAGGAGAAGAAGCTGTTGTCGTATGAAGGTGTAGGAGTTCTAGTGCCGAGTGCTGTCTATAAACAAATCCCACAATTAAGCGGTAACTTAAAATCTATGTTTCTGCTCTTTGAACAAGCTGCAGAAAAAAACAAACTGATTCCTTGTTATATTAAATTATCTAAACTTCGTCCTAGTAAAAGGAGCGTAGTTGCATATGTAAAAACGACTAATGGCTATCAATTAATGAGAGTTCCTCGTCCATCTATCATATATTCTAGAATCATCGACATCAGCCAAGCAGTTAGAAAGCGAATCCGTTCATTAAGTCAAGAAGGGGTCACACTTTTTAACATTCCTAATTATGACGTTGAAAAATATAAAATTCATCAATTATTACTGAAGGATGAGATTATAAGCAAACATTTACCGCAAACGGAAGTACTAACTAAACAAAATCTTCGAAAAATGATGACCGAATATGACAGCCTAATTTTAAAGCAAAATTACGGAGAACGTGGGATAGGTGCAATGAAGCTTGAACAAAGAAATGATTTTTGGACACTTACGTATAAAACGCCAAAAATGATTAATTTTAAAAGGCTTCATTTCTCAAATATTTTACCTAATATCCTCGAGGACCACATTGAAAATGGTCATTACATTATTCAAGAACGAATAAAATTAGCAACCTATAACGGAGCTCCCTTTGATATGCGTGTTGCTGTTCAAAAAGATGGTGAAGGTAAATTTAAGGTAACCGGGATTATGTGTAAAGTTGCAAAGAAGAATCATTTTTTAACGAATGGATCAGAAGGTGGGCAAACCTATCGATTAGATGATATTCACTCACAAGCAATCCCAAAAATTCCATTACATGTACTTCAGAAAACCATTTCGATCTTCACTATAAGAGTAGCCCACCATTTAGAACAATACTTTCCGCATCTCGCAGATTTGGGTTTTGATATTTGTTTGACAAAAGAGGGTACTCCATACTTTATCGAATGCAATTTTATTTCAGATTATGTAGGTGGTTTGTTTCAACATCAAAAGTTGATTCATGATGAATGGTCAAAGGTCTTTACCACTCCATTCGATTATGCACGATATTTAATGAATCAGAAGAAGACTAGAAAAGAAGAATGAGGCTGGTCAAAATTAGTTCCAGCCCTTTTTTACAGTAATGGTGAATAAAGCGAGCTTTCAATCTATTTTATAAATACGGGATAAAACTTATTTTTGCCCCTTTATTTTCAGCATTAAGTCTCTGTATGATTTCCTCATTGACGTTTTCACAAGAATAATTGTGTTTTTTGTTGCAAGTTGCTTTAATAGCTTAACGAGCTGAGCATCACTTACAATTGGAAAGATATTGCTTGAATTCATCCCCAATTCTTTTGCTTTCACAGTAATTTCATTTGCTTGGTCTCCAATTGTCATTAAATAATCGATCTTATGCTTCCAAACGATTTCACCGACTTTTTGATGTTCAATAATTGAGTATTGACCTAGTTCTTCGATATCACCAAGGATTGCAATGGATTTTTTACCTTTTGACAATTCAGCCAATACCTCTATTGCTGCTTGAATGGATGTCGGATTTGTATTCCATGTATCATCAATAATTGTGCTACCATTTATCCCAGTATGGAGCTGTAAATGTCTTTTTACAGGTTGAAAAGTCTCTAAACGCTTTATGGAGGTATTAATGCTTATCCCAAGTAAGTTAGCAGCAGCTATTGCAAAAATCGCATTATAAACATTGTGTTTACCAAATCCAGGAACAAATCCAAAATAAACTTGACCACGGTAACGAAGTACAAATCTCATCCCATTTTCATGATAACGGACGTTGACGAATTGAAAGTCTGAGTGTTCAGCCTCTCCTATATAAATGAATGTCCCTTTAAATTTACGTTTATTTAATTTCTTTGTATTTTCATCATCAGCATTTAAGATTATTGTTCCTTTTTTATTTACAGCGAGAAGCATACTTTCTTTTTCCTTTAGATAGGCATCGTGATCAGTAAATCCTTGTAAATGATCGGTTCCAATTGTCGTGATAATCCCAATTGTTGGTTTAAAGTATCTTGCTGTTTGACGAATATGGCCAGTCGAACTAACACCCATCTCAATTACCGCAGCATCTGTTCGATCGTTTATTTGTAGTAAGTATTTAATATTATTTGATAAACCATTCTGACTTAAAACTGTTTTGACAATGTTCATTTTAAATGACAAGATATGTGCAATCATTTCTTTTGTTGTTGTTTTCCCACAGGTTCCAGTGACTCCTATTACTGGTAAGTTAAACTGCTGGCGATAATAGGTAATAAACCTCCGATAGGCTAGCCATACCTTCTTTACATAGACGATTGTGTACGTTGTCGGAAATTGATCGATCGCTTTTTTATTACTAGTCACAATCACACAAGATTTTAAGTTCAAAGGAATCTTCATGTTTTTTCGATAAAACACGAGTGTATTATTGGTGAATTTATCCTGTTTCTTATGATATACATGATCAACAATGAAATCTTCTTTCCCTCTTAGCAATGCCCCGTTTAAAACAGGCATTAGTTTCATTAGCGATGAGTTTTTCATTTTTCACACACTCTCACATTTTTTACTATCAGTCTATTATCTATTTCTATAATTGTTTCGACAATTACACAGTTTTAGCGTTTTTTTCTATCTGACCAAGCACTTTTCCCCCTTTACCATATAATAATTGTAAGTGATTGGAGGGTATGTATGTTTAGCATCATTCAAGATAAGGGTAGTACTAATCATGTAAAATTACATCCAAAAAATAAAAGTTTGATGAAGGAATCCAAAAATATCAATGTTGTATATGGCATCCGTACAGCTAATGTAACCGTTTCTTTCTCAGATTCTATTAATGAACATCAATTATTAATATCAGATAATATCTTAAAATTATTATTCATACCGACAACATCATCATATGATATTCGGTTTCATGGTGGTGACATGATAATCGGTCCATTTATTGGAATACTAGCCTCTGTGACCAATACACAATTACTAGAATTAGTCCCATCTCTCAATAGCTATGTAAAATATTATGACAAAATTGGGGGAACACTTATTGCTTTTTCATTAGATGGAATCGATCAAAAAAAACAAACAATAAAGGGGCTTATCTACCTCCCACGGAAAAAAAACTGGGAAATTGGCTCCTTTCCTTTCCCTAGTTCAGTTTTTTCAATTGTAGAAACCAGCCTAAGCGAAAACTGGATTACCTTTCAACAGAATATGAAGCAATTTCATGAAATTCTCGGAAAAAGAATCTTTAATTTTCCTAATTTTGATAAATGGACAATGTTTCAAATGTTGGAAAAAAGCATGCATGAAAATTTACCTAATACGCAACTGTATATCAAGCCGTTAGATGTTAAACAGATGCTAAAACGACATCAATCAATCTATATAAAACCGATTAACGGGAGATTAGGTAAATATGTATGCAAATTATCTCTTACCTCTGATCGGATATCCGTTCATTTTGGTCGAAGAAGAAAAAGAATCAAAACGTTCAAAACCTGGAGAAAACTTAGCAAATTCCTTACGTATAAGCTACAAAGTGGACAATACCTTATTCAACAATCAATTGATTTATTTACTTATGACCATCGGATTATTGATTTTCGCATGATGATGGTTAAAAATGAAATAGGAAAATGGGAGAATATTGGTATTATTGCTAGGTATGGGCCTTCTAATAGTATTGTTAGTAACATAACTGCAGGGGGAAAGGCTGAACTTGGGGTTAAAACGTTACAATCCGTTTTTCATTTATCTTCACGTGAAATCAAAAGCCTGTTTGTAAATATGAATGCTATGGCCTTAAGAGCCCTCTCTATTGTCGAAGCCAATGGTTATCATTGTGGAAACATTGGTTTCGATGTCGGAATAGATAAGTCAGGGAAAATTTGGATTATTGAAATGAACAATCAAAATCCCGATCATTACATTGCTGTAAAAGCAAATAAGAAGGAACTTTTATATCAAGCAAAATTAAAAAACATCTTATATGCTAAAAAACTTGCGATGGAAAAGACTAAAGATAAGTCCTAAAATAGCGTAAGCCACATCTAATGTACACGATTTCCATCATTTTCCCCACTGGCAGCAAAAACTTGATGGGCAGTTTCCCCCACCTATCCCCTTTGTTTCTCTTGCATCTTTAGGTAGGGTTTACTGCCGTCAAGAATGGGATTAAACCTAATAATTCCAGCAATGATTATGTGGCTAACAGCTGTAAGCCTTTTATTTGTCATTGTTTACTAGAAAAACAGCGTATGGGATTAATTTTTTAGCGACTTCGAATTCCCTATGCTTCGAACCTGGACGCCAGTTGACTTCATAAATCCATAGTTTGTCGTTTTCATCGATTCCGATATCGATTCCTAATTCATCAAAATCATTTTCGTAAAGACTTTCAAAGTGTTTTGTGAAAGATAAGGAAAAATACTCCAAATATCTTTGCATATTAACATACTGATTTCCGAATTCTTCTTTTAAAAAAGGGATCAATTCTCCTCGATAGCCACCACTACTTACATTACTGACCAATTTGTTATTACCACTAATTCGCGGATAAATTAGGGTATTCTCCCATTCACCAAGTCTATTTTTTTGCACATGCAACCGTAAATCATATGGTAAACCAGCCTTTGTTTTACACTCAATATACGGTTGTACCAAATAACTACTACTTGCTATTAAATCTTCGATGTAGGAAATAAAATCTTCCATTGAAAGAGTAATAACATCACGACCATTCATTACACGAAAGCGATCATTAGGTAGTTTCTCGACAAATACGATGCCCCTACCTCTACTACCTGATATCGGCTTAATGACAAGTCGCTTGTTTGTTTTGAAAAATGAAAGCACTTCATTACTATTCTTTAGTATTCTAGATGGAAGGACAAAATCTGAAAATAGTTTCCCGCTTACTATTTTTTTATAAACCTTCATCTTAGTACCTACTGGCGAACTTGTGAAGATACATTCCTCTTTTAATTTTTTCTTTATATATGATTGATTTCGATTTTTTGGAGAGCTGTTATTAATAATTACATCTGGAAAGTCTCTTTGCTCAAGTATCCAATTACCTTTTTCATGGACCCAGCCATAAATTTTTCCTTTTTCAACATCTACCGATCCATACGTAAAATAATAAAAATCAATATCTTCCATTTTTGCTACCGTTGCATAAGCAAATGCCTTTTTTACAATTGAAGGGTCTTTTCGAGAATACAGCATCCCAATGACTGGCTTACTTTCTCCTTTGAAGAATGGACGTAATACAAATTGGATTTCTTTTGCGGCATTGATTGCTATTTCCTTAGCATTTTCTTGAGTTGTTGAGGTTGCTAGGATATAGGCATATCGATCCCCCATCGACAAAGGTGGTGTTAAAATACTTCCTTTTTTCGGTTTAATAAATACCTCTTGAACGCCAGAGTGTCCTTTTGCTCTATTTTTGCCAGTGACTTTTTGTAAAATCCCACTCTTTTCAACCGTTACATAATGAGTATAAACATATTGACTGATGATTTTTTCTAACGAAGGTTCTAACCCTAAATTAAGTTTTATCGTCTCTCTAATCAAATTAATTCCTGTACCATGTAGAATGATTTGATTCATTGCTCCACCAGAAATTCGTGGATTTATCTCAATTAGCTTCCATATACCTTTTGATAACCGCAATTCCAAATGGCATGATCCATTTGTCAATCCTAACTTACTAACTATGTTGAAAACAACATCTTCCAAATCAGTATAGTAATTTGAACTTAATTGTGCTGGAAAATGGTATCCAGTTACGATAAATCGCTTTTTAGGGATAATTTCTTGTTCTAAAACCGCTACAATTGTTACCTTACTCTTGTATGCTAGCACTTCAACTAAGTATTGAGGACCTTCAATGTATTCTTCTATTAAAATAGGAAACTTTCCATTCTTTTTGTTTAAATAAGTTAATCCTTTCGTTAATTCACTACTATTTTTAGCTAAAAGCACATCCTTCGATCCGTTTGATTCTGGTAACTTTAATACTAACGGCAAATATTCCTTTATTCTTTTAGTAAATTGTTTAATTGAATTCCCTTGCTCAAAGATTGTAAAAAAAGGTGTACATGGTAACTCGTTTAATTCCTTGCGAAACCTTGTTTTATTTTCCATTTTATAGAGGGCGTCTTTTGACAAGCTAACGAGACCAAGCTCTTCTGATAAAGTTGCAGCCATTGAAACAAATGGATCAATTAAACTGAGACAAGCCTTCACTTGTTTCCCTTGAATCATTAGTTCTTGTATATGTTGTAAAAGACTTTCTTTATTTAGCAAATCCGCTTTATAAATCATCTGATGAACATCATAAAATTCTTCCCTTTGTTCCAAATACTTCGTGCGATCGGTAAATAATACGGTGAAATATCCCATCTCATTTGCAATTCTTAGTGCTTCCCTGCTTGTTCCAGATTTATAACAACCAATAAATACGATGGTTTGCATTTGTTCTCAGCTCCATAATTAGGAGTTTTTTTGAATCGTATAAGCGACCTAATCAGGCTCTAGATGTAAGACGCTAATGTGAACTTGTGCTCTCCCTGTCATTCATACATCTTTTGGCCTTGCTATTAAACTTCAAATCACTTGTTAAGCGTAATCAATACGACCTCTTTCTTAAGTAGTTCTACTATCATCCTCATTAAAACCGGCTAAATACCTAAGATAAAGCATCTTATTTACTTTTATGTTTGTATAGGTTTTTAAGTCTTTAAGATATAAAGGCAAATTATCATTTGGACTTCGATGATTCATTTCCATGATCCAAAAATCTCCGTTCGAATCTATTGCCATATCTATCGCAAAAAAGCCAAAGTTCCGATCTTCATTCTCAATTGCTTTTGACGCTTCACATGCAATTTTGAATAAGTCTTTTCGCCAATACATTAAACTTTTTTTATCTAATTGAAACAATTTTTGTAATGTTTCATTCCCTGGTCGAATTTTCCCACCACTTGAACGGTTACTTACAACGCTTTTGGGAGCACCATGTCGCGCAACCCAGCCAAGGCATACCCATTCGCCTTGTTCATTTTTTGAAACAAACAATCTAAAATCAATCACTCGTTCCTTTTCGAAGACTAAATTAAGTCGTTGCTGTAAAATATACTCATTTTCTACTAACGTTTCGAATAAGTAGCGGATCAAAGACGTTTCATTAAAAGTAAGAACATTATTTTGTTCCTTTTCCCGAAACCGTACAAAATAAGTATCACCTTTTTTAGAAAATTCTTTTATTCCTCTGCCCTTTAGTCCATTTAGTGGCTTTACAATAATGGAGGATTGACTTTTTAGCTCAGTCATAACATCTTTTGGTTCCTTATACAAAATCGTTTTTGGCAAATAGTCCTTTACTTGTTTATTATTCTGAAGCCATTGATACATATCCCATTTTGTAAAGTACACTGAATTAAAAATGGTAGGACCAATATGTTGCATCAAATGTTTTTTTAGAGCATCTGTTAATGGGATTTTCCGATAAATCGCGGCCGGATACGAATAGATTCCCTTAACCCACATACCCGATTTTGGATTATAGATAAAGCCAGATATTGTCTGATTCTTCATCTGAATTCCTTCTAATGAAAAAGCGATTAAAGCACCTCTAAATGAATTGTATTGTTGTCCATATACGGATAACTTTTGTAATTTTTTCTCAAGCTGTTCATCCGTATTGGTTGCCAATATTCCTAGAAAAGGACCGATGAGCAGGTCGGTACCACTTACCTTAAGATCGAATAAACTATTTATCGGTAGATGAATTTTTGTCATTGTATCTGAAGACAACAATACTGTTTGTGAATCCTTTTGATCTGCAAGCTCAATGGTCACTTCCACTTTTTTTATTCCGAAGCAAATATTCGTTCTTTGCCCTTGCTTCACATTTAATTCTTTTGCCTTTGCAGGATGGATTGTAAGTGTATTACGATTATTTTCATTCCGAACAACAGTCACTTTTTTTAACATAAGCCACTCATCCTTTTCCAGTTCTATCTTTAAGTTATTCAATTTTAAAAAATAGGTGTTTGTACTAATTGCCATCGAATGACAATGGCGTTTTTTAATAGTTCATGAACAAATACTAGAATGGAGCTTGTCGTATGAATGATAATTTAATTGGAATTTTTATTCCCCGTGACCATTATGAGTCTGTTAAAAAAGGGAGTGTCTCATCTTCTTATCAGCAATTTGAATTGGCAGCGAATACGTTAGGTTTATCGATTTGTTTTTTTACAGCAAATGGCTTTCTAGATTCCAAGGATGTTAAGATGTTAACAATGAATTTATCAAATGATTCTTATTCTGAGAGCACAGCCTGTCTTCCAAAAGTGATTTACAATCGAAGCAGCTTACGGAATAAGAAAACACGTGAAATACTTAACTATTTCATCGAAAATGGATCATATGTATTTAACGTCACTCCGATAAGTAATAGCAAATATTACGTAAATCAATTGCTAGAAAAAGAATCGCATATCGCTATGCATCTTCCACAAACGCTTTTTGGTTCTAAAAAAAATTTACGAAAGCTGATGGATCAATTTGATTGTCTATTTATCAAGCCCTGCTACAGCAGTGTAGGAAAAGGAATTTTATATTTAGAAAGACACAAAAAACTTGGATGGTTTATCTATGAAAAATCAGCGAATAACAAAGGTTGGGGAAAGTCAGAATTTACAAATCTAGAAAAAATAAGGATAGAGCGTCTTTTCCAGCATCGGCAATTTATTATTCAAGAAAAGATACCTTTGGCAACTTACAAAAATAGACCATTTGATTTACGAGTAATTATTCAGAAGAATTCGACGGGTCATTGGGCTATTACTGGAACAGCAGCTAAGTTAGCTCCGAAAAATCAACTCATTACAAACGTAGGAAGTGGAGGAGAATTTGGCGATTTGCGACAGTTTCTTTTAGCTAGCAATCTTTCGTACCCTGAAGTGGAACAAAAAGTTCATACTTTAGCCCTTGATGTTGCATCCGCCTTAGAAAAAACCTGGCCAAACATAGCAGATTTGGGTCTTGATATTGGAATAACAGAAGAAGGAAAACCTTATTTTATCGAGTGTAATCTAAGAGGAAAATATGGTTCATTTGAGAAACGAAAAGAGCTTTTCACACTATGGAAAAATATTCACCATACTCCCATTGCCTATGCAGGATATTTATTAGAAAAATACAATCAAAAAGTTATGAAATTAAACAAACAAGATAGTTAACTTGTTTGTTTTTTTACTTAAGTTGAAGATCGTTTCATTTATCCATGAGTCATACTAGGAGCTACATTGAAAAAATGGTAACAACAGCACAGCATCTTTGTAATATCCGTTTTTATCTTGTCCGAACTAAATAACATAAGTTTTAACAATTCAGGATATGTTGAGTAAGAAACAAATAACACCTAGCATGTATCATATAAATACTTTATACAAATTAGTTCACATAATCAGGTATTATCGTCACCATAAAAAGTATCTTCCAAATTAGAAGATACTTTCATGTTGCTTATTGAACAATCGCACCTGTTGGTTCAACAACATCAATTTACCTTTTTAAAATAAACCTTGATGCAGGACAATATACCTCCCCCGCTTCAAAATAGGCTAATTTCCCTGGTACACAAGACACTAATGAAGGAAATCCTTCACCGACTGCCACCTCTAAAGCCGAAGGTAGTGCCACATGTTTACCATCAATAGAACTAAAAATATTAATTAGTTGGATTTTCTTTAATGTGAAGGTATAGGAATAGATTCGTTATCCCTTTTGAGATTAAAGTGATTATGATGTATCCCATAAATATGTGAAAATAGTTGGTTCCTTTATTTAGTTGAAAAAGATGATGTGCAGCAGATAATGGTTTAACAATAAAAGAAATAAAAGCAATTAATAATAAAGAGTACAGGTAGAAATTTTTCTTTTTAATTATTGTCCATTGGTATAAGAAAATAAATAGTACTGGAACTAATGAGGTATCCATTCCAAAATGAATTGGGAATAAAGGAATTACTTTATATGGATATCCCAGATAATTAGCTCTTGTTGCGATTCCATCTAAATAGGCTGACCATATATGAATGTTAAAACCAAAAAAACCTAATAGAAATATTCTTTTGCGATCAATAAAAAAATAAAGAATGATTAATGGAATAATAATAATAAATGTATTTACCCAAAATTGCCATGTATCTAATGCTGAATAATCGAACCAATAATCATTCCAAAGATCGAAAACTTTTTCTTGAGCGTTCTTTATCTCTTCAAGTCGGTTACTTTGTTCTGATGGAATAGAAGACTTCATTTAATTCGCCTCTTTTTTTATGTTTTAAATTTGCGCTATTGTTAATTTGTGTAATTTTTAGTATTTTAACCCTCCGCCTTTTATTCGGAAGATTTTAATGAATACTGTATACAAATCTAGTTTACATAAAGTCTCTTATAGGCATGAAAAAAGGATCTTCGATTGAAGATCCTTTTATGTTGTTTATTGAAGTAAAGCACCAGTTAGTTCAGTAAAATAAATTTTTATATTAATCATTTCCTTTAAGAAAAGGATCAAATCCGTTTCGTTTACTAACCCAATTAGCAATTAAATAAATAACAAAATAAATTGGAAAAGAGTAAAAACTATTCCAATGAATTTCTTGGTAAAAATGAAGCCATTTAAATAAAGGCTCTCCTACAAATGAACCTAAAAAGGCAAAGAAAATGGCTTTGGTGAATGGTGAAATATTTTGTTTGCATTGAAGTAGTAACAACACCGTAACAGGTAAGATAGAAAAATCATAAGGAGCAAAAGATGGAATTATTGGAATAACTTTATAAATATAAAACCATAGTCCTAATATTACTCCTAAAAAATCAAGCCCACATGTAATCAAAACAACTATTAAACCTACATATAACAACCTATCTGAACTTTCTTTCGGTCTTACTTTTATCCATATTAACCAAGGTAAAAAGGTTAGTATTACACCTAACCACCATTCCCACCCTAAAAAGATATTCTCATACCATAAATGAAAGGATTTATCATTTTCTCTATCCACGATAAGATATTGCTTCTTTATAAGTTCTATAATTTTTTCCTCACTCAATACATCTCACCTAACTATTTAAATAAGATTATTCACATAGTATGTCCCAACTTATTAAACTATACTCCCTCTATAAAGAAAGGAATAACTCTGGATTCCTCGCTTATTCTTAAGATTTCATTATGATCTGTATTAGATAGCCATTAAAGCGATGGATGTAAGTTGAAAGTAAGGGTAATTTTGGTACTGTA
>NZ_JAIQUM010000042.1 GCF_020075705.1 Metabacillus rhizolycopersici | reverse complement strand
TCTTAACGGGCAGTAAGACTCCGACCTCAGGCTTCTGAGTGTACAAATACAAAGAAGATAGGTGGGAGATTAACTGCCCGTAAAGGTCCGATAAGTGCGAACTAACCATCAGTGGGGGATGAAAGAATCCCCCCACTGATGGAAGTCTTCTTTATAAAGATAAAACATCCTTTAAATAATGCGCAATGCCGTCTTCTTCATTTGTTCGTGTTTCTTTGTTCGCAACCGCTTTAAGCTTGTCGATTGCGTTTCCCATAGCAACACCGTGACCAGCATATTGAAGCATTTCTACATCATTATCCTCGTCTCCAAATGCGATGATCCGTTCTGCTGGAATTTGATAATAGGATGCGATTTTTTCTAAACCAACCGCTTTATTCATACCTGCTTTAATAATTTCAATAACGTGAAATGGTGCTGCCCAGCTTCTATGATCAACAATTTCGGCATGAACCTCTGATAAATAAGATCGAATCTTTTCAACATCTTCTTCAACAGCATGTATCAGGATGCTTGTGACATCATCACCTAAATTTTCTCGTAAATCGCCAATTTTAATATCTGGGTTCCCCATGTTAAAGATATCTAAAAGTTTCTCATCATGGTAATGAAAATACACATCGTCGATAATTTCAGCTAACATATTATGTATTTGATATTTTTCGGCAACTTCAATAATTTCTTTAACAACCTGAAGATCAAGTGTTGTATGATATTTCCCCCAGCCATCATTTTTAGGATGATGGACATATGCTCCATTGAAATTAACGATAGGTGTAGTTAGTTGTAATTCTTCATAATAAATGGAGCTTGATCGAAATGGTCTTCCTGTAGCAATACAGACTATGTGTCCCGCAGCTTTTGCTTTTTCGATTATCTCTTTTGAATAATTTGAAATGGTTTTATCGTCCTTTAAAAGAGTTCCATCCAAGTCTAAAGCAATTAAGAAAGGTTTCGTTTCCATAAAGTCTCCTCTTTTCGTTTTTGTGAAATTTTGTTTGCGTGAGGCTGGACATGGTGTTTGCGCTTTAATACTAGTGTATCTTTTTTCCAAGTTACCTGTCTACATGTTACAATTAATTTGAGGCAAATTAGTTAGGGAGGCACGATTCACTTTGATTGTAGTCGAAAAAATGAACATCGCAGACATTCCACTATTACATATTGTCGATCATTCCATTAAGGATAAAAAAACTCCCTTGGTCATGTATATCCATGGATTTATGAGTGCAAAGGAACATAATCTCCATTATGCGTATTATTTAGCTGAAAAAGGAATTAGAGTTGTTTTACCAGAGGCGTTATATCATGGTGAAAGAAGTAATGAATATAATAAAAAGGAATTAAGTCTTAGGTTTTGGAAAATTGTCGTCAATGAAATTGAAGAAATCAATACAATTAAAGAGCATTTCGAAAAGCATGATTTAATCGATAACCAACGTATAGGTCTTGCGGGTCACTCAATGGGAGGGATCACCGCGTTAGGTGCTTTAACGCAGTATGATTGGATCAAAGCTGCTGTAAGTCTTATGGGATGCCCTAATTACACAACGCTTTTAAAAAGTCAGCTTTTAGACCTGCAGAAAAATGGTGTAGAACTACCCCTTTCTGCAACGGAAATTGATGAACAGTTTTCGCTGTTGGAGCCATTTGATTTAAGCTTGCATCAGGAGAAGCTGCAAAATAGGCCACTGTTATTTTGGCATGGAGAACGTGATGATGTTGTCCCGTTTGCCCCAGCTTATCAATTTTATCAAGACATCATCCCAATGTATGAAAAAACACCAGAAAGACTAAAGTTTTTTGTCGATCCTCTTGCAGATCATAAAGTATCGCGTGAAGGTGTTTTGGCGTTGGTAGAGTGGTTTGTCCGTTATTTATAAGTTATTTTCAGAAAGAATAAGCATGTCCCTTTCTTTATGGCGGCTACTCTACTATACTCGATTGAGCAAAGGATTGCTTAGTAAGGATTTGAAAGGAGCGATTAGATAAAATGGATGAATTAGTAAAGGAAAATATTTACGGTGCACTTGAAACGGTAGTCGATCCAGAATTAGGCGTCGATATCGTAAATCTTGGACTCGTTTATGATGTGACTATGGATGAGGAAGGGCAAACAGAAGTTTCCATGACATTAACATCGATGGGATGCCCAATGGCAGGCACGATCGTTGATCAAGTGAAATTGTCCCTAGCAGATATTCCCGAAGTAAAAAATGTAGAGGTAAATATTGTTTGGAATCCACCATGGACGAAGGACAAAATGTCTAGATACGCAAAAATTGCTTTAGGAATTCGATGAAGTTTATTTAAAGCCATCAGCGGGATAGTGCCCTCTGGTGGCTTTTTCATGCTTGGTGAATATTGTTGTGCATAATAAACAAATGAGATACTTTTTACACCTCGAATCAGAATCTACTACCCATAAAATTCCCGTTTCCCTGAAATCCCCAAACACTGGAGCAAAGAAAGGGAGAACCTATGAAATAACAAGCTTCCTTTAACAAAAAATCTTACGTCCAAAAGCTTCATACGTCTTTCCTAAATAATTTATTCACCATTCGCATTCTTTTATGCAAGCTTCTGTATATATATTAATTATTGTAGAGGGAAGTTTTAAGATTCATTTTCCTTATTCCTAAAGGGATTTATTGAAAAATTCATAAAAATATTATTTATACACTTGATTTTATTTTTATACATATTTATAATTGAGAAATAATTTAGAAAACGAACTTAACAAGAGAAGGTGTTTTGATGAAAGTCGGAATTGTCGGGGCCACTGGTTATGGTGGAGTCGAATTATATCGTATATTATCAAATCATCCACATGTTGATGAATGTATAATGTATTCATCTTCAGAAATGGATGTTCCATATAGTAATTCTTTTCCACACTTATCTGATCTAAGTACTCACACATTAAATAAGATTGATGTGGAAGAAATAAAAAAGAATGTGTCGGTTCTATTTCTTGCGACCCCTCCTGGTGTTTCAAGAATTTTATCACCTCAATTTCTTGACTCAGATGTGAAGATCATCGATTTATCAGGGGATTTAAGGTTAAAAAATAAAGGTGAGTATGAAGAATGGTATAAACGCCCGTGTGTAGATGAAGATGTCCTTGAAAAAGCTGTATACGGTCTTTCTGAATTAAATAAAGCAGAAATTACAAAGACGAATTTACTTGCGAATCCAGGATGTTTTCCAACTGCAACGATTTTAGGATTAGCACCAGTTGTTGAGAAGAAATTTGTTCATGAACAGTCAATTATTGTTGATGCTAAAACAGGAGTTTCAGGTGCAGGTCGAAATGCATCACAAGCAACACATTTTTCAGAAACAAACGAAAATATAAAAATATATAAAGTTCACGAGCACCAGCATATACCGGAAATTGAACAAGCGCTTCGCTCGTTAAATGAAGCAATCACTTGTATTTCCTTTAACACACACTTAGTGCCAATGACTCGTGGGATTATGGCCACTATTTATGCAAGTTTGACAGATACGTATTCAACAGAAGAAATACTAGATTTATATAAAGATTATTATGCAAATTCACCATTTGTTCGAATTCGGAAGCAAAATGAATTTCCATCAACAAAGGAAGTATATGGTTCTAACTTTTGTGATATCGGTGTAAAAGTTGATGAACGTACGGGAAGAATAACGATAGTAGCGGTGATAGACAATCTAGTAAAGGGTGCTGCAGGTCAAGCGGTTCAAAACTTTAATCTTATGAATGGTTTCGAAGAAAAGACTGGATTGTATTTCGCACCTATTTATCCATAATGACAGCTAGGGAGGAAAACGCAGTGTTAGAAACAAAGGAAACAGCTGCAATAACAAAAATTGATGATGGATCAATCGTTACACCAAAAGGATTTTCAAGCGATGGTGTTCACGCTGGTTTAAGGTATGCCAGAAATGATGTAGGTGTGATTTATAGTGAAGTACCTGCAAATTGTGCAGCAGTTTATACACAAAGTCACTTTCAAGCAGCACCATTAAAAGTAACGCAAGAAAGTGTTGCAAAAGAAGGGCGCTTGCAGGCAATCGTGGTAAACAGTGCCAATGCAAATGCGTGTACTGGAGAGCAAGGGCTTCAAGATGCATACGAGATGAGAGAACGTACTGCAAAGTTGTTTAATATTGAAAATCACTACGTAGCAGTTGCTTCAACTGGAGTCATCGGTGAATTTTTAAAAATGGATAAAATTCGTCAAGGGATTGACCAATTAAAACCTCAAGCAACCGAGAAGGCTGCAGTCGAATTCCAACAAGCAATTTTAACAACGGATTTAGTGATGAAAACATCATGCTACGAAGTTGTGATTGATGGAAAAAAAGTCACGATCGGTGGGGCTGCAAAAGGGTCTGGGATGATTCATCCAAATATGGCAACAATGCTTGGCTTTATGACAACTGATGCGAACATTGATTCTGAATCCCTTCAATCTGTGTTAAAAGAAGTCACGGATAAAACATTTAATCAAATAACAGTTGATGGTGATACATCGACGAATGATATGGTGCTTGTGCTTGCTAATGGTCAAGCTGAGAACGAACAATTAAATGAAAAACATCCACAGTGGAATGAGTTTAAAACAGCTTTTCAGATGGTAAGCGAAGAACTTGCAAAACAAATTGCCAAAGATGGCGAAGGGGCAACAAAACTAATTGAAGTAGAAATAACTGGAGCAAGAACAAAACAAGAAGCAAATGTTGTTGCGAAGAAGATCGTTGGCTCAAGTTTAGTAAAAACAGCTGTTTATGGAGCTGATGCAAACTGGGGAAGAATTATTTGTGCCGTCGGGTATAGTGAAGCTTCAGTAGAGCCAGAAAAGATTGACATATACCTTGAAGATCTTTGCTTGTTTACAAATAATAGCCCTCAACCTTTTTCAGAGGAAAAAGCAAGTGAGTATTTAAAAAGAGACCAAGTGAAAATTGCGGTTAACCTTGGTGTTGGAGATGAAGCAGGTAAGGCATGGGGCTGTGATTTAACCTATGATTACGTAAAAATTAACGCAAGTTACCGAACATAAGGAGAAGGATATGTCAAAAACAGTCGTATTAAAATGTGGCGGAAGTACAGTTCACCAATTGTCAGACTCATTTTTTCAAAGCTTGAATGCACTGATTGAGAATAATTGGAAGGTCATGATCGTTCATGGTGGTGGTCCAGATATAACAAACATGCTAAAAGCTTTAAATATTGAGACAGAGTTCGTAAAGGGACAACGAAAAACAACAGAAGCTGTGTTAGAGATAGCTGAAATGGTCTTAGCAGGAAAAATAAACAAGCATCTAACAAACCTTTTACAACAAAAAGGACTCAATTCAATTGGGATATCGGGTAGTGACGGTGAAATGTTACAAGCTGAATTTTTAGATAAAGAAAATCTTGGATTAGTTGGTAAAGTAACGTCTGTTAACAGATCCGTTGTATCACTACTCATGGAAAATGGGTATATACCTGTGGTTGCGCCGCTAGCACGTACTGTGACACATGATACTCTAAATGTTAATGCTGATTTAGCTGCTGCTGCAATCGCACAGGCAGTTGGTGCCCAGAAGCTACTATTTGTAACAGATGTACCGGGTATTCTTGATGAATCGAAACAATTAATCAAGGAAATTACTCCTTCTAAAATACAATCATACATTGAAGACGAGGTTATTACAGGTGGCATGATTCCAAAAGTGCAATCTGCGATGACAACTCTTTCAGATACATTAAAAGAAGTCATGATCGTAAGTGGTCAACAGGCATTTATTGAAAATGATGATTTTAAAGGAACGAAAATTGTTAGAGAACAGGAGGTATCGTCAACGTGAGTTATTTATTTCCTACTTATGCAAGATGGGATGTTACAGTGAAAGAAGCAAAAGGCTCGTGGCTTACTGATGAAAATGATAAAAAGTATTTGGATTTTGTCACAGGGATTGCGGTTTGTAATTTAGGTCATGCAGATGATGATGTGATGCAGGCAGTCGGAGAGCAACTAACAAAATATTGGCATACGTCAAATCTTTTTCAGCAACCGATTCAAGAGGATGTTGCCAAGCTCTTAGTTGAGAATAGTGATGGAGAGGCTGTATTCTTTTGTAACAGTGGAGCTGAGGCGAATGAAGCGGCAATTAAGTTAGCGAGAAAGCATACGGGCAAAACAAAAATTGTCACTTTCCTGCAATCCTTCCATGGACGAACATTTGCAACAATGTCAGCAACTGGTCAAGAAAAAATACAACAAGGATTTGGACCTCTACTCGAAACATTTACGTATCTCCCATACAATGATGTAGCTGCTTTAGATGTGCTAGAGGATGATGTAGCTGCAATTATGCTTGAAGTCGTGCAAGGAGAAGGCGGAGTTATCCCGGCAGAGCAAGAATTTATCGACAAGGTAAATGAAACATGTAAGCGAATTGGTGCATTATTAATTATCGATGAGGTTCAAACAGGTATTGGTCGAACAGGTAAACCATTTGGATACCAGCATTATGGACTATCACCAGATATCGTTACTTCTGCTAAAGGATTAGGGAGTGGGCTTCCAGTTGGCGCAATGATTGGGAAAGCACCATTAATTGAAACGTTTCAGCCTGGAAGCCATGGTTCAACTTTTGGAGGAAATCCAATAGCAATGGCTGCAGCGAAGGCAACAATGAAGAAAATCCTAAATGATGATTTTCTAAAAGAAGTTGAAGAAAAAAGTAGCTATTTAGTTGATAAGTTAGTTCAAAAAATAGGAAATCATCCACTTGTTAATGGAATTCGTGGAAAGGGCTTATTGATTGGTATCGAATGTAAGGAACAAGTTGGTATGTTGATTGATCAATTAAGAGAACAGCAACTACTCGTTTTATCGGCTGGACCAAATGTTATTAGACTTCTTCCACCACTAAACGTTTCCTATGAAGAAATCGATATAGCGGTTGGAATCATTGATAAACTATTTTCTACAGCAAAAGAAACGGCTAGCGCTCAGTAAAATGAGCATTTTTTTTACACGATTTTGAATAAAAATACTTATTATTTAATAATTATCCAATTATAAAAAGAATAGAAAAAATCGATAATCTGCATGGACATAAGTTCATGCAAATAGAAGGATCATTTTGAGACAAAAGAGGTGTGAACAAATGAAAGGTTATCTCCATTTAGAGGATGGTTCAGTTTATACGGGAGAGATTGAACATGGATCTTCACAAGACATCAGCGGAGAAATTGTATTTTTTACAGGGATGACAGGGTATCAGGAAGTGTTAACAGATCCTTCATTTAAAAATCAAATTGTTGTATTTACTTATCCACTGATCGGGAATTATGGCATCAACTCAAACGATGTTGAAAGTTTGCAGCCGCATGTAAAAGCTGTTGTTATGTATGAGTGCACAGATCAATATTCTCATTATGAGGCGAAGCACAGCTTAAAAGAGTATTTACAAAAGTGGAATATTCCAATTATCCACCATATCGATACACGTTCTGTTGTGAAAAAGATTCGTCATCAAGGTTCGATGGCTGCAACGATTTCCAAAGAAATTAAGAAAGAAGAACAGCCAAGTACAATTTACGAAGATGGCGTTTTCGAAGTCACCTCTTCTTCGATTGAAACGTATGGAGAAGGGGAAAAGCATATCGTCTTAATTGATTTTGGCTATAAGAAATCAATCCTTACTTCATTGGTTAATAGAGGGTGTAAAGTAACGACAATTCCTTTATCAATGATGAATAAAGTCGTTGAATTAGATCCAGATGGTGTCGTTTTATCAAATGGTCCAGGAAATCCAGAGATGTTAAAAAGCTATTTTTCGCAAATAAAACAAATTGTTTCATCCTATCCAACATTAGGGATTTGTTTAGGCCACCAATTAATCTCGTTATCTTTTGGGGCAAAAACGAAAAAACTCTTGTTCGGACATAGAGGTGCTAATCAGCCTGTATTAGATACGAAAACCAAAAAAGTATTTATGACATCGCAAAATCATAGTTACGTTGTAATTGGAGAAAGCTTGAAACAAACGGATTTAATTACTCGTTTTTATAACATAAATGATGATTCAATTGAAGGGTTATCACATGCTACATTACCAATTTTAACAGCACAATTTCATCCCGAGGCACATCCAGGACCTACAGATAGTGAATGGATTTTTGATGAATTTTTAGATTTAGTCGCGGTTGCAAAAGGAGATATACTTTATGCCTAAAAACCAATCAATCAAGAAAATCGTCGTAATTGGTTCTGGTCCAATTATTATCGGTCAGGCTGCAGAATTCGATTATGCTGGTACACAAGGGTGCTTAGCTCTGAAGGAAGAGGGTTACACAGTTGTTTTAGTGAACAACAACCCAGCTACAATCATGACAGATGAAGAGTATTCAGATGTTCTCTACTTTGAACCGTTAACCGTTGAAAGTGTAACGAAAATCATTGAAAAGGAACAACCTGATGGTTTACTTGCTTCATTAGGTGGTCAAACAGGACTAAACTTAGCGATGGAACTTCATGAAGCAGGAGTGTTGGAGGAATATGGTGTTCAACTGCTAGGTACATCGATTGAATCGATTCGAAAAGGTGAGGATCGTAACGAGTTTCGCCAACTTATGTATGATTTAAATCAACCAATTCCGGAAAGTGCAATTGTGACTACAGTAGAAGAAGCGATTGAATTTTCACATCAAATTGGTTTTCCGATCATCATTCGTCCAGCTTATACGCTTGGTGGTAAAGGCGGAGGAATTGCCAATACAATAGAAGAATATAAAAAGATTGTAAAAAGTGGCCTGCAAGCAAGTCCAATAACTCAATGCTTAGTGGAAAAAAGTATTGCAGGGTTTAAAGAAATTGAATACGAGATGATTCGGGATCATAAAGGAACATGTATTTCAGTTTGTAATATGGAAAACATTGATCCGGTTGGTGTTCACACAGGTGACTCAATAGTCGTTGCCCCATCCCAAACGTTAACAGATCAAGATTATCATATGCTAAGAACTGCTGCTGTGAAGATCGTTTCAGCACTTGGTGTGGTCGGTGGATGTAACATTCAATTAGCTTTGGATCCAAAAAGTAAGCAATACTATATAATTGAAGTAAATCCACGGGTCAGCAGATCATCTGCCCTAGCATCAAAGGCTACAGGTTACCCAATTGCAAAAATCGCGGCAAAACTTGCTGTTGGATATAGTTTAGAGGAATTAAAAAATCCACTAACAATGAGCACCTATGCGAGCTTTGAGCCTGCACTTGACTATGTAGTTGTAAAATTTCCTAGATGGCCATTTGATAAGTTTAATAAAGCAGATCGGAAATTAGGAACGAAAATGAAAGCAACTGGGGAAGTAATGGCGATTGAACGTAACCTAGAAGCTGCTCTCCAAAAAGCATGTGATTCCTTGGAGCTTGATAATATTGGGACGTATTTACCAGAGCTTGAAGTCTTATCGACAGACCAGCTTGTAGAACAAATGTTGATAGTAGATGACCGTCGCTTCTTTATAGTTATGGAACTTATTAGAAGAGGAATGGCGATTGAAGAAATCCATCGTATGACCGAAATGGATCTTTATTTCCTAGCATGCTTTAAAAAGATTGTTGATCTTGAACAGCAATTGAAAAAGCAAACCGTTGAAACATTTGATGCTGATTTGATGGCGAAAGTGAAAGAAAAAGGTTTCTCAGATCGAACAATAGCCGCATTGCTTCAAGTACCAGAAGCAGATATAAGAAATCATCGTCTTGAAGTAGGCGTGAAAGCAGCTTATAAGTATGTTGATACGTGTGCAGCGGAATTTGAAGCACGGACAAATTATTTTTACTCAACGTATTTCGGAGAAAATGAACAACCTGAATTATCAGATAAGAAAAAGGTCTTAATTATCGGTTCTGGACCTATTCGGATCGGTCAAGGAATCGAATTTGATTATAGTGCTGTTCACGGTATCAAAGCATTGAAGCAACTGGGTTACGAAGCAATTATGATTAATAATAATCCAGAAACAGTAAGTACAGATTTTGAAACAGCCGATCGTCTTTATTTTGAACCAATTACCCTAGAACACGTCCTTAATGTTGTTGAATCAGAAAAAATCGATTCTGTGATTGTCCAGTATGGTGGTCAGACAGCAATCAATCTTGCTGAACAATTAGAAGCTGCAGGTGTTACGTTGTTAGGAACAGATACAGACACACTTGATTGGCTAGAGGACCGTGATAAATTCTATCAATTATTAGATGAGCTTGCGATTCCACACGCAGTGGGATTAACAGCAAACAATGCAGATGAAGCAATAAAGGGTGCAAATGAAATTGGCTATCCGATCTTACTAAGACCATCTTATGTTATCGGTGGTAAAGGAATGGTCGTCGTTCATAATGAAGACATGTTAGCCTCGTTGCTAACTGAAAGTACAAATATGATTTATCCAATCTTAATTGATCAATTTGTACAAGGTGTAGAAGGTGAAATTGATCTCATTTCTGATGGAAAAGAGGCATTTATTCCGACTTATATTGAGCATGTTGAACCAGCAGGTGTTCACTCTGGTGATAGTTTAGCCATTCTACCTTCTCAAAGCTTAACAGAAAAAAATAAACAAATAATTGCTGAATATGCGGCTGGATTAGTGAAAAAACTAAATTATCGTGGAATCATGAATATTCAATTTTTAGTAAATGGAGATCAAATCTACATTCTTGAAGTAAATCCACGGGCTAGTAGAACGGCACCAATTATCAGTAAGGTAACAGGTATTCCTATTATTAAGCACGCAACCTACTTACTATGTGGTAAAACAATAGGTGATCTACAACTTCAACATGTTGAAATTGATGATTGGGTTGCTGTGAAATACCCAGTATTTTCTAGCCACGCACTTCATGATGTCGATATTACATTGGGACCAGAAATGAAGGCAACAGGTGAAGGTATGTGTGTTGGACAAAATATTCATAGTGTGTACCGTAAGATCTTTTATAAAGATTTACAAAATGTAACAAGTGTCTATTTTGATGAAATAAATGAAGAAGCGATTGAAGCAGCGAAGAAGGCTGGTCTTCAAGTCATGACAAATCATTATTCTTCATGGGTTGAAGGCGAGAAGGGCATCTTTGTCTCACTAATAGAAGGTGATGATGCCAAACTGGATCGTCAATTAGCCTTAGAAAAAGGGATGATGTTGTTCACGAACCTTGCCACATTTTATGCATGTTTGCAGGCGATTACTGCTGTAGATGAGGATGCATTATCAATCCAGAAATTAACAAAACGGAGTATGGCAATTTAACTCTACCAACAAAAAAGAAGACAAAATAAAGCATTATATGGTGCTTTCTATTTTGTAAGAAGTAATAAAAATATTAAAAAGGGAAGTGATTAAGTAATGAGCACGGTGAATCTAAAACCAAAAAAGGTAGTAGAAAAAAGAGACTTTTTAACACTACTCGATTATAGTAAAGAAGAAATTCTTCACTTAATTGACGAAGCTTTTAAGTTAGAAGAGAATCCACTTCAGCCTGTGTTGCAGGGGAAAACATTAGCAATGATTTTTGAAAAATCATCAACTAGAACTCGTGTGTCCTTTGAAACCGGTATGCTTCAATTAGGTGGTCATGCATTATTTTTAAGTACCCAAGATATCCAATTAGGTAGAGGTGAGCCGGTATCTGATACAGCAAAGGTATTGTCTGGGTATGTTGATGCCATTATGATTCGTACGTTTGGTCATGATAAAATTGAAGAATTAGCAAAGCATGCTAGCATTCCAGTAATAAACGGTTTAACCGATTTATTCCATCCATGCCAAGCACTTGCTGATTTAAAAACAATCTACCGTTTAAAAGAAAAGTTCGTTGGAGTGAAAACAGCTTATTTAGGTGATGGTAACAATGTTGCACATTCACTTATGATTGCAGCTGCTAAAGTTGGGATGGACTTTTCAATAGGCTGTCCAAAAGGCTATGAGCCAAATCAATCCGTTGTTGAAAAGGCACAAAAGATTGCCGAGGAGACCGGTGCGAAAATTACTGTTACGTATGATCCAGTCGAAGCGGTGAAAGATGCTGATATCATCTACACAGACGTTTGGGCGAGTATGGGTCAAGAAAGTGAACAAAAGGAACGTTTAGTCGCATTTAAAGACTTCCAAGTAAATGATGAGTTAGTCAAACATGCCAAGGAAGATTATCATTTCCTTCATTGTTTACCTGCACATCGTGAAGAAGAAGTTACGGCATCGATCATCGATGGGGAACATTCAGCGGTATTTGAGCAAGCAGAAAATCGCCTTCATGTACAAAAAGCATTGCTTAAGGAATTACTTGCATAACACATTTTTTGCTATTTACCTGCATGAAAATAAAGAGTAGTCTCGCTTTATAAAAGGGTCTGACATGGAATAAAGTCAGACCCTTTTTATCGTTTTGGAAACTATAAAATTCTTGTACTGTGGATAAGCGCACGACATCCAGCGTAAGCGTCCGGCCCCTCTAAGGTCTAGCCACACATGAATTGAAGGTAAAGTACACCTTCTATTCATGTGCGTCTTATGCCTGCCTTAGGCTGATCAAGGCGCTTGCGCTTTTGTTCCAGTTTGCCTAAATAGTTAAACCCGGATTAATTGTTGCTCTTATCTTTAGTCGCAACTTTAAAAGTCCATCTACCATTTTCATGTAGAACTCTAAGTGTGCTTATGAAAAAAAACTGTCTGGAGATACTATCGGTAAGTAAGAGAGGAGGAGTATGAATGGGCCAACAACATCGTTTTAGATCAGGTCAAAAAGCACCTAATAATGGAATCTACGTAGAAATAGGTGAAACAGGGGATAATGTGAAAAATCCCGGTCAAATCAGATTAAAAGCAGGCGATCGCTTTCCTGAAACGGCTAATCAAAATCGCCATTGGACATATAAACGGAAACCATAAACAAACAAAAACCCTACTAAAAAGTAGGGCTTTTGTTTGTAAGAAGAACTTTATTGATTAATGATGCTCAGGTTCTGCTGCTGTCTCAATCGGGATCACTTTAGCAATCAGAAAGATGACTAGGGTTGCAATGACAGACAAAATTGATGCAGATGCAAAGTCATAGTGACCACCTGTCATCGAATTAACAACATATGAAGTCATATTTATTAATAATAAAGTCCAAAAAAATGTCAAAAAGAAACGCACTGTCTTCACCTCAATTTCCAGACGAATTCTTACTATATATATTAACACAAGTTAATTGAAATATAAAAGAACCTTTTTATATGTAAGAAGTAATATATAGTTACAATCATTTAGGCTGTACGAATACTGAGTACAAATCCTCTTACAGGAAGATAACCCTAGAATGCTGAAAAACTTGCTTACTAAACAATCTTTTAAATGTAATGACCAAATTTATCATAATTGTGACAGTGTCCCATTCTTTTTAAAACCTTATACATACATTATAAGAAAGAAACCGGAATATGATGTTTTCACACACAATTTTTATTGAGGAATTAAGAGAATGAAAGAAAGGGGGTGGGCAAGAGATGCAAATTACGGAGCGCTTTTTTAAGCTTGAAACGGAATGGAATGTTATCCATTTACCTACAAGGCCAAATGGGTTTGGAATATTAATATTAGGCGATCGATCAGATTTTGTGGATGAAAGCTCCAGTCTTTGGCATCAACATTATGGGAGAAATCAACTCATTTCAGATTTAATGAATGAGGGGTACACACTTTTTCATTCTAATTTATTCGGAAATAATTGGGGAAGTCCGCGAGCAGTAACAATGGCTAAGCAACTTTATCATCTAATCATGAAAAGGGAAATATTAAATCAACATATTCACCTGTTGACGGATGGAATGGGAGGACTAACTGCATTACAATTAATGGAGGCGATCCCAGATAAAATACGCTCTGTGGCTATGTTGAATCCTTGCCTTGACCTCCAAGCCCATCTCGAAAACGAAAAAGAGCATAAGTTCTTTTATATGCGATTAGTAAAAGAAATCTCTACAGCATACGGTGTCGATGAGAAGATGGTAAAAAAAATAAACATGCCAATGATGAACGGCTCGACTTTTCAAAAACCAGTACGTATTTGGCAACGAATGAATGGCAGCACATATCCGCCGCAGCACCATAGTAAAAAGTATGAAGAGCTAAGAAAAAATATGGGAAGCCCGATCAAGCTCATCTACCATCTAGGTGACAATCCTTATCGAACTAACCAATCGATTATAAAGTTTTTTAAAGAGAACGAGAAGGTTTTATAGTGATGGCAAGTTAATACACCAATAAATGGAGGCTGAAAACACTTCTAATTATTGGTGTTTTTTTGATGCTCAAGAGAAATGGCTCAATCCGAAATAAAAGGATAGTGGGAAAAGTAGAGTGGTTCAATAAACTTTAAAAGTGGTTCAATCACAGTACAAAGTGGTTCAATTCTCAGGGGAACTGGTTCAATCCCCAACAAAAAGAACGGATGAAAAGTAGTTTGATTCCCACATCAGACAAATACACCTTATCTCTCAAAGAAAGACGAAACCTCATGAGCTTTTCCAAATAGAGACTAATTCTATCTCTGGTTGCATACGATACAATAACTGCGTATGAGGAGGAAAAAAATGCTTAAACGAGTTATTGTCTTTGGAGCCCACTCATATTTTGGTTTTGGCCTTTGTGAACGGTTAATTAGTGAAAGCGTTGAAGTGAATGGAATTCTTTTAAAACCAAGGAACCCAATCAATAAACTGATGTTGGATGAACGTTTATTATCGGTTGGAAGAAATGCTTTACTACAAACAATGAACGGTTATGAGCGAACGGGTAATGATGATATGACCGATATGATCATTCATTGTTGTGATGATGGTGTTGAGGCATCGTTACTAGAGCAAGATCGACAAAATCTAATAAAATCTGTTGAGCTCGCAAATGAAATAAATGTTCCGTATTATTTCATTACTTCAAGAAATAATGCTGAAGAACGTTTGAGAAAAGAGCATAGTAAATTTTGTGAAGATTATTTGAGAGATAATTTGGAATCGTGTACGACACTTCAGCTTCCTTTATTGTTTGGTCCATTTCAACCTCCAACAGAAAGCATACCTCAATTTTTAACAAGTTACATAAGGTGCCACAAAGATGTGCTAGTTGTTGATGAGCCTTTATTATTTATTGAGGATGCCGTTAACGCTGTATATGATTTGTTGGAGCATCTTGAAGTAGGAAATACGTATTCTTTTTTGCCGGATCTAGAAAAAGAAGATGAGTATCCAATGTCACTTGGGGTACAAATGAAAACGGATGACTCCCAAAAGGATCGAAATGAAAAATATGTCATAAAAGTACCAACTAGTTTAGAGAAGGGGCTGAAAGAACAAGTAGCATTTATCGAAAAATATAAAGAGATTCTTAACCCCTAAAATAGTTAGTGCTTGTACAATCGAAGAGAGAAAGGCTAAAATATAAAGGATAAGTACAATAAAGCGAGGCTTACCTTAATCTTTACGGACAGTAATCCACACCGAAATTCTTGGCGTTTAGGAAACTATAAAATTCTTGTACTCTGGATAAGCGCACGACATCTAGCGCAAGCGTTCGGCCCCGAAGCACAGGACGTGCAAGTGCAGTCAATGCGACAGGACGTCGCGTTCTTGACTGCCTCTTGGGTCTACAGCCCCTCTTGAATTAAAGGTGAAAAACACCTTCTATATCAAGAGCGTCTTATTGCTCGAGGCTGATCAAGGTGCTTGCGCTTTTGTTCTTTCTTTTGAATTTCTAAGGTTGGGATTTTACTGTCTGTTTAAAATAAGATAAATTAGAAAACGAGGAGGGGTTGCCCATGTACAAAAAGCTCGCACTTATCCTTATTATTCTTTTTTCGCTTTTCGGTTGTGGACAACCTACAGTATCTGGTCAGCTTCAGAAGGTTGGTTTGTTAGTTCCTGAAACAATTGACGATAAAGTTTTGGGGATAAGGGGGTATGAAGGCCTTCTGAAAATTCAATCTGAATTAGGGGTTGATGTGTTTTATAAAGAAGGTATGAACGAGGAAAGTGAAGTTCGCGCAGCAATAGATGAATTTCACCAAAATGAGGTCAACCTGATTTTTGGATATGGTAGCGAATATGGTAGTTTTTTTAATTCTATGAGTGAGGATTATCCAGATATTCACTTTGTTCTTTTTAATCAAAATGTAACTGGTGATAATGTTACTAGTTTAAATTTTGAATCGCATGCTATGGGGTTTTTTGGCGGAATGGTTGCAGGTGAAATGACAAAAACCAAAAAAGTTGGTGTGTTGGCAGCTTTTGAGTGGCAACCTGAAATAGATGGCTTTTTTGAAGGGGCCTATTTTCAAAACGAAAATGTTCACGTTGAAATCAGCTACGTTCAAGATTGGAATGACACCTCAGTTGCTTTACCTCTTTTAAATGAAATGATTGATTCAGGTGTTGACATCGTGTATGTTGCAGGAGATGGATATAATGTCCCAGCTATTGATAGGCTAAAAGAAGAAGGTCTGTTTGCAATTGGTTTTGCTATTGATCAATCTGATCTAGGAAAAGGAACTGTGTTAACCAGTACTGTCCAGCATGTAGACACCTTATATGAGGTCGTTGCAAAAGCTTATAATAAAGGTGAGCTTAAAAGCGGAGAATTAAATTTTGATTTTGAGGACGGAGTAATTACAATGGGGCAATTTAGCCCTCTTGTCGATGAATCTTTTCAAGTAAAACTTGAAAAATACATCAAGGAATATAAAAAAAGTGGAATACTTCCAAATCAAATGTAATTAAATTTTTGGCTTTTTCTATACAAATTCACCGTGGCATTATATGATAAAAACATAAGAATAATGATATGGAGTGGGTAATATGGAACAACATCCAAAAGTGATGGAATTTATGCAAATTGCTATGAAGTATTTACCAGAAGCGAAAGAAAAACTTGAGGGAACTGGTATTGAATTATCAATGGAAACACTTCAACCTATGTTGGAACTTTTTACAAAAGTAATGGGTGAAGCTTACGAACTAGGAAAGAAAGATTCACAATAACGTGAAATGATTAAAAAGCTGCCGTTTTTGGCAGCTTTTTATATTTTCTTTTTAATATAATCCATAAGTGGAGAAAGTTGCTCTAGCATCGGTTTTAGATCCTTAAGTGATACCATAATATCATCAATTTGCTCAAGTAAGGTAAAATAATTCACATCATCTATTTCGGTGTTCGTTTGTTGTTGATCATTGTTTCTTTCAGAAGATCTAGTTCCGAACATAAACTCTGTAAATCGGTCAACAGGCGGTGTTTGTGCCTTTTCTTTTTGAGCAATATCATCGTTTTTATCATGATCCATCTTTGGTATTTCTTTATGTTCATCTTCAAATTCCACGTTGTCACCTCCATGAGTAATGATAATCAATTCATATCTTTTGGTTTTACTAGTAGTTTATGTCACCGTATGTTACGGGTTCTAGTCAGCTGTACTAAAACATTAATATTGAAAAAAAAAAGGTTATAAGATAAAATTAGTACCAAGTCATAAGAATTGATATAAGGGATTCAAATTTCCAACAGTCAAGGTATTACAATCAATTAATGTGGGATAAATAAAATACCTAACTAATATAAAGGGGTTGCAAATATGAATGCAGGGATAATTGGTATTGGACGGTATACACCTGAGAAAATCGTAACAAATGCAGATTTAGAAAAAATGGTGGATACATCGGATGAATGGATTCGCACTAGAACTGGTATAGAAGAACGTCGAATTGCGGATGATTCAATCGATACGTCTGATATGGCATTTTTTGCTGCTGAAAAGGCGATTGCAGATGCAGGAATTGCAGCTGAGGATATAGATTTAATTTTAGTTGCAACAGTTACACCTGACCAGCCATTTCCTTCTGTCGCTTGTATGCTTCAAGATAAATTAGGCGCTACAAAAGCAGCAGCAATGGATGTTAGTGCGGCATGTGCTGGATTCATGTACGGTATGATTACTGCTAAGCAGTTTGTTGAAACTGGAGCATATAAGAATGTTTTAGTTGTGGGAGTTGAAAAACTTTCTAAAATAACAGATTGGAAAGACCGCAATACTGCGGTGTTGTTTGGAGACGGAGCAGGAGCTGCTGTTATCGGACCTGTAAGTGAAGGGAAAGGAATTATTTCCTTTGAACTTGGTGCAAATGGGACGGGTGGTAAGCACCTTTATCAAGATGAGTATATTATCATGAATGGTAGAGAAGTATTCAAATTTGCAGTTAGACAAATGGGTGAATCATGTGTAAATGTTCTTGAAAAAGCTGGATTAGGGAAGGAAGATGTTGATTTCTTAATTCCACATCAGGCTAATATTCGAATCATGGAAGCGGCTAGAGAGCGTTTAGAGCTACCTGTGGAAAAAATGTCAAAAACAGTACATAAATATGGAAACACGTCTTCCGCTTCCATTCCGATTTCGTTAGTAGAAGAATTAGAGGCCGGCAAAATCAAAGATGGCGATTTGATCGTTATGGTAGGTTTCGGTGGTGGATTAACTTGGGGTGCGATTGCACTTCGTTGGGGTCGCTAATTAGACGCACTTAATAGATGTCAATGATAATGGAATAGGATAAACAATAATAAGAGATGGTGACGGACACTTTGCAATCCGTCCCTAATAATGAATGTATTATCTAAAAAGGTGAGGTGCAATACTTATGGAAAAAAGGCGAGTTGTTGTAACGGGACTAGGAGCATTATCTCCGATAGGAAATGATGTAGAAACAACTTGGAAAAATGCAATAAATGGCGTATCTGGTGTTGGGCCAATTACGCGCGTAAACCCAGATGATTTTCCAGCTAAAGTTGCTGCAGAATTAAAAGATTTTGATATCGAGCAATACATGGATAAAAAAGATGCAAGGAAAATGGATCGTTTCACACAATATGCGGTCGTTGCTTCTTTAATGGCAGTGAAGGATGCGAACTTAGAAATAACGGATGATAACGCTCCTCGTGTAGGTGTTTGGATTGGTTCTGGAATCGGTGGTATGGAAACATTTGAAACACAATATAGAATTCTTTTAGAAAAGGGGCCTCGTCGAGTAAGTCCGTTTTTCGTCCCAATGTTAATACCTGATATGGCTACTGGGCAAGTATCAATTGCTTTAGGTGCTAGAGGATTCAATTCATGTACAGTTACCGCTTGTGCAACAGGGACGAATTCAATCGGTGATGCTTATCGAGTAATTGAACGTGGTGAAGCAGATGTGATGGTAACAGGTGGTACAGAAGCACCATTAACAGAAATGTCATTTGCTGGTTTTTCTGCGAATAAAGCTTTATCGACAAATCCAGACCCTGCAACAGCAAGCCGTCCATTTGATCAAGGTCGTGATGGTTTCGTAATGGGAGAAGGTGCGGGGATTATTGTTCTAGAGGAATTAGAGCATGCACTAGCTCGTGGTGCGAAAATTTATGCTGAAATCGTTGGTTATGCAGCAACGGGTGATGCGTATCATATAACTGCTCCTGCACCAAATGGTGAGGGTGGAGCTAGAGCAATGAAGCAAGCTGTTGAAGGTAGCGGGCTGAACGTGACTGATATTGATTATATCAATGCTCATGGAACAAGTACTCCTTACAATGATAAGTTTGAAACATTAGCAATTAAAGAAGTGTTTGGCGAGCATGCTAAGAAGCTAGCGATTAGCTCAACAAAATCGATGACTGGTCATTTATTAGGTGCCGCTGGTGGAGTAGAAGCAATCTTTAGCGTTTTAGCGATTAAAGAAGGTATCATTCCTCCGACAATTAATTTACAAACACCTGATCCAGATTGTGATTTAGACTACGTTCCTAACGAGGCGAGAGAACAAGACGTGAATGTTGCATTAAGTAACTCTTTAGGCTTTGGTGGACATAACGCAACGATTATCTTTAAAAAATACGAGGCATAATCATAGTGAAGGACCTGACAATTAGTCAGGTCCTATTTAATCGTTAAGGAAACTATAAAATTTTTGAACTGTGGATAAGCGCACGACATCCAGCGTAAGCGTCCGGTCCCTCTTGGGTCTAAGCCAATCAGGAATTGAAGGTAAAAAACACCTTCTATTCCTGATCGTCTTATTTGCCCGAGGCTGATCAAGGCGCTTCCGCTTTTGTTCTTTACTAAAAGAACACTCCTATCTATTGACTCATAGGATATCATGGGAAGGAGTGGTTAGGTGAGCGTAATCGATACAGTTAAATGGTTAAAGGAATCATCCGATCAAATAGAAATTTGCAAAAAGCTGCGACCGTATTTTACTAATATAAACGAACAAAATATTAGGAAATACTTACAATCATTTGGCATGTATAAGAGCAATCAGCGAACTGATAAATGGATTGAAAGAGCAGAAAAAGATAAACTCCTTGCATTTATAAAAGAAGAAGAAAGAAAACTGAAAACAGAATGGAATGGACCGAATAGTTCAATCTTTATTCTTCCAAGTGATGAAAATAATCGAAAAATAGAAATAGAATATAAAGGGAGATCAGGTTTGGCTTTTCGTAATAAATTGTTCTTATTTCTTTCGTTGGATACAGAAAAAAGGGATATTAGGTCATTATTCATTCATGAATTTCATCATGTTTGTCGACTAGCTGCTGTAAGAAAACAAGAAAAGCATTTTACAATCATTGATACGGTGATCATGGAAGGTTTAGCCGAAAATGCCGTCCGTGAAAAGCTAAGTGAAAATGATATTGCGTCTTGGGCCAAACTTTATTCAGACGATCAATGTGAACGATTTCTCAAAAAAATCATCTATCCGCAAAAAGATGTAACGAGAGAAAATCCTAAATTTTCACAAATGATGTTTGGGACTGGTTTTTATCCGAAGATGGTAGGGTATGCAGTTGGATATTATATCGTAAAAGACTATATGAACAAAACTGGTCTAAAAACGAAGGAGTTATTAAGTTTACCAGCAGAAGAGTTTTTTAAAGACTTACAATAACAAAAGCGCAAGCGCCTTGATCAGCCCCGAGGGGCTAGGCGCTGGATGTCGTGCGCGTATCCACAGTACAAGAATTTTATAGTTTTCTATACAATAAGAAAGCGTATTTTCTTAGAAACCTTATTTCACATTATCGGGTAGTAGTCCTCGCAATTAAGAGGTTAGTAAATGAAAGAATAATGACCACTAATAGAGAAGATAAGCTTTACTAACCATCAGTGAGGGGGAAAGAAGACCCTGCTGATGGTAGCATGGTGATAAGTGTGGGAAAAGTTAAGATTATGTGAAATAATTCTATGGAATATCTACATTGTTTGGAATAAATTCTCTATTTTTTGCCTATACTGTTAGACAAATGGTGATGAAGTGAGGGATAAAAAATGTTATTTCTTCATGATGTTTGGGTAAATTGGTTTGAAGGTGAAGAGAATGGGTACAGCGTCTGTCATTTCCATGAATGGAGAAAGGATGATAGCGTTGAACTCCTAGATCAGGTCCCCCTTTTAAAGGTTAATTCCTTACTCTTTAACTACATAGAAAATAGCTTATCGGAGTTACCACCTGGTCTATTAAAAGATATTTTTCAAAAAGCTTATATAAGAAAAAATCATGAAAGAATTCAATTGGATTACTGTTTTATCGTAACAGATGGGACTGGGATCATCGTTGTCGATACAATTGGTTATACAATACCAATTCGTAAAAGTAGGATTATTCCACGACAAGAACAGCTTGTCTTTGAAATGGTGAAAGAGATTGAGCCTGAAGAATATTCGACTGAATTCATTAAAAATGAATCAGAAGATAGGGAATATCATATTTTATCATTAGCCCCAGAACACGTGCGTGGTCTTACTAGAAAAGAACGCCAATTAAAGCAGCTATTGTTTATGGCACTTGACCAACTACAAGCGACGAAAAATGCTGCAGAAGTAAAGTATTGGTATACCGAATGGAATCCAACTATGTATGTGAACATTCAGGATCGAGAGTTTGATGAAGTGTGGGAAAAGCTCTATCAAGAAACATTGCAAGGATGGACGCCGAAACATATTCAATTATGTGAACATTTAATTAAGGGGCAACCCTTTTTCGAAAAGCTCTGGAATATGGAACAGGAATCAAAGGTTAACTAGTCTGTCAAATGATTATAAAAGCGGAATATCCTTATGTAAGCCTTGGCTAACATAAGGATATTCCGTTTTTCTTATAATATCAGAATTTATAAGTTTTGGCTTCGAGAATTGTCTAGCTGCAGCGCCTAGCCCTTCGAGGTCATAAGACGCTTTTGAATAGAAGGCAAAGCACGCCTTATTCAAAAGCGTCTTATTTGCCCGAGGCTGATCAAGGCGCTTGCGCTTTTCTTACTTTCTTTTCCGACCAAGTCCCATTGCATTTTCCATCTTTTTAACCATCTTATGGGCAACTGCATTTGCTTTTTCAGCACCTTGGTCTAAAATTTCATCTAAAGTATCGGATTCCATCAGTTCTTTATGTTTTGCTTGAATTGGTGCTAAAGCATTGACAACAACCTCTGCTACATCTGTTTTAAACTCACCATAGCCTTTTCCTTCATATCTTGCTTCAATTTGTTCGATCGATTCATTGTTTAAAATGGAATAGATAGACAACAGGTTAGAAACACCGGGCTTATTTTCTTTATCAAATTTCACAATACCATCAGAGTCCGTAACAGCACTTTTTATCTTTTTCTCAATTTGCTTTGGATCATCTAATAATGTAATGAATGCTTTAGGGTTTGCGTCAGACTTACTCATTTTCTTCGTAGGATCTGCTAGGGACATAATCCGTGCGCCTACTTTAGGAATACGGACTTCAGGGATTGTAAAAATATCATTATATTTTTTATTAAATCGTTCAGCAAGATCCCTTGTTAATTCTAAATGTTGTTTTTGATCTTCCCCAACTGGTACTAGATCAGCACTGTATAGTAGGATATCCGCAGCCATTAGTGGAGGATATGTAAGTAATCCTGCTGAAACAGCGTCTTTTCCTTGTGATTTATCTTTAAATTGTGTCATTCTCTCAAGTTCACCGATATAGGCTACACATTGCAGCATCCAACCTGCTTGCGCATGAGCAGGAACCTCTGATTGGATAAAAAGAGTCGCCTTATTTGGATCTAATCCAACTGCAAGATAAAGTGCTGCAAGACTTCTAATGTTTTTTCGTAATGCAAGTCGATCTTGAGCAACAGTTATCGCATGTTGATCTACGATACAATAATAACAATTATACTCGTTTTGCAGCTCAACAAATTGCTTCATTGCTCCAATATAATTTCCTAATGTGACTGATCCACTTGGTTGAATTCCTGAAAAAATTGTTTTCATGCTAATCCTCCTAGATTTAAATAGTTACTGACTTTGATGAAAAAACTTTGGAATTAGTGTTCGTGTCTAGCTACAGCGCCTAGCCCCTTAAAAATCATAAGCTACTCCATAATAGAAAGGCAAAGAACGCCTTCTATTATGAAGCGTTTTATGCCAGTCGGGTCTGAACAAGGCGCTTTCGCTTTTTAAATAAAAAAAGCCCACTCGTACCCTATTGATAGGGACGATGGACCGCGGTGCCACCCTACTTATTTCTAAATGTAGAAATCACTTCAATCTTTAACGCAAGATCACGTCTGCACGTACTAAATTCTGCGCAGAAGCTCTAAAGTCCATTCCATATCGTTCATTACCTGTTCACAGCAACCACAGGCTCTCTATAAATGAAACATATATGTACTACTCTTTATCATCGCTCAACTATTTTTATTTATTATAAAAAAAGAAATGAAAATTTGCAAATTGTTTGTTTCTTTAAATACTAGAAATAGTAAATGAAAAGTGCAATGACCATGAGGACCATCAAGAGAAAACCACTATATAACATTGGCGAATGATCAAAGTCTACTAAATCTGAGACTGGTGTCATTTCATGAACTTCATTTTTTGATAATGCTTTACCCTTTGAAACGAAAACCCTTCGAAATCCATAGGTGATGGCATCAAAGAATCCACCTTTAATTGTCATAGTTAATAGTGATAGGAAAATATAAGTCCCTGAAATCACAAAAGAGATGTTTATAAAATGTAATAAAGTTAATTCTTTGTAAATGAAAAAAGAAAGTAAGATTGTCGCGAATAATGACACAATAAATAGTATAGAGGTTTTTTTATAGGGCAAACTTAAATCACTCTCTTCCAAATGACGGTTATTCCTATTATAGCAAAAGAAGAGAGAAGAGAAAGATGTGCAAAAGTTATATTAGTAATATTTCATGACTGTAAATTTACAAATACAGGATGTGATTGTAAAGATAATTCATAAAAGAATAAAATCGAGAAATATAAAATTTGTAACGGTTTTCAATCTAGTTAAATAAAGAATTTAGTTGGAAAATCACAAAGATAATTAGGTCTTTTTGAGGATTTTTTGTTAAAAATTCATTAAGATTATTGCCTTTCTGTAAATTTTATTAAGAAAATAAATGCATAATTGTTTGAATACTTGTATAATGTAACTTGTACGGACAACTTACATAAAAAAGGGGAGGTTTACTAGTGAAAAAAACTAAATTTTTTCAACTAATAGCTATATCACTTGTGCTGAGCGTATTGTTAGCTGCATGTAGTGGTGGTGGTGAGGATACTAGTAAGGATGCTGATAAGGAAAGTGCTAATGCTACGCAAGAATTAAAAGCATTAGAATTACAAGCAATTCCGTCAATGGATACTGTTATGGCACAAGATACCGTTAGTTTCACTACGATGAATAACGTAATGGAAGGTTTATATCGTCTTGATTCAAACCAAGAGGTCGTTGGTGGTATGGCTGAAGGTGAGCCTGAAGTTAGTGAAGACGGTACAGTATATACATTTAAATTAAGAGATGCAAAATGGTCAAATGGTGACCCTGTAACAGCTAGCGATTTCGTCTTTGCATGGCAACGCGCAATTGATCCAGAGAATGCATCACCATATGGCCCATATATGATGGATGGGAAAATTAAAGGTGCTGCTGAAATTTCTGCAGCAGGTGCAGCAAAAAAAGAGTACGATCTTAACACTTTAGGTGTAAAAGCAATTGATGAAAAAACGCTTGAAGTAACATTAGAAAGACCAATTCCATTTTTTAAATCATTAATGTCATTCCCAACGTTCTATCCACAAAACCAAAAATTTGTTGAAGAGCAAGGAGATAATTATGCGAAAACGGCTGAAAATCTAATTTATAACGGACCATTCGTTTTATCTAACTGGGATGGAAGTACAGCGTCATCTTGGACATACTCTAAGAACGCAGAGTATTGGGATGCAGAAGCAGTTAAATTAGAAACTGTTCAATGGAATGTATTAAAAGATGCACAAGCAGCAGCTAATGCGTTTGAAACTGGAGAAGCTGATGTAACTCCTAAACTTACATCTGACATTGTTCCTCAATATGAAGGTGATGAAAGATTAGTTAAATGGTTAGAACCTACTATTTTTTGGCTGAAAATGAACCAAAAAGATAACGAGGCTTTGGCAAATGTAGATATTCGTAAAGCTATTGCACAAGCGGTTAACAAAGATGATTTCGTGAATAGTGTGTTGAACAATGGATCAATTGTAGCAAACTATGCAGTACCACAGGATTTTGCTAAAAACGATGAAACTGGTAAGGATTTCCGCGAAATTAACGGAAATGAATTATTACCTTACAATGTAGAAGCAGCGAAAGAATCGTGGGAAAAAGGCTTAGCAGCTTTAGGAACTGAGAAAGTTGAATTGAGATATTTAGGCGATGATACTGAAAATGCTAAGACAATTGCAGAATACGTTAAAAATCAATTAGAAACAAATCTTCCGGGCTTAACGATCAAAGTTGAAAGTGTACCATTTAGTGTCCGTATAGATCGTGAAAATTCTCAGGATTTTGACATTCAAATGGCCGGTTGGGGTCCTGACTACCTAGACCCAATGACGTTTTCAGACCTATGGTTAACTGGTGGCGGAAACAATAAAATGGATTACTCAAATGAAAAGTATGACCAACTAGTGAATGACGCTCAAACAACTTTAGGGCAAAAACCAGTTGAGCGTTATGAAGCTCTTGCAAAAGCAGAAAGAATTTTACTTGAAGAAGACGCTGCGATCGCGCCAATGTATCAACGTTCTTCTAATGTTTTAGTTGGCGAGAGAGTCGAAAACTTTACTTACCATTTAGTAGGACCAGAGTACAGCTTTAAATGGACATCTGTAAAATAATTTGTATAGACAACCTATACTGAATTTTTACAGTGTTTTGGGCGAAAAGAGAGTATATTGTTTGTCAATATACTCTTTTTCCCTTGTTGGGGAATTGTCGAATATTGTAGAAAATTAAAAAATTAGGAGGTGCGTTCATATGGTGAAATACTTAGCCGGGCGAATACTTTATATGATCATTACTCTGTTTCTAATTGTGACCTTTACATTTTTTCTCATGAAAATAATCCCTGGTACACCTTTTTCAAATGCTGCTAAATTGTCGCAGACACAGCTTTCAATTATGACGGAAAGGTATGGATTAGATCAACCAGTACCAGTTCAATATATGAACTATATGGTAAATATTTTGAAAGGCGACCTTGGAGTATCCTTTCAATTCAATAATGTAGGTGTTACGAAGATTCTTATGGATAGCATTGGCCCATCAGCAGTATTAGGATTCCAAGCGATTCTCTTTGGTACATTATTCGGTATCATTTTGGGGGTAATCGCAGCATTACGTCAGAATACGTGGGTTGATTATGGGGCTACATTTATTGCTGTACTTGGGAAATCAATACCATCCTTCGTATTTGCAGGTCTATTGCAATATTACTTTGCGGTGAAATTAGGCTGGTTTCCAGTAGCGTTTTGGCGGGGACCTGAATATTCGATATTGCCTACTATTGCTTTAGCGATGTTCCCAATCGCGACTGCAGCAAGGTTTGTACGAACTGAAATGGTCGAGGTGTTAGAATCTGATTATATTACACTCGCAAAAGCAAAAGGTGCAAGTTGGTTTGAAATAGCATTTAAGCACGCACTTCGAAATGCGTTAATCCCAGTTATTACAGTATTAGGACCACTTGTTGTAAGTTTGATGACAGGTTCATTAGTCATCGAGAAAATATTCGGTATTCCGGGTCTAGGTGAGCAATTCGTTAAATCAATTCAAGTAAATGATTATCCTGTTATCATGGGCACAACCATTCTTTTTGCGGTATTATTTGTTGCAGTCATTTTAATTGTAGATCTACTATATGGAATCATTGATCCGCGTATTCGTTTAGCGGGAGGGAAAAAATAATGGCAATCGAAAAAAAATCAAAAGATATGTTTGAGCCCGCGATGATCGATTCAACAAAAAGTGAAGAGATGTCAAAACCTAGTTTAAACTATTGGCAAGATGCTTGGTTACGAGTGCGGAAAAATAAAGGAGCAATTGTAAGCTTGGTTGTATTAGTTTTATTAACGATTATGGCTTTCATTGGTCCACATTTAAATAAATATGGGTATGACGAACAAAATCTACCACATAATAATTTACCACCAAGAATACCCGTGTTAGAAAATATTAGCTGGTTGCCATTTGACGGAGATTTAGTAAGAAAAAATGGTGATGTATACAACGCGTATGAACAGAAGAATGTTGATGATTACTATTGGTTAGGGACTGATAATTTAGGTCGTGACATTTTTACACGGTTATGGATGGGTACACAAGTATCATTATATATTGCTCTTTTGGCTGCAGTAATTGACATGGTAATCGGTGTTATTTACGGGGCAGTTTCTGGATTCGTTGGTGGGAAGACAGATAATATTATGCAACGGATCACTGAAATTTTAGTAGGAATTCCAAATCTGGTGGTTGTTATTTTAATGATTATTGTGTTAAATCCAGGTATTTTATCAATTACAATCGCACTGACCATTACAGGGTGGGTTGGAATGGCTCGGGTTATTCGGGCTCAAGTGATGAAGCTGAAAAATCAAGAATATGTTTTAGCTGCCAGAACGTTGGGACTTTCGAATGGAAAAATCATTTCGAAACATCTAATTCCTAACTTGGCTGGTGTTATTATCATAAATACAATGTTTACGATCCCAAATGCAATTTTCTTTGAAGCATTTTTAAGCTTTATTGGTTTAGGGCTACAACCACCATTAGCTTCCTTAGGAACATTAATTAATGATGGCTTTAAAGTATTACAATTATACCCATACCAAATGGTTATTCCAGCGATTACCATTAGTGTCATAATGGTTTGCTTTAATATGATTGCAGATGGACTTCGTGACGCATTAGATCCGAAAATGCGAGACTAGAAAAAGGTAGGTGAATCTAAATGGAAAAAATCTTAGAAGTGAAAGACTTGCATATTTCATTCCACACATTTTCAGGGGAAGTGCAGGCAATTCGAGGAGTTAATTTTGATTTGCTAAAAGGTGAGACTTTGGCAATTGTAGGTGAATCTGGTTCGGGAAAATCAGTTACGACAAAAACGATTATGCGCTTGCTCCCAGAATCGAACTCTGACATTAAGCATGGAGAAATTCTTTTTGAAGGTAAAGATTTAACGAAACTTACAGATAAAGCGATGCAAAAAATTCGTGGGAAAGATATTTCGATGATCTTCCAAGATCCAATGACATCTTTAAATCCAACGATGAAAATAGGAAAGCAAATTATTGAACCAATTGTAAAGCATCAAAAATTGAGTAAAGCAGCGGCAAAAGAACGTGCAATTGATATCTTAAAGCTAGTCGGTATTCCACAGCCCGAAGTCCGTTTTAATCAATATCCACATCAATTTTCAGGTGGGATGAGACAACGGGTTGTTATCGCGATTGCACTAGCTTGTAATCCGAAAGTGTTAATTGCAGATGAGCCAACAACAGCATTGGATGTAACGATTCAAGCGCAAATTCTTGAACTTATGAAGGAATTGCAAAAGAAGATTGAGACATCGATTATCTTTATTACCCATGACTTAGGTGTTGTAGCAAATGTGGCGGATCGCGTTGCTGTCATGTACGGTGGGAAAATCGTTGAAATTGGTACAGTAGACGAGGTTTTCTACAATCCACAACATCCATACACATGGGGGTTAATTAGTTCAATGCCAAGTCTTGATACAGTTGAAGAAGAATTGTATGCAATTCCTGGTACACCGCCAAATCTATTAAATCCACCAAAGGGTGATGCGTTTGCGCCCCGTAATGAATATGCGATGAAAATAGATTTAGAAGAGCAACCGCCAATGTTTAAAGTGTCTGATACACATTACGCGGCAACATGGTTACTACATCCTGATGCACCAAAGGTTGAACCACCTGCTGCAGTTAAACGACGTCAGCGTCAATTCCCTAGAATAAAGGAGGGGAAATAGGGTGACAACAACTGAAAAGCTAGTCGAAATAAAAAATTTAAAACAATACTTTAACGTCGGTAAACCAAATGAAGTCAAAGCGGTTGATAATATCTCATTTGATATTTATAAAGGTGAGACGCTGGGATTAGTTGGTGAATCAGGATGCGGAAAATCAACAACTGGTCGGACGATTATTCGATTATATGATGCAACAGATGGCGAAGTTTTATTTGATGGAGCGGATGTTCATGGCAAAAAATCGAAAGCACAACTAAAGGAATTCAATCGCAAAATGCAAATGATCTTTCAGGATCCACAGGCTTCATTAAATCCACGAATGAAGGTTTCAGATATTATTGCTGAAGGTATTGATATTCACGGGCTTGCAAAATCAAAAACTGATCGGATGAACAGAGTCGTTGAACTTCTTCAAACAGTTGGATTAAATAAAGAGCATGCGAATCGTTACCCGCATGAATTTAGCGGTGGACAACGCCAACGTATCGGAATCGCTCGCGCTCTTGCTGTTAAGCCTGAATTTATTATTGCCGATGAACCGATTTCTGCACTTGATGTATCCATACAAGCACAGGTGGTCAACTTATTGAAAAAGTTGCAAAAGGAAAAGGGACTAACCTATTTATTTATCGCCCATGATTTATCGATGGTTAAGTACATTAGTGATCGTATTGGGGTAATGTATTTTGGGAAATTGGTTGAACTTGCAGATGCAGATGAGTTATACAATAATCCGATGCATCCATATACTCAATCCCTCTTATCTGCGATTCCACTTCCGGATCCAGATTATGAACGTACCCGCGTTCGAAAAACATATAATCCAAGCGTGCATAACTATAAACCAGGTGATGAAGTTGAATTTCGTGAAGTGACACCAGGACACTTCGTCATGTGTTCACAAGCAGAATATGAACAATTAAAAAAACAGAATTCTTAAAGTGAAAGATTGCCTTATGTTTAGGGCAATCTTTTTTCTTGTCAAAGAAACGATGAAATTCTCGTATTGTAGATATGTACTTCGACTTCCAGTTTTGGTTGCATTTTAAGAACAAACGTTCTATAATTGTGATAGAATATAAGGCAAATATATGCTCTCTCCACACTAGCTTTTTTTGATCGATGTGATTAAGGTCATTTACGCTTTTTGAATATGACTTGTAACGTGAACTACCACGAGCCTAAAGGCATCGTGGCTTCTGAAAAGAAGTTGCATGGTTTTTAGCTTCGTCCCTTCAAGGGTGAGTTTACCAGACTCAGTTAGGAGAAATCCTAGCTACGTTAATGAGGTCATGACACCTTTGGTTGACGCACCAGACCGTTGCTCTGTCATCCATGTTTAAGTAGGGCTGAGGTAAGGCTCGGTGACATGGATGTAAAAAGCCTTTTTAACATTGTCGAGGTGAGGTCGGATTCCTTGTATGGTAATAGCACAAGGATACGCACAACCTACCTTTGGGTAGAGAGTTTATCTGAAAGGATGTTTTAAATGGTTTACGTTTTGAATGTATATGGAAAACCACTGATGCCTTGTTCTTCCGTCATCGCTAGATTGTTACTCAAACAAGGAAAAGCGAAAGTCAAGGGAAGAACACCGTTCACGATTCAGTTGTTGTACAAGACAGAAACCGAATATGTTCAGTCGTTGACTCATGGGTTAGATAGTGGGAGTGCGAAAGTAGGATCTGCTGTTTCTGGTGAAAAAGGAAATATCGTCTATATGGCTCAAATAGAAACTCGTTATCGCAAAGCGAGATGGCTAAACCGCAAGAACTCGATGAAAAAGGATCGTTTCTCGCCTACCATGACGAGTAAGATTCATGCTCATGTAAGAGAAATGAAGTTTGTTCAAACGGTTCTTCCTATCTCAAAAACGATTATAGAAACCGCTACGTTTGACCCTCATGCCTTAAAAAATCCAGCGGTTTTAACCAACAAATGGTTATATCAAAAGGGAATTAATTACGGGTACGCCAATACAAAAGCGTATGTATTAACGAGAGATGGGTATTGCTGCCAACATTGCAAAGGAAAAACAAAAGACAAACGATTAGAAGTTCATCACATTATTTTCCGTAGTGAAAATGGCTCTGATGAAGAAGATAACTTACTTACTCTTTGTAAAACGTGCCATGACGCCCTCCATCGTGGAGAAGTTGCGCTTAAAAAGAAAGGCAAGAAAAAAGGGAAACTCAATCATGCTACGCAAATGAACAGTATTGGCATTCAACTGTTAAAGCGAACCCATGCAGAAGAAACCTTTGGATTCGTAACGAAAGAACACCGTCAGCTTATGAGGTTGCCGAAAGAACACTACTTCGATGCCGTTGCGATTACAACCCAAGGAAAAGAACCGACCTTTAAAACGTCCAATGTCTTGTTTAAAAAATGCGTTTCTTATGGTGATTATCAGCAAACCAAAGGTGTTCGTAGTGAACAAGTGATGCCCACAGGAAAACTCTTTGGATTCCGTAAGTTTGACAAGGTTCAATACAAAGGGAATGACTATTTCATTAAGGGGCGTATGTCAACAGGATACGCCATTCTAATGGATACGGAAGGCAATAAGGTGGATTTAAAGCCGATTCCAAAGTTTTCTAAGATGAAGAGAGTGAGTGCTAGAAAATCGTGGATGACCATACCAAAAATCATTCTAAGTTTTTACTCATGTGCCACTTGATATTTGTGTGTAAATATCGAAAGAAGTTGTTTATTCCACTTGGAAATAATGTAAAACAACTCATGCATGATATAGCTAATAGGTATCATTTTAGGATCGTTGAAATGGAAGTAGACAAAAATCACATCCATTTACTTATTCACTATGAACCTAAGATGAGTATTCTTGAAATCGTAAGACTACTCAAGCAAATGACTACGCTTCACATTTGGAAACAACATGAAAAATATCTTGTTAAACATTTTTGGAAAGAACGAACTTTTTGGAGTGACGGATATTTCGCTTGTTCCATTGGAAACGTTAGCAGAGAAACGATTCAAAAATATATCCAAGAACAAGGTTAAAAGCAGGCTTACATCCCCTACCCTAAAGGGATAGGGGTTTTACGCCCGATTTTATAAAAAGTGGAAGAATCGTTGATTTTGTCGAAATTATCCATGTTTAACGTAAAAAAGAAAGGGTATATCTAAATATAAGAGTAGTTATTTGAAAGCAAAAGGGAGTAAATCAATGAATTGGTATGAGAAGTTAAATCAGTATTTTCCCATTGAAGAAATGAAATCTAAAGAGCATATGGAAACTCTACTGATAGAAAAAGCTGATATTTATCATAAAGACGAGGGAAAAAACCATGTGATGATGTACGCTGAACTCAATGAATTTATCTTTATCGATTATATCTTTGTCTCAAATAAAGCAAGAGGTGAAGGACTAGGTCATAGGCTTTTAGAAAAGTTAAAGAAAAAAGGAAAGCCAATTATCCTTGAAGTTGAGCCAATGAACTATGAAGATACAGATACTGAAAAAAGATTGAAGTTTTATCAAAGGGAAGACTTTAAACATGCGAATGCAATTGGCTATGAACGGAGATCACTTGCAACGAATGAAGTGAATAAATTGGAAATTCTCTATTGGGCTCCAAATGGTGAATCTGAAGAACATATTTACAAAGCAATGAAAAAAACCTATAACATCATCCATACATTTAAAGATAAAGAGTTATATGGTGAATCATACCAACCTGTAAGCGAGGTATTGTCTCTAAATGAGGAGAGTAATAACAAAAACATTTTCGATGATTTAAGTTAATTGAGAATGGGGAATTTAAATGACAGATAATTCGATCAAGGAAAGGATCTAATTAATTAAGAAAAAACCCCAATGAAAATTCAACGTTATAAGGATTTTTTGATGATTATAAAGGGTTCGTCACACTTTTCATTAAATTCTATATGCATACTTACTTTTTTTATAGTATAATCTAAATAGGAATTCTTATTTTAAAGTGATTTTAATTTCTATATACAGTTTGGTTTGATTTTTAACTCATTCTATAGTTTGAGGAGTGAAGGATGAATGGTAACATTATTTACATCACCTAGTTGTACTTCTTGTCGAAAAGCTAAAGCGTGGTTGGAAGAGCATGATATTTCATACGTGGAACGAAATATTTTCTCAGAGCCTTTGAAGATTCAAGAGATAAAAGAAATATTAAGAATGACTGAAGATGGCACTGATGAAATTATTTCAACTCGCTCAAAGACTTTCCAAAAATTAAATATCAACCTTGAGTCGATGCCATTGCAGGATTTATACAATTTGATTCAAGAGAATCCTGGTTTACTTCGACGTCCAATAATTATTGACGAAAAGAGACTTCAGGTTGGTTACAATGAAGATGAAATTCGCCGTTTTCTTCCACGACGTGTACGTACATTTCAGCTTAAAGAAGCGCAGCGTTTAGTAAACTAAATAAAGCATTTAAGTAGATCAAATTCAGTAACTTAGATGTAAATAAACCAAAAAACTATTGATAAAATCAATAGTTTTTTATCTATAAATTAATGGATTTTTCTATAGAAAGTCAAGCGCAGGATAAATAAGGTCCATTACTGCCTATTTACTCGTTCTAAATTGATTTTAGGAATAGGTAAGGAGTAGATAGGTAGATTTTCGCCACTTATTAACTTTTTCGATCAGTACGTAAACTAAATAGTTGTTGATAAAGTACACCTGCAAATAGAATGAATGATGTTGTTAAGTAAGGCAAACTTTGTGCAAGTAGGGGATACGATATGAAAAGTGTTTGAAGTTGGTGCTCCCCAATGATCATTTTTCCCGCTGTATATGCAAGCAATCCGCCACCAACATAGATGAGCAATGGGAATTTAGTAAGTAATGAAAGAATAATTTTGCTTCCCCAAATAATAATAGGTATTGAGACGAATAATCCAATAGCTACTAATCCCATATGTCCCTGTGCGGCTCCAGCAACTGCTATGACATTATCAAATCCCATTAATAAATCTGCGATTACAATTGTCTGAATTGCTTTCCATAACGAGTCATAACTTTTAATCGAATTTGTGTCATCATCTTTGCCTACGATTAAATGATAAGCAATGTATAAGAGGAAGACACCACCTATGAGCTGCAAAAATGGTATTTGTAATAAGTAGACAGCAATTAATGTAAGGAAAATTCGGAAGACAATTGCAAGTACTGTCCCTAAAATAATTGCTTTGTTCCGCTGAATAACAGGTAAATTACGACAGGCCATTGCAATGACAATTGCATTATCAGCTCCAAGTATTAGGTCAATTCCAATAATCACTAAAAGTGATAGAAGAAATTCTTGTTCCATGCATAAACCCTCTTTCAGCTTATTGACTGCTCGTACAAGTATATGAAATCAATCATAAAATATGATTGTAGAATCATATAGGTAAAATAACTGTTTTTGTAAATTTAGTTCTTTTTTATTTCCTTTCAGCACTTTTTATCATAAAATAGGGGTACAAGATTCTTGCATCAATGAAGGTTTTGAATTAGGTGGATTTATTCGTCACAATTATTTGATGAATGCTAACACCTTTCCTTTACTTACGATTAAAAATCGTACAATATGGGTAAAGTGTAGTAAAGTGCAAATACCCTAGAGGGGGTTGTCCCTTCAACATCAATTACAGAAGGGAAGGTTTTAGAAAATGGAAATTGAACGCATTAACGATAATACGGTAAAGTTTTATATTTCGTATATGGATATAGAAGAGCGTGGTTTTGATCGTGATGAAATTTGGTATAATCGCGATCGTAGTGAGGAACTTTTTTGGGAAATGATGGATGAAGTTCATGAAGAAGAGGAGTTTATGGTTGAAGGACCTCTTTGGATTCAAGTGCAGGCACACGATAAAGGATTGGAAGTCATCGTTACAAAAGCACAAGTGTCAAAGGATGGACAAAAGCTTGAACTGCCATTTTCAGATGAAAGTTTAAAAGAACTACCGGTTGATGAAAATATAGAAACATTATTAGAACACCATTTTAATAAAGCTGAAGATTCGAAAGATAACCAAGTTGAGGATTTCGAGCCGCAGTTCCAATTTGTCATAAAATTTAATGATTTAGAAAATATAATTTCTTTGTCTAAATATTCAGTGTTAGCAGGTGTATCGAATCACTTATATACACTAAACAATCATTATTACCTATATATCGAGTTTGATGATGAAAATGATGAGGATGATGAAGATATTACGGATACAGAAATTGAAGATACATTAAGTATCATACTTGAATTCGGTCAAGAGTCTAAGGTAACCATTCATCGACTAGAAGAATACGGAAAATTAATTGCAAAAGATCATGCGTTAAACGTCATTAAAAAACATTTTTCTTAACTGAATAAAAGAAGTTTCTGTTGGTTTGTTTCCAAGCTAAACCTAATGATGCCGTTAATACCAAGGTGCATAGGAAGACAGAATAGTAAAAAACCGATTTCTAATGAAATCGGTTTTTTTATCCATAGTTGAAAATATAAATAATGTTAAGAGTTAAAAACAGGATTTAGTAATAGAATAGGTAATACCGCAAGTGGAAATCCACTAGATGATTTATTCTATTCCTACCTCAAGGTTAGGGAGCAACAGAGAAGATAGATGGAGGATAAGCATCTGGAAATATTTAGATTAATAAGAATTCAAGGAAAAGAATGATAGCAGGGTTATGTTTTAGGAAGGTAAGAATAAGATAGTAAGTATGGTGAAACCGATGAAGAATACATTCCGTTTACTATTATTTATTGCATTTATTGCTTCAATTATATTACTTACAAAGAATCTTTGGGGAGATTGGATCGTTGGTACCGTTAGTGTCTTATTTACATTGTCTATCATCTTCATTTGTGTTGTTATTTTTCTTGAAAATCGACATCCATCACATACGATTACATGGTTGGTTGTATTAGGTGGATTTCCATTAGTAGGATTTTTTTTCTATTTATTTTTTGGGAGAAATATAAAGAAAAGACGATTATTCGCCAAAAAAGCGTTAACGGATGAAAAAGCATTTTTAGAAATTGAAGGGAATAGAGCCTCGTATCAAGAAAAAATTGATCATATGGGGGATCATCAACGACTTTTATTTAAGCTTGCTCACCGTTTAGGGCACAGTCCGATTTCATTTGGGACGAAAACGAAGGCGTTAACAGACGGGATTGAAACATTTGAACACATCTTTCATGAGTTAAAAAAGGCGAAACATCACATTCATCTTGAATATTATATTGTCAGACATGATGGGGTTGGACAAAAGTTAAAAAATGTATTGATTGAAAAAGCTCGGGAAGGCGTTGAGGTTCGTTTTCTCTATGATGCTGTTGGTAGTTGGAAGCTTTCAAAGAATTACTTGAGGGAAATGAGGAAGGCAGGGATCGAAGCGGTTCCTTTTCTCCCTGTCCGAATCCCTTTCTTAAATAACAAGATAAATTTTCGAAATCACAGAAAAATTATTATCATTGATGGTGGAGTCGGTTTTGTTGGAGGCTTAAATATTGGAGATGAGTATTTAGGAAAAAATCGATATTTTGGATATTGGCGTGATACTCATCTATTAATTATGGGTGAAGCCGTAAGAACGTTGCAAATGATTTTTTTGCAAGATTGGTATTATATGACAGATAAAAAGTTGTTATCACACACGTACTTAACATCCAATATTGAAGAAACAGATCATACAGGTGGCATTCAACTAATCGCGGGTGGACCTGATAATAAGTGGCATGTTATTAAAAATCTGTTCTTCTCGATGATTATTTCAGCAAAAGAATCAATTTGGATTGCCTCTCCTTATTTCGTGCCTGATGAAGATATCCTTTCAGCACTTAAAGTAGCTGCGTTAAGTGGGATTGATGTAAGGATCTTGGTTCCGAAACGACCGGATAAAAAGATTGTCTATTATGCCTCTCGTTCTTACTTTCCGGAGTTACTTGAAGCAGGTGTTAACGTATACGAATATGAAAAAGGATTTATGCATAGTAAAATGATCATAGTCGATTATGAGCTAGCGTCAATTGGCACAGCAAATATGGATATGCGAAGCTTTCATTTGAATTTTGAGGTGAATGCCTTCCTCTATCGAACAGGAAGTACTCAGACTCTTGTTAAAGAGTATCTAAAGGATATTGACCAATCAAAAGCAATTGTCATGGACGAATTTTTAAAACGGTCATTCTTAAAAAAACTCTTCGAATCAACCGCAAGACTTCTGTCACCGATGCTTTAATGGGAATAGGCTAGCTAATCGATAGATGATTGGCTAGCCTATTCTTATTGTTGTTTAGGAAATTATAAAATTCTTGTACTGTGGATAAGCGTACGACATCCAGCGCAAGAGCGTCCGGCCCCTCTAAGGTCTATTCATACGCTTCTTATACCATGCCTGAGGCTGATCAAGGCGTTTGCGCTTTTGTTCTTTAGATGGTAATTTCATTATTTTGAACCGATAAAATACGATTTTATCAATTTGAAAAGTGTCGTAAAACATGGATAATAGATTGTATCAAGAAGGAGGGGGGATGAATTCTTGTTTGTAGCATGTAATGAAAAAGGAATTCACGTAAATGTAGCGGAAAAAAAGTGGTCGAGAGAAGGATTAAAAAGAATGAGAAAGCAATCAAATTTTTTCTGTCCAGTTTGTTCAAATGAAGTAGAGTTAAAAATCGGTTCTGTCATAACCGCACATTTTGCCCATAAAAGATTATCAGATTGTACGGCGAGTATTAGTGAAGCTGAAAGTCAATATCATCTGAAGGGAAAGCTTGATTTATTCGAGTGGCTTCAAATTCAACCCAATCTAAAAGACGTTCGACTTGAACCATATTTAGGTGAGATTAAGCAACGTCCAGATATTTTATTTAGGGATGGAGAAGCGAGGATTCCGCTTGAATTTCAATGCTCAAAAATTGATTCAAAAACATTTAGAAAAAGGTCAGTATCATACCTCGAGTTACAAATGAACGTTTTTTGGATACTGGGGGCAAAAACATTAAAAAGGGCTGGATCCAGATCATTTTTAATTTCTCCTTTCCAGTGGTTGTTCGCTGAAATCCCAAGCAAGGGAGAACCTCCTAGAATCTATTCATATTGTACCGAATCAAAATCCTTCATCGTACTCTTCTCAATTATTCCATTTTCGCCAAAGTTGATTTTTACCTTCCCACAAAAATACTCACTCAACTCACTAGACTATCATGATTTAAAAAGGCAGAAGATAAGTAAGCAGAATGTCTACGTAGCTTGGTTTGATCATATAAGAAAATTTCGATTAAAATCATCAAATTATTTAACAAAGGATTCAGCTTATTTGAATATGTATCTGTATAAAACTAAACAGCTGCCCCTTTCCTACTTATCATCATTAGCACTTCTGCCACTCCAGACCACATACTTAATCGAATCACCCGTATATGTATGGCAAGGATGGATTTTAGTTTATATTGACAGGATACAACTTCATCAAAGTTTTACCTTCCAAGATATTTGTCATTATATCGAAAAAAAAGTAGTGGGAAAGTTGATTAGAATTCGCCGATTACCTCAGATTAATCTTCATTATTCCTATGTCATTAAGGAATATTTAATCCAGCTTTGCCATCTTTTGATCCTCAAATCGAGTCAGAAAAATATATTTATAAAAAACAGAAATATCCAATGGTTAACGAATATGGAGATACTCTTAAAAGACGATGAAGAGATGAAGAGGAATTTTATAACAATAAATGGAGATAGGTGAATAGTTAACTGGTTTTTGAACAAATTAAAAGGGAGATATTAACAAAGAGGTGATCATATGTTTAAGAAGAAACAAAAACGTAATCCATTCCTTTTCACCGTTTCAATGATAGGGGTAGGTGCTGCAGCATACTATTTGACAAAAGAAGCCACACAGGGTGAAGATAGAGATAACCAAGTTCAATCATACTCATCTGATAGTCCGCTTGACTATGATCTAGGATGATCCATAAGCGGCAACTGCGGAGATAAAGATATCAGGAGGATGAGTATGAAACACAAAAGAAAAATAGTACTTATTACAGCATTTACGCTATTAAGTTCTATCAATACTAGCTCCGCATTTGCAATTTATCCAAAAGGGGGAAACGCAATGTCAGAACAAACTGCTGTGAAAAAATTGCCATCTAGAAGTGAAATTAGAACCGAGGATACGTGGAATTTAGAGGACATTTTCGAAAGCAATGAAGCATGGGAGAAAGAATTTACGGAAATAAAGTCATCCTTGCCAAAGTTAGCGGAATTTAAAGGGAAGCTGGGAGAAAGTGCTGACACGTTATATGAAGCGCTCACTTATCAAGATCAAGTAATGGAACGGCTTGGAAAACTTTATACATACTCACATATGAAATATGATCAAGATACAACAAACTCAACTAATCAAGCGCTAAATGACCGCGCAAGAAATCTTTATACACAAGCATCGAGCTTAAGTTCTTATATTGTTCCTGAGCTTTTATCAGTTGATGAAGCAAAGATTAAGGGATTCTTAGAAGAAAAAGATGAATTAAAGCTTTATGAGCATTCACTTGATGAAATCAATCGTCAGCGTCCACATGTGTTGTCTGCTGAACAAGAGGAATTATTAGCACAAGCATCAGAAGTTTTAGGCTCTTCTAGCAATACATTTGGGATGTTAAACAATGCAGACCTTACATTCCCAACAATTAAAGATGAAAATGGCGAGGAAGTAGAAATTACGCATGGTCGCTACATCCGTTTCTTAGAAAGTGCAGATCCAAAAGTACGTGAGGATGCATTTAAAGCTGTATATAAAACATACGGAGGCTTTAAAAATACATTTGCGAGTACGTTAAGCGGTACAGTGAAAAAGGATAATTTCAGCGCTAAAGTTCGAAATTATCAATCAGCAAGACAAGCTGCTCTTAGTAGTGATAACATTCCGGAGTCCGTTTATGATAATTTAGTTAGTACCATTCATGATCATTTAGATCTACTTCAACGTTATGTAAAACTACGTAAAGAAGTATTAAAGCTTGATGAAGTTCACATGTATGATTTATATACACCCCTAATTAAAGATGTAAAGATGGAAGTTACTTATGATGAGGCGAAAGACTATATTTTAAAAGGACTTGCCCCATTAGGAGAAGAATACAATTCAATCCTCAAAGAAGGTTTTGAAAATCGCTGGGTAGATATTCATGAAAATAAGGGGAAAAGAAGCGGTGCTTATTCATCTGGTGCTTATGGAACAAACCCTTATATCCTAATGAATTGGCAGGATAATGTAAATAATATGTTTACACTGGCACATGAATTCGGTCATTCCGTCCACAGCTACTATACACGGAAAACTCAGCCATACCCTTATGGTGACTATTCTATTTTTGTAGCTGAAGTTGCTTCAACTTGTAATGAAGCGTTGCTAAATCATTACTTATTACAAACAATTGAGGATGAAAAAGAACGTTTATACTTATTAAACCATTTTTTAGAAGGCTTTAGAGGAACAGTTTTCCGTCAAACGATGTTCGCGGAATTTGAACATATGATTCATCAGAAGGCGCAAGATGGTGAACCATTGACACCAGAACTGTTAACAAAAACTTACTATGACTTAAACAAAAAATACTTCGGTGAAGATATTGTAGTTGATGAAGAAATTGGCTTGGAATGGGCGCGTATTCCTCACTTCTACTACAATTACTATGTGTATCAGTATGCAACAGGTTACAGTGCAGCAACTGCATTAAGCAATCAAATACTCGAAGAAGGTCAACCTGCCGTGGATCGTTATCTTGAATTTTTAAAAGCAGGAAGCTCTGATTATCCAATTGAAGTTCTAAAAAAGGCAGGTGTCGACATGACATCATCTGCACCAATTGAAGAGGCTTTAAAAGTATTTGAAGAAAAGCTGAATGAAATGGAAGAACTTTTAGCTAAAATAAATAATTAGGAAAAGAAAGAGGAATGCGTCATAAAAGGGCGCATTCCTTTTAACATAAGTAAAGAACACCTTCTATTCCTGAGTGGCTTATTTGCCCGAGGCTGAACAAGGCGCTTGCGCTTTTCTTATTTCGCCGCATGCGATTCTAAAAACCTTTAAATGTTTTCCGATGATTGATGAGATAGAGGGTAATGAAGATGACAATGAATAATATAGGTGATGTAATATAAATAGGTATAAGATTCATAAACCCTAGTAAGTTGAGAAAAAACAAGACAATTATCGCACAACATCCAATTGTGATCCATTTCAAAGTGAAAACAACCTCCTTTTTTTCACAGGAAATTATAAAATTCTTGTACTGTGGATAAGCGCATGATATCCAGCTCCAGCGCCTAGCCTCTCTTGGGTCTACAGCCACTTTTGAATTGAAGGCAAAGTACGCCTTCTGTTCAAAAGCGTCTTATGCCTGTCGGAGCTGAACAAGGCGCATGCGTTTTTTCACTACTTGTATATGTTGAGATAAGTCTTTTTATCCCAAATTCATTATGGGTTTGAGGGGAGAAGTATTGTTAGGGATGACAAAATCTTAATCATTAGTTAGTATTACCTAATATTTGTGACGTTTTTGTGAAAAGATTCGATGATACTTGCTAAAAGTCGACAAAATCTGATATATTAATGGTGTGAAATGAATCACAAACAAACATTTACCCCTTTGTTTGACCGTGAAAAAATTTCTCCCATCCCCTTTGTTGTCGTTAAGACATATAAAAGAAGGCCCTGTACATGTGTATAGGGTCTTTTTGTTGTTTAGGAAATTATAAAATTCTTGAACTGTGGATAAGCGCACGACATCCAGCGCAAGCGTCTGGCTCCTCTAAGGTCTAGCCACGCATGAATTGAAGGCAAGTACACCTTCTTATTCATGCGCGTCTTATGCCTGCCTTAGGCTGATCAAGGCGCTTTCACTTTTGTTCTTTGGATTTTTGAAGCATGTTTTCTTCCGTTTTATTCTTCCTTTACAGCTCGTTATTTTCAGAAGTCAAAGTATTTGAGTGCTAGTTCAAAAAACAACTAGAAATAGTTGACGATTATCACTAAAGATGTTAAATTTAGGTAAATAAACAATTCTTATAGGTATAGTGGGTATAAGGGTAGGGAATTCATGACCGAGCCTATTAGTCAGCTAAGTGCATCTTCTTTTTTATACGATTGAAAGAGAGGATGCCTTTTTTTATCGTTTAGCGTAACGGTAAAATCCTTGTACTTTGGATAAGCGCACGACATCCAGCGCCTAGCCCCTCTTGGGTCTAAGCCACTCAGGAATTGAAGGCAAAGAACACCTTCTATTCCTGAGCGTCTTATGCTTGCCTTAGGCTGATCAAGGCGCTTCCGCTTTTGTTCTTAAAATTCGGTCAAAAGAAAATAAGGGGGAACATCACATGACAAATGAAAGAGAGCTTCAAATTGAGACATTGGCCGTTCATGCAGGCCAGGAAGTAGATCCAACGACTTTATCAAGGGCAGTGCCAATTTATCAAACTTCTTCATACGTCTTTCGTGATAGTGAGCATGCTGCCAATCTCTTCAGTTTAAAAGAACCAGGGAATGTCTATAGTCGGATTATGAATCCAACGACAGATGTTTTTGAAAAGAGGATTGCTGCATTAGAAGGAGGAACAGGGGCACTTGGACTTTCGTCAGGGCAATCTGCGATCACATTTTCCATCTTAAACATTGCGTCTGCGGGTGATGAAATTGTTTCATCTGCCAGTCTTTATGGAGGTACATATAATTTATTTTCACACACATTACCAAAGCTAGGGATTACCGTAAAATTTGTAGATCCAAGTGATCCGAATAACTTTGAAAAAGCCATCACAAGCAAAACAAAAGCTTTATTTGCTGAAACGATTGGGAATCCAAAGGGCGATGTTTTAGATATCGAAGCTGTTGCGAATGTGGCTCAAGATCATTCCATTCCTTTGATTGTTGACAATACGTTCCCTACTCCATATTTACTTCGCCCAATTGATTTTGGAGCCGATATCGTCGTTCACTCCGCTACAAAATTTATTGGTGGACATGGAAGTTCAATTGGAGGGGTCATTGTTGATAGTGGAAAGTTCGATTGGGCAAAAAGCGGCAAATTTCCTGGGCTAACGAATCCGGATCCAAGCTATCATGGACTAGTCTACACAGAAGCAGTTGGTGAAAATGCCTATATCATTAAAGCTCGAGTGCAATTACTTCGTGATCTAGGGTCAGCTCTATCACCTTTTAATTCCTTTTTATTTCTTCAAGGACTAGAAACACTACATCTTAGAATGGAACGGCATAGCACGAACGCGTTAGCAGTTGCGCGGTTTTTAGAAAATCATGAAGCTGTTCAATCCGTTAGCTATACAGGTTTGGAAAGTCATCCTTCATACAATCTAGCACAGAAGTACTTGTCCAAAGGCCAAGGAGCGATTTTAACGTTCGAAATTAGCGGAGGAATTGAAGCAGGTAAAAAACTAATTGAATCAGTAAAACTGTTTTCCCACTTAGCGAATGTCGGTGATTCAAAGTCACTACTCATCCACCCAGCAAGTACTACACATCAACAATTGAGCAGCGCAGAGCAAGTAGCAGCTGGAGTAACCCCAGGATTAATTCGTTTATCAGTGGGTACGGAAGCGATTGAGGATATTATTTATGATCTTGATCAGGCTATAAAGGTAAGTCAAACAGTGCAAGCTGTAGCTGAATAAAATATCTACGAAAATAAACTTGATCCAGGTCTGTCATTCTGACCGTAAGAAAATGATGAATATATTAATATGTTTGAAGTAATTAACTTTATTACGAATGAACTGGCAGTAATACCCCAGCTCTAAAGCTTTTAGCTAATTATTTGAAATAGATGTGGCTTTGAAATAAAGTTTGATATTTTAAAACTTAACTGTACTATGATTATTTGAGGATAATTAGTTCAATATATGAGCTAATATCCTCTTTTTTGATACATATTAGAATTATAAACTACACTATAAAATTCTAATTTAATATATTTATTTTATCATTTCATGGTTTAAGAAGGAGAATAGTGGTATTTGGGAAGAGGTGACTGGAGGATTACCCGAATCTAAGGCACGTTGATACCAGTATTAAAATCAGCTAAGGAAGGTTAGTTTTACTTATTTAGTAATAAGGGTATTTTTATTCTTCCGATAAAGGTACCAGTTGATCATCCATCGGGATTCCGTGGGAGCCGCGGTTTGTGGAACAGCATCCGTATAACATGTTAATTTTTTCCTTAGTACCACTCAAATTTTTGTACTATATATGCTATAGCATATAATTACCAGCTATTTGATATAGGAAAAGGCAATTTAAATTAAAACTGCTACAGTAAGGTTATTCTCAGGAAACAGGGCAAAGGTAGTGGCAAACTACATGAACAGTCCCTGGTTTTTATCAAATAAAAAGAAAGATGAGATTACTATTTTAATAAATATTATACAAGTTGTGCTTTTCGTGTTTTTTTTATGACAGAAACGAAAATTATATCAGGGAAAATGGCAGATGAGTTCAAACGTTTTGGTTTTCCTCCTATCTTTAATTTTTTGACTAGTTTTTTTGAAGTTATAGGGGCAATTGGAATGTTAGTTTGAATTTGGTTTCCAGCTTTAGCTATTCTGGTGGGGGTATTATTGGGATGCACTATGATTATGGCAGCTTTTACTCTTATTGTGTTAGTGAGAGATCCTTTAAGAAAGCAATACCTGCTCTTATCTTAGGTGTTCTAAGTATAGGGATATCGCTTATCATATATTATAATAGATTGCTCATAAACAAAAACCATTTACTTGAATCTTCAAATATAATGCATTCCTTAAAATGTTATGGCTAACGAGGCTTTTTTTAAAATAAGAAGGGATCTTTTGGATTATGATGATTCTTAATTAAACTCTAGGAGTGCAGTTTAGCATAATAACTAAGGAACTATTTTTGCTGCTTTTTGGTGTTTTTTAATAATTTGTTTTTAAACCTCAGTTGTTTTTACAGAGCTTTATATATATTTTTTTACTTTATTGATAATTATAAAAGGGAGTGAGTAAAAACTCATACTAAAAGACTTGGAGGCTATAATGAGGGCAGTAACTTATCAAGGTCCGAATCATGTCGAAGTTAACAAAGTAGAGGATCCCAAAATAGAAAAAAAAGATGATATTATTGTAAGAATTACTTCCACTGCTATTTGCGGATCTGATTTACATTTATATCAAGGAAATATGCCATTACCTGAAGGATATATTATTGGTCATGAACCTATGGGTATTGTAGAAGAAATTGGACCTGAAGTAACAAAGGTGAAAAAAGGAGATCGTGTTGTCATTCCATTTAATGTTTCATGTGGTCATTGTTTTTATTGCCAGCATGAAATGGAAAGTCAATGTGATAATTCTAACCCGCATTATGATTCAGGAGGGTACTTTGGTTATACCGAGAAGTTTGGAAATCATCCAGGTGGTCAGGCTGAATATTTAAAAGTGCCTTTTGGAAACTTTACTCCCTTTGTTGTCCCTGAATCATGTGAACTGGAGGATGAATCACTCCTCTTTTTATCAGATGTCCTTCCTACTGCTTATTGGAGTGTAGTAAATTCCGGAGTGAAAGAGGGAGATACCGTTATCGTGCTTGGTTGTGGACCTGTTGGACTAATGGCCCAAAAATTTGCTTGGATGAAAGGCGCAAAACGTGTGATAGCAGTTGATTACTTGGATTATCGGATCAATCATGCAAAAAAGATGAATAATGTTGAGGTATTTGAGTTCACAAAATATCCTGATATGGGTGAACATTTGAAAGAAATCACTCATGGTGGAGCAGATGTTGTTATCGATTGTGTTGGTATGGACGGAAAAAAATCACCTCTGGAGTTTCTCGAACAAAAATTAAAATTGCAAGGTGGGACTCTTGGACCCATTCAAATTTCTACAAAAGCAGTTAGAAAGTATGGAACGGTTCAAATGACAGGTGTTTACGGGGGCAACTATAATATGTTTCCTTTGGGTGCATTTTGGATTAGAAATATCAATCTTAGAATGGGACAGGCACCAGTCATTCATTTTATGCCAGAACTGTTTGGGAAAATAACGAATAACGAGTTTGATCCAAGAGAGATTATCACACATAAAATACCCCTTGAAGAAGCAAGTCATGGTTATCAAATTTTTAATAATCGTGAAGATGATTGTATTAAAGTCGTTTTGAAACCATAATGCTTTATATAACGGAGAAATACAACTTTCGAGGAAGAAGGGGATATTCATGGGAAAGAACTTGCAAGATGGTATGAGAGACGCCATGGAGAACAAATTTATGCCTTTGACATCCCTAAGGAGTGGTATGGGACAGGCTCTGATGCATGATATTTATTGTTATACGAATCAGATTGTAAATTTATGTTTTGTAGGAAGTCCTGAAAAATCAAATGAATGGGTTCTAATTGACACAGGAATGCCTGAATCGGTTAATCATATTCTCGGTGCTGCAAAAGAGAGATTTGGTGAAAACAACAAACCAAAAGCGATTATACTGACACATGGGCATTTTGATCACGTTGGTGCAGTGGTGGATCTAGTTCAGAAATGGGATGTACCAGTATATGCTCATGAGGCGGAATTACCTTACTTAACTGGGGAATTAAGTTATCCAGAACCTGATGGATCAGTTGAAGGAGGACTAGTTGCAAAAATATCGCCGTTATTTCCAAATGAACCTGTTGACTTGGGAAACCACATAGAGGCTATTCCTTCTGACGGTAGTATTCCAAATATGCCTGGATGGCGATGGATACATACACCAGGGCATTCACCTGGTCATATATCCCTGTTTAGAGAAAAGGATCGATCTCTCATTGCAGGTGATGCTTTTGTTACGGTGAAACAAGAGTCGCTTTTCAATGTGTTGACTCAGAAACTAGAAATCAGTGGACCTCCGAGATACTTGACCACCGATTGGCAGGCTGCTTGGGAATCGGTTAAAAAGTTAGAGGTGTTAGAGCCTGCAATTGCAATTACAGGGCACGGACAACCAGTGTCCGGTATCGAACTTTCAGAAGGCCTCGAAAAATTGGTGAAGGAATTTAACCGGATTGCAGTCCCAGATTTTGGACGATATATTAATTAAAAGCACTGATCTTCTAATAACTCGGATCATAAACATTGTTTTTTATTTGAGAACTAAGTTCGAAAGTTTTCACATGAAGTTAAGGTAATTGCGGATAATTTGGTTCTGCCCGTAAGGAAAAATGAAACATTAACTAAAAGGAACTTCAATTAAATGTCGTTTGCAGCATAGTAATACAAAAAAGTAAGCTAGGATTAATCCATAGCTTACTTTTTTGTATAGTCAATTACTTTTGCTCCTTTTAGTAGCTCAAAGTTTATAGCATTTTCTTGGAACGAGTGACGGGAAAATGCTAAATTAGAAAAGGGTTACGCCGTAAGTGGATGCTGGATAGAAAGAATCTAGAAATTGAAAACGCTTGGATAACATTTGGTTATTCAAGCGTTTTCGTTTATTGTAAAATCGATGAGATTAGGAGCTCAATAATCCATTCATGGAATTCAATACTTGTTCTATTTTTTCTTCACCAGCTTTTTTCCAATTGCTTTTATCTCTTATATACCCGTCCGTATCCAAGGGCTCTTGAAATTGAGTAAGTCCTGTGGTGGCTGTCATTAATGAGTTTTCATCATAATCTAAACCAATATTTACTACATGCTTAATAACATAGGGTGTTCCAAACTCAATATATGCATTAGCGTAATCCAAAGCCCCATCCAAAACATTGAAAGGAATTCTTAAATAAATGGTTTCCCCGCCTTCCCTCCATAAAATAGTATCGAATTTCCCTTGATCATATTCAAAATTACTGCAGAAACTACACCCATAGGAGTTAAACATTTCTCGAACAAAACCAAAATTCCCCTTTTTCCCTTCGATACTTGATTGTAATTTGATCATCATTATTCACTCCTGTTAAAAATATTTATTACTATTCTTAACAAAAAGATGAATAAGATACGATAAATATAAAGAGATGTAAAAATGAAAAAGATGACAAGTACGATGAATGTAGATGTAAAAGAAAGTCTGATTAAAATCTTGTAGTAATTTTAAAACAGGATTTTTCTTTTTGTTTTCTTGTCGATGCTGTAAAACTCCAGTAAAGGGTCAAAATTTTGTACAAGGAATTGTATCTTTTTAGTTATCATCGTGAGCTTAATAAGAAATCTGTTTGTTTGAAATTGCTTATTTGATACAAACAGCGACATAAAAGAAGAGATTTAGAGTGGAGAAAAAAGTAGTTTGCTTATATTGCAATCGTGAAGGATATAAAGAAAAAATGGATGAAGATACTACCTTTCATCCCATGTAAGAACCATTAATCTGTAAATGATGAATACTCCAAGATAACCCCCAGTTATCAAGAAATAAGGATTAAGAAAAATACCATGAATGGTAGTCATAAATACAGCATTGTCAATTAGGATTTGGTAAATAGATGTTGCTGCAATATTTCCAAAAATAAGCGTTGATATAACAGCGGTAATATTAAAAATCATTCGAAATATCTTTCTGTGATTCTGTAGAAAAAACATAAGAATAGGAAAAGCAATACTAGAAACAACTAATAAAATCTTCAAAATGTCACTCCTTGCATAGTATGTAAGGCTGTATTTAGCTAATTATTACCGTAAATATAGGTAAATAAACAAAATCAAATTTTATTACAAGAAGGGGTACGGAAACGATTTGAAGAATGAGGGGCTACTATGGAAAACAAACCAAAAACAAAGAATTAGACGTTAAATGACAATAAAAAATTGTATTACCTGTTTGGTTAAAATGGGCCGTTTTTATTAGTTGTATCTTTTTTATGAACTATTATGGAATTAATTGATTTTATCTTTTTTAGCCAGAAGACCCCCATCTTCAAGACGAGATAGCGGATAAGTGGGGGGTGAATGGCTCTTTTTTTCTTTTAAAAATATTTTTGTTCAAATATGGTAAATTGGATAAACTTTTTGTTATAATAATCTTATCGAATATATGTTCTGGGAGGTGAGGGAGAAATGAAAAAGGCTTATTTTTCAAAAAGAATCTATAAAAATACGTTGCCTAAAGTATGTATAGATGCCATTTCCCACTCTCTTCTTTTGTTTAATCGCGCGAAACATTTTGCTTTTCAAACACAAGTAGTAGAAAAGCGTTCAGGGAAAAGTAAGCGAGATAAATCTCTTCACTTAACAGTGAAAAATCGTTTTGAAATGAACGATTATTACACAAATTCAGTTGTTCAGGAAGCAAATGCTTTGATGAAATCTCAAAGTGAACTTAAGAAAATGTACATTTCTA
>NZ_JAIQUM010000041.1 GCF_020075705.1 Metabacillus rhizolycopersici | reverse complement strand
AAAATCGTTTTGAAATGAACGATTATTACACAAATTCAGTTGTTCAGGAAGCAAATGCTTTGATGAAATCTCAAAGTGAACTTAAGAAAATGTACATTTCTACGAAAGAAGAACAAATCAAATCCGTCAAAAAGAAAATCAAATCGACAAAGAGTAGAGTAACCACTTTAACAAAAATCAAACACTCGTTCATCAAAGGAAAACCATCCTTCAATAAAACCTCTTGTGAACAACAAAAAGGAAACTTTTTTGTCGTGGAGTTCAAAAAGAAAACGGATATTTACTATCATGCATATCAATTTGAACATCACTATTTAGATGTCCAAATAAAAGCTCTTAAGGACCGTTTAGGTAGATTAGAATTCCGTTTAGATCGACTTCAGAAACAACTTAAAACGTTAAAAAATAATGAAAAAAGTGTGATTTTTGGTGGCAAAAAGCTGTTCAAAGGACAGCACACCTTACATCATTATCGAAATAACCATGAACTGTGGTTAGAGGATTGGGAACAATCTCGTTACAGTAAAATGACAATTAGTGGTCGTAAGGACGCAAAGTATGGGAATTTTGTCTTTATGTATGTTTCAGAGGCAAAAAATCTCCATTTCACCACTCTAAACGGTGTGGCAGTTGAAATACCGAATCTTGTCTTTCCTTATGGGCAAGAAGACGTTGAAAAAGTCATTCAAACACAAGTAGATAAGCCATCTAATTTGAAAAAGGAACATGGAGATGCAATTGCTTGGTCTGTTGAGGATCACGGTGAGTATTACATATTTAAATGCATATTGGATATTCCTGAAAAGGAAAACATAAACCACAGTAAATCTGATGGTGTAGTTGGTGTGGATTTGAATGTGGACCACATCGCCTGGTCCAACATGAATGTGAAGGGTCAATTGATTAAATCGGGTGTATTTGAGTTCGATTTAGAGGGAAAATCATCGGGTCAAGCAACAAAAATGATTGAAGCAGAAGCGATACGATTAGTAGATTTAGCTGGTAAACTCAATAAACCGATTGTGATTGAAAAGTTAAACACAACGAAATCGAAAGGATCAAATCCATACGGGAATAAAAAGGCGAATAAGAAAATGTCCATGTTTGCTTATCGTAAGCTTATTTCAACAATAACAAACCGTGCGAACAAAATGGGTGTGGCTGTATGTGAAGTAAATCCGGCCTATACAAGTCAAATCGGTAAAATCAAATCTATGAAGCGATTTGGTATTAGTATTCACCAAGCAGCTTCTTATGTCATTGCGAGAAGAGTAATGGGATTCAAAGAAAAGCTTCCACCAGTGTTGCATTCCCTACTACCAGAGAAGATAGTAGGTCTACATCATTGGGCGCAATGGAAGTGGGTTTCAAGATGCCTATCTGACGTACATACCCATTGTTTGTATCAGATAGAACTTTCTATTCCTAGCAAGCATTACTCGATGAGTGATCTTTTTCCTCCAGGGGCTCTCCCAGACTTGGTGGGAAAAGGTTTGTCTAAGAAAGAAAGTAGAAAACCCATTGCCTAGTTGAACGGGCAATGGTCTACTAAGTCACTTAGTAAGTCCTTTATAGGAATCCCCTTCCTCAAAAATTAGGTAGAATTTTAGGTGGGGGTAGTTCAATGTATTTGTGAGGGAGCTCCTTGATTATTCAAGAAAAGGGTGCCATCATGCAACATGAATTGCTTGGTATTAAGGTAGAGGTCATATTAAAGTTATTCCATAATTGGCGCGATCGTGGAGCAACACAGGTAGAAAAATGATTAAACTTTTTTATAAAACCAAAACTTAAATTTGCTAGATAAGAATCCATTTTGATCAATATTTTTTTGAAAATGGATTCTTTTTATTTATCGTAAAATGCTAGCTTGTGAGGTGCATTTGCCCAAGAAGCACAACACATCAATAAATAACGTAAAAGGGCTGACTCCAAAAATAGAGTCAGTCCTTTCATAATAATATCAGAATTTATAAGTTTTGGCTTCGAGAATTAGTCCAGCTGCCCTTCTTAGGTCTACAGCCACGCATGAATAGAAGGCAAAGTACGCCTTCTATTCATGCGCGTCTTATGTCTGTCGGGACTGATCAAGGCACTTCCGCTTTTCTTTTAAACTTTGTACACTTAGCAGTTACTTCCCCCGATATATCTCCAAAATGTACCGTGCTTCGCTTGGACTCTTTCAACTGTTTGTGAAAGGACAAGTTTTTTTAATTCCTTTTCTACCTCTGAAATCGTCATATTATAGACAGTGGCAATTTCAGCGGAAGCAACGAATTGGAAATGCTGTAAAAAGATTTTTAACGGTGGTGTATGTGATGGTTTTATATCCTCACCAATCATTTCCTTTAATACATGTACGTACATATCATAAGAATAATAGCCTGTTATTTTAATACCCTCTTCATCTACATCATGGCTGAAAAATGCAAGTGTCGGTATTTCGTGTACATCCATTTCTGATGTGATTTTTAAATCACATTGTAAGGCATTTGATGCACTTTGAGAATGGAGATCTACTTTAAATTCTAAAACGTCCAAGCCAATAATTTCTGCGATTGAAATTAACATTTCTTCATCTGAAATGTTTTGGCTCTCGATGAATAGCATTTCTTGTAACTTACGTAAATAACGAAGACCTGCTTTTCTGCCTTGTAGTTCAGCAGATTTAATTGCTAGCGATGCAATAAATGGCGTTGATAAGGAAAGTTCCATCCATACATTTCCATCACATGACATGCCGGTTCGACTAGCTGTTTTTTCCCAAGCCTGTGCAAGCTTTTCAGGCCTTTTTCTCTTCGTGATATTCAATGTTGCTAGGCGACCACTAATCACATGCTTTAGTGTGAATAATCGTCCATATTCAATTTGTAGTTTTTTAATAATGGGCTCTAACGCCCAACATTCAGGGCAGAGAGGGTCGATGAACATATAGATTTCTAAAGGCTTTTTTGGATGCCCACTACAATGAGAGAAAAAGAGGGAAGTATCCTTTTTCTCACGATTGTTTATCATAGTTTTTAACCTCTTTCTGTACATTGTCAACATCTGCAGTATTCACCATATGATGCGCAGTAAGTTGAAGACGATGTAGAAGAAAATCCTTTAATTCATCCTCTAATTCAACTTCCTTCATCGCTTCCTTCATGCAACTAATCCATGCATTCGCTCTAGCTGGAGTAATTGGAAACGGAAGATGTCTAGCTCTTAACATAGGATGTCCGTGTTCTTCAGTGTAAACTTGAGGTCCTCCTAAGTACTGCGTCAAAAATTGCTTTTGTTTTCGTGCTGTTTCCGTTAAATCATCTGGAAAGATTGGAAACAGTAAAGGATGCTTTTGTACCTTTCCATAAAAGGAATCAACAAGCCGCGAAAGAGTTTTTTCACCTATCGCTTCATATGGTGTTATGTTTTGGTTCGTCATGTTGATAACTCCTTTATAGTGTTTTGCTTAAATTAGTGTATCTATTATAAATTCCATTAGTACGAATAGAGAATGACTTCTGCAAAAAAATAGTTACATTGAACTACCAATGTATATTTATTTTATCAAGGGTTATAGTTTATCTCAAATAAACCGCTCGGACGACGTTAATAATTTAGTCTTATTATATGTTAAAGGCAGGTTTGTATGAGGGAAAAGGTGCTGGATTCTTTTGAAATCATCGCACTGTTTTGTAATGACTTTACCTTCCTGTGTATACTCGACAATCATATCTCTTTCAAATACAACAAAAACACTCATTTTTAAATTTCTGTAAAAAATATCTTGAATTATAGAAAATTTTTTTGATATATTTAAACAGACTGGTTGGTATGTGGGGTGTGCCACGGAAATGGATAGAAAATCGCTGATAATCGAAATCACGACAAATTTTTTTCAACAGAAAGGATATAATGACGGCTTCAATCGAGGGTGGAATGATGCTTTGTTTAACCCAAAAAAGTGAACCACTAAAAATTATTTCGCAGGGATTACCAAATTTATTAAAGGAGTTCGAATAAGTGAATACACAAATTAAATCAGAATCGATAACGAAACAACAAATCAAAACAGGCCCGATAATGGCTGCTCTTTTAGTCGCAGGCTTTGTCGGACTTTTTAGTGAAACGGCATTAAATATTGCTTTTACAGAATTAAGTCAAATATTTAGTGTTGATGCAACAACGATTCAGTGGTTAGCAACAGGCTATTTCTTAACACTAGGTATTTTAATACCAGTAACAGGTATTTTGATGCAAAAATTCACCACACGTCAAATGTTTCTGACTTCTGTCCTACTCCTCCTTATAGGGACCATTTTAGCCGCAATATCACCTACATTTGGATTTGTATTGACGGGACGTGTTATTCAAGCAGCAGGATTAGCGATTAATTTACCTTTAACACAAAATGTTATTTTTGCGATCTATCCACCACATAAACGTGGTGCCGCTATGGGGATTATGGGCTTAGTTATGTTAGCTGGTCCAGCATTAGGCCCAACATTAGCAGGACTTATTTTAGACACCTTATCATGGCAGTGGATTTTCTGGTTAACCACACCTTTCTTACTGTTTTCTCTTATCTTTGGGATCAAGTTTTTGCCGAATGTGAACGAAGTACGTAACGTTTCAATTGATGCCTTATCGGTTATTCTTTCAACCATTGGATTCGGTGGTATTGTGTACGGATTTAGTGTATCTGGTGCCGGCTGGACGAGTGCACCGGTTCTTGGATCTATCATTGTTGGACTTATTGCAGTCATTCTTTTTGCGATTCGTCAAATGAAAATGGAGACTCCTATGCTGAATTTACGAGCATTTAAATATCCAATGTTCATTCTTGGAGCCGTTATGAGCTTTATCACGTTCTTCAGTATGTTATCAATGCTTGTTATTTTACCAATGTATATGCAAATGGCTTTAGTCATTGCCGCGTTTACAACAGGTCTTATCCTTTTACCAGGTAGCTTACTGAACTGTGTATTAGCTCCAACCATTGGTCGTTTATTTGACAAATATGGTCCGAAAGCGGTGATTACACCGGGAACGATTTTAGTAGCTATTAGTTATTTAATCTATGCCCAATTTGGTACAGAGACAGCATTATGGATGGTTGTAATCACTCATATTGTCATGATGCTAGGTATCGGGGCAGTGCTTGCTTCCACACAAACAAACACGTTAAATTCGCTTCCTAAACAGTATTATCCAGATGGAATTGCGATCACTCAAACGATCCAACAAGTAGCCGGTGCGGTTGGTATTGCCGTCATGGTATCGCTTTTATCATCAAAACAAGGTAGTTACTTAGCAACTGGAAGTGAATTGCCACAAGCGGTAGCAGAGGGATCATCATTTGTGTTTACAATCGCTTTAGTATTATCGGTCATTAATTTTGTATTGTCTTTATTTATGAAAAAAACAGTCCCAGCTGATGTAAAAGTAACATCTCCTGTGAAGGCAACTGAACTTGTACAAGACAGAGTGTAGAATTTCCATTACTAGCATTTTTTAGAGATAAACAGCTTTCAAATTATGTTAAAAGGAGACTAGACAGATGGCAAATCATTATAAAAATATTGTAGTGGCTGTAGACGGTTCAAAAGAAGCTGAATACGCATTTCGTAAATCAATCGATGTTGCGAAGCGTAACGAAGGTTCAATCTTAAACATAGTAAACGTAATCGATACTCGTTCATTCGAAGCTTACGAACTTTCAAGTGTTGAGCGTGCACAGCAGCGATCAGAGGAACTTTTAAATGGCTACAAGGAGCAGGCTGAGGTTGAAGGTATTGAAAACGTAAAGGTAGTAATCGAACACGGATCTCCACGAAATATCATCACGAAAGAGCTTGCTAACTTAGTCGAGGCTGAGTTAATTATCTGTGGTGCTACGGGGTTAAATGCGGTTGAACGTTTCTTAATTGGTTCTGTATCTGAAGCAATCGTACGTTCAGCTAATTGTGATGTTTTAGTTATCCGTACACCTGAGTGATTGTCTTACCCTTAATTGAAAATACGTCATTAATGATAAGATAGAACAAACTCAATTATATCAATCCTTGTTTAAAACGATTTCTATCAACTATGCCAAGAGTACCCCTTCTTCAAAAACAAATGTTTTAAGGAGGAGGAATTGGCGGTTTTTAATTGTTTTCTTCTTTGGTATAGTAGCAAGAAGGATTGGTATGAAGGGGGTGTACGATGAAAATGGATACAAAATCGCTGATAATCGATATTGCGACAACTCTTTTCCAGAAAAAAGGATATTTAGGCGTAGGATTAAACGAAATCTTAAAAGAATGTAACATGTCAAAAGGCTCGCTCTATCACCACTTTCCAAATGGAAAAGAAGAATTACTTATCGCTTGTCTTCATTCATTGGATGAAACGATTACAACGCATATGAAAGAGATATTCCGGGATTATCCAACTACTCAAATAGCTACACAAGCGATGATCGAGAAATTGGTCATTAAATTTGAGCAAGAAGGGATGATTATTGGTTATACAATTAGCAGCATCGTTAGTGAAATGGGAGCATTAAGTGAAGCGGTCAGAAATGCCTGTGCTCTCTCTTTTACAAGGATTCAAGAGATTTATTTGAATAAGTTGGTGGAAGATGGGTTTTCAGAAGAAAAGGCTCATTCAATTTCTTTAATGCTGACGGCTTCAATTGAGGGTGGAATTATGCTTTGTTTAGCTAAAAAAACAAGTGAACCACTAAAAATAATTTCGCAGGGATTACCCAATTTATTCAGGGAGCTTTAATAAGTAAATAACCAAATCAAAGCAGGCCCGATAATGACTGCTTTTTTAGTAGCAGGATTTTTTGGGTTTTTTTTGTGAAACGGTATTAAATATTGCCTTCGGAGAATTAAATCAATAAAGGTAATGTTTTTTTGCTATTTTCTTAACTTGATAGCTATGAGGACAGCCTCTTATTGTTGTCCTGAAATCAATCATTCTAACGGAATTTTAATTATATTAAAATAATGAAAAAAATTGACGTTTACGAACGTGTTTAGAAGCGAAAATGAATGTGTCCCTTTTGTTGTTCCTTGAATTAGTGCTAATCCGATAGTTTAAAAAATCTGTTTATATGCATTGTTTACTGCAAAAAGCATTTTTTTTATACAAATTAAAACTTATTAAATGAAGAGATAGAGTTCAAAAATTTTCAAAGCAATACAAGGGACTTTGCACCCGAACCAAAAATTAAGAGTACACCCAATATGTCTAAGACTTAAAGATTAGAACTCTGCCATCTTTTTAATAGTAACGTTTTTTTGTATTAATATTTTCTAAACAGGTTAGCTTAGAATCAAGCACTTTATGATATAATTTCAGGAGAATATAATTAAAATATTTGAAAAAATATAATTATTTGTAAATTTTTAATATACAGCAGAAGAATTGAAGGGGCTTTTTCGTAGGATAAGAAAGTATAAATTTTTTTGACTAAGTTTTCGTGTCCAGCTCCAGCGCCTAGGCACTCAGGAATTGAAGGCAAAGAACACCTTCTATTCCTGAGTGCCTTATGCTATGCCTGAGGCTGATCAAGGCGCTGGCGCTTTTCTTATCAAAAAAAAAAACCGGACAAATCAATTGATTTGTCCGATTTAAAAAAGCTTTATTTATCCTGGTTAACAAAATAATGACTCTTTCGGTATACCATGGCTTCCATTGTTGCGATTAATTCATTTTCATTTTGCACATCGATTTTGTACCAAGCAAGTTTGTGGTTTTTCTTTATTTCTTTTGCCTTTGCGGTTAAAGTCTCGCCACGATTACCGGCTGATATAAAGTTAACATTCGTTGTGACGCCAACGGCTGTTTTACCATAGGAGTTACTCGCCGCGGCAAATACGTAATCAGCAAGTGAAAAGATAATTGCCCCGTGAACCGTTCCGTGCGCATTAAGCATGCGGTCATCTGGAATTAATTCTGCTTCCGCTGTGCCAAGTCCGAGTTTGGTTAGCTTCATACCGAGAAAAGAAGCGAAGGGCTCGTCTTTTAAAACTTGCTTAATTTCATCGTAATGTAACTCGTGAATGACGTGATCATCTAATTGAATAGTCATAGGAATCTCCTTTTCTTAATGATTTTTTGCTGAGCTTATACCATATCCAGTGTTTGCTTTGAATAGTACTTCCGCAAATGTACTTTCGTCTGTCTTTGTTTTAGACAATACTGTACCTAAATATGCACCGATAAAACCAAGTGGCACAGTAAAAATAGTTGGATTGCTCATTGTGAAGATTGGATCTCCTGTGAAAATTCCTACTCCAGGCTGCGGGTTCCATACATTAGGGCTAAGCATAACTAATACAAGTGAGCTGATTAACCCAACCAACATGCCGGTGATTGCTCCAGTTGCATTAAAGCGTTTCCAGTAAATTGTGCAAAGAATGACTGGTAAGTTGGCGCTAGCCGCGATACCTAGTGCAAGGACTGAAAGGAAAGCAACATTTAGCGATTGTGCGAACAATGCGAGCACGATTGAAATAGCTGCTACACTAACTGAAGCAATACGAGCTACAAGAACTTGCTGTTTTTCGGACATTTTTCCGTCTTTGATAATTTCTCCATAAATGTCGTGAGCGAAAGCGGATGCTGACGTTAAAACTAGACCAGATACTACTGCTAGAATAGTAGCAAATGCAATGGCTGAAACGAAAGCGAATAAAAATTCACCGCCGACGGTTAATGCGAGAAGCGGTGCGGCCATGTTTCCGGCAGAGTTTGCTTCAACTATACGGTCAAAGCCGACAAAAGAAGCAGCACCGAATCCAAGGAAAATGGTCATAATAAAAAATGCGCCAATAAACCAAGTTGAATAGACAACAGATTTTCTTGCTGTCGCTGCATCTTTTACAGTAAAGAAGCGGACAAGCAAATGCGGTAGCCCTGCTGCACCAAGGACAAGTGACATATTAAGTGAAATCATATCAAGTCCATCTGTGTATTTATTACCTGGATTTAAGAAGTTATTTCCTAGCGGTGTTGCAGTCTGAACGTGATGAAACATTTCTGCGATATTAAAATTAAAGCGCGAAAATACAATAAACGTTAAGATAGTAGATCCGCCTAGTAAAAGTGCGGCTTTCGTGATTTGAACCCAGCTTGTCGCTCTCATTCCACCAAAAATAACGTAAATTGTCATTAATATTCCGACGAGAAGAACAGAAAGACCGTAATCAATGCCGAGTAGCAGTTTTATCAATCCACCTGCACCGACAAGCTGAGCAATCATATAAAAAATAGAAATGACGAGAGTGTTCGCTGCTGCGACCCCACGTACCTTTTTTGACTTAAAGCGTGCGGAAATCATATCGGCAAGCGTGTATTTTCCAAGGTTACGAAGCGGCTCAGAAACAAGGTATAACAAGACGAGAAACGCAACTAGATTACCAATGCTCATGTAAAAGCCGTCGAATCCAATTAGCGCAATTGCCCCAGTAATCCCAAGGAAGGAAGCAGCGGACATAAAATCACCAGCTACGGCTAGTCCATTTTGCCATGCAGTCAATCCGCCACCAGCTGTATAAAAGTCGCTAGCGTTATTTGTTTTTTTAGAAGAATAGTATGTTATTGTAAGCGTTAACAAAATAATACCTAAAAAAAGTGTAAGAGATAACGGGCTCATTCTTCAATCTCCTTTCGATATGTAGTTAAGATGTTTTGGGCTAACTTGTCATACTTTTCTGACTTTTTTAAGTATACAAGACCAAAGACCCAAACGACAATAAATTGAAGAAGTGCGTATACCCAAGCCCATGTGATATTGAAAAAGGCTTCTCCGTTTAATATATCTGTGTAAGCAGCTAAAACTGGTAAAACAAAATAAAAAACAAGAAAGAAAGTAGTGACAGGGACAATAAATCTTTTTTTCCTTTGAAGCAAATCCTTGAATTCCACAGTTTCAATCAATTGACGATACGACTTGTTCTCAACTTGTTCTTTGGTTAAATTGTTCGTTTTTACTTGTAATTCCATAATATCCCCCTGTTCGTAATACGTTTTTAAAACGGAAGTGACATAAAATGATATATCACTCTCGATAAAACTATCACAAACCAAATGGTATGTAAATATTAAATTGTATTAATTTTCAGAATATTTTATTCAAATTACAACGAAACCATATTGACAACATAGAAATGTCGTATTAATCTAAAATTACATTACTGATTTTTTTGTCTTCGTTTTAAAATCGTTATAAAAATGCAAAAACAATTGAGGGGGACTGAAACAATGTATAATCCAGAAGTTGAAACAGCTAATCGTGCAGAAATGGAAAAGTTACAGCTAACACGTCTTCAAAAAACGGTAGAAAATGTATTTGAGAATGTACCATTTTACAAAGAGAAGTTTGATGATCTTGGTATTAGACCAGAAGATATTCAACAGTTAAGCGATGTGACAAAACTTCCATTTACAAAAAAGCAAAATTTGCGTGATCAATATCCATTCGGTCTATTTGCAGTTCCTTTGGATGAGGTAACTCGTATTCATGGATCATCTGGAACGAGCGGGAAGCCGACAATTGTAGGTTATACAAAAAATGATATTGAAAACTGGTCAGTCATTGTTGCTCGTGCAATTGTCACTGCTGGCGGAAGGAAGTCTGATATTTTTCATAATGCTTATGGCTATGGATTATTTACAGGTGGGATGGGCCTCCATTACGGAGCAGAGAAGTTAGGCGCTGCAACTGTACCAATTTCAGGCGGAAACACCGAGCGGCAAATTACAATAATTAATGATTTTAAGCCGAGGGGAATTTGTGGCACGCCATCTTATATTCTAAATATTGCTGAAAAGATGGAAGAAATGGGGATGGACCCTAATGAAAATGGAATCGAATATGGTATTTTTGGAGCCGAGCCTTGGTCCGAAGAAATGAGAGCAACACTTGAAAAGAAACTAAAATTGAAAGCGGTTGATATTTACGGGTTAAGTGAAATTATGGGACCTGGTGTTGCGATAGAATGTCATGAGGCACAGGATGGACTACATATTGCGGAGGATCACTTCTTGGTTGAAGTTATTAATCCAGATACACTTGAACAGGTAGAAGATGGAGTAGTTGGGGAACTTGTGTTTACTAGCTTAACAAAGGAAGCGTTACCAATTATTCGTTATCGCACAGGAGATCTTGCTACTATTACTAGAGAAAAATGTAAATGCGGACGTACGACAACAAGAATGTCCCGAATAATCGGTCGAACAGATGACATGATTATCGTCAGAGGTGTCAACGTTTTTCCATCTGAAATTGAGCGAGCATTATTGCAAGTGGAAGGACTCGTTCCTCATTATCAGATTCACCTTGTTAAGAAAGGCACGATGGATAGTGTTGAATTGCATGTGGAAATTGAAAGCGGTTTCTATGATAGAGTTGGCGGGGACTTAACACATGTCGATGTTCATAAATTGAAGAAAACGGTCCAGCACCATATGAAGACTACCTGTCTAGTTACAATGGATATCGTTGTTAACATTCCAAAAGGTATTCCGCGTTCTGAAGGAAAAGCGATTCGTATTGTTGATAAGCGAAACAGTGCTGTGATGAGTCTATAAATGGAGGAGATAAAATGAATAAACAAAATAACCTAGTTGATGTAACGATTATTGGCGGCGGGCCAATTGGACTCTTTACAGCATTTTATGGCGGTATGAGACAAATGACGGTCAAAATAATTGAAAGCTTACCGCAACTCGGCGGACAGTTGGCTGCATTATATCCAGAAAAATTTATTTATGATGTTGCAGGCTTTCCGAAAGTACGTGCCCAGGAATTGGTGGATAGTTTAATAGAGCAAATGAACGAATTTGAACAGGAGATCTGTCTGGAGGAGTCGGTTGAAACAATCGAAAAGCAGGAAAATGGAATCTTTAAGCTGACAACAAACAAAGACATTCATTTTACAAAGACGATCATTATTACAGCGGGTAATGGTGCATTTCAGCCAAGAAAATTAAAAATTGAAACAGAAGAAAAGTTTGAGGGGAAAAATCTTCATTATTTTGTGAATGACTTAAATTCGTTTAGCGGCAAAGATGTTGTTGTGTTTGGTGGCGGTGATTCAGCTGTTGATTGGGCTCTAATGTTGGAGCCTATTGCTAAAAATGTATCGATTGCACACCGACGTGATAAATTTCGCGCACATGAACATAGTGTTGAACGTTTAACAAAATCAGCGGTTAACGTTATGACACCGTATATCCCTGTTGAATTACGAGGAGAAGAAAACATTGAATATGTCGTACTCGAGAATGTGAAAAATGGTGAGGAGACGATCCAAAAGGTAGATTCAGTTATGGTGAACTATGGATTTATCTCATCCTTGGGGCCAATCAAAGACTGGGGACTTAAAATTGAAAAAAATTCGATAGTCATTAACTCTAAAATGGAAACGAACATTCCTGGCATTTATGCAGCGGGAGATATTTGTACGTACGACGGAAAAGTAAAGCTTATTGCAAGTGGATTTGGGGAGGCGCCAACCGCGATAAGCAATGCAAAAGTATATATTGACCCAGATTCAAAAGTTCAGCCGCTTCATAGTACAAGTTTAATGGAGGAAAAGAAAGAACACATCTTGAAATAAAAAATAGGAGGATGGCGGTATGGCGAAATATACAATTGTAAATCAAGAAACGTGTATAGCATGTGGTGCATGTGGAGCGACAGCACCGGAAATTTTTGATTATAACGATGAGGGGTTTGCATTTGTTCTTCTCGATGGGAATAATGGAACAGCAATAGTATCAGAAGATTTGCATGATGATCTAGAAGATGCAATGGATGGCTGCCCGACAGAATCAATTCTAGTGGAGTCGTCACCGTTTAAAGTACCAGTTGAATAGATAAAAGTACTACCATTGCTTTTTATTATTAAAAAATGACGGAAAATTCTTGCTTTTTATATAACAATAAAATATAATAACGTTAAATAAACGTTATATTAAAACAAAGGGGAGGATTTGGAATGAGCGTTCTTTTAGCGGAAATGACAGAACAAGAGAAGATGGAACAATTTGTCGCTAGGATTGAGAATGGAGAGAAAATTGAAGCTGATGATTGGATGCCGGATGAATATCGGAATACATTAATCAAATTAATTTCCATGCACGGCATAAGCGAAATTATGGGAGCGCTTCCTGAAAAGGAGTGGGTGCCGAAAGCTCCGACCTTGCATAGAAAGCTCGGAATCATGGCAAAGGTTCAAGACGAAATGGGACACGGACAATTATTACTTCGTGTAGCGGAAGACTTATTGAAACCATATGGCAAAAAGCGGGACGATTTGATGCAAGATCTTTTTTCTGGAAACCTAAAGTTTCATAACGTTTTCCACATGGAAACGAAATCGTGGGGAGATGCAGGGTTGATCGGTTGGCTAGTTGACGGAGCAGCTATTATTACGCAAACAGATATGCTTGGTGCCTCGTACGGTCCATATGCCCGTGCATTACAGAGAATTTGTGCAGAAGAAGTTTTTCACGCTCAACACGGGGAAGCAATCATAATGGCGCTGGCTGAAGGTACAGATGAACAGAGACAAATGGTTCAAGACTCGATTAATTATTGGTGGGAATCACTGTTACTTTTCTTCGGTCCACCAAGCAAAAATGAAATGGGTGTCTCGAAACAAGATGTGACCTTAAAATACCGAATCAGAACGGGAACGAATGAAGGGTTACGTCAAGCCTTCTTTAGTAAATATATTAAGCGGATTCACTCACTTGGTTTTACTATTCCGGATGAAACACTACGATTCGATGAAGAAACGGAAAAATGGATTTATCAACAGCCTGACTGGAACAAATTGAAGCAGATTGCTAGAAATGAAGGACCTCGTTCACAGGCACGATTGAATCTGAGAAGAATTTCTTACACAACTAACCAATGGGTACGTGAAGCATTAGCGCCGAAAGTCATTTAAGGGAGGGAAAGCAGCATGGAAACTAGGCAAGAAACTTATTTTGAAGAATTCGAAGTCTTTAGCCGCAAGACACAAACTGCTCCGGTCCAATATCAATTTAACTTACTAGCGCCGAATGAAGATATTGCAATCATGATGGCGCAGGAAAACTTTATTCGACGCGAAGCAGTGGAGGATATCTGGGTTGTAAAGCGTCAGAATATACGTAAAATGACTTCGGAGGAAAAGAAAACGCTTCAACGATTGGATAATAAAGATTACCGCACAACAAAAGGATATGGCTATTTAAAGAAAAAGTGGCGGAAGTACGAACAAGAAATGCTTGATGAAAAGGAAATTATGTCTTGGGCAGGAGGCGTGAAAAATGGCAAATAACTCATCATTAGAGAATACCGTAATCAAGGAATTGCTATTCCAATTAGCGGACGATGATTTCATTCATTCATATCGTGGATCTGAATGGTTAGGTCTCGCTCCACATATCGAAGAAGACGTAGCATCTTCCTCGATTGCCCAAGATACAATGGGGCATGCAGCCATGTTCTATCAATTATTAGAAGAACTTGACGAAGGAAATGCTGATCAACTAGCTCATGACCGTCCAGCAAATGAAAGACGTAATGCGGTTATTTTGGAACTTGTTAATGGACCTGGCCACTATATGGAAGAACCAGAATATGATTGGGCTTTTGCAGTAGTGCGAAATTACTTTTATACCCAAGCTAAAATGATTAAAGTTCAATCTTTACAGTCAAGTTCATACAAGCCACTGGCTGAAGTTTCTGCAAAAGTGCAAATGGAACTTTACTATCATCTAATGCACTGGAAAACATGGTTTGTTCAACTGTTAGGATCAGGCCATGAAGAAGCTGTTTCTCGGATGAAAGCAGCAATTGACAAAACGTTGCCAGATTTCCAAGGTGTTTTCTCACTTGGGGAAAATGGAAGTGAAATTGTGGAACAGGGTTTGATTGAAAGCGAAGCGGCTTTGCTGAATAAGTGGAATCAGGCCGTTGCACCTGTATTAGAAAGCGTCGGGTTACAAGGAGCTGTTGAAGTAGGAATGGCTCAAGGTGACGGACGTAATGGGAAGCACACGGAGGATTTAGTGAAAGCGCTCGAAACTTTATGTGAAGTCTATGAAAGTGATAAAGCAGCTTCCTGGTAAAACTGGAGGAAAAGGGGGAGGGGGACTATGTCTACCGCATTGTTAACAACAGAAGACATTTATCAAATACTAGAAAACGTAAAAGATCCCGAAATCGATACAGTCAGTATTCTCGATTTAGGAATGGTAGAGAACGTGACGGTTTCTGGTCCGGAGGTTTCTGTGAAAATACTGCCTACCTTTCTAGGGTGTCCAGCACTTTCTATTATTCAGAAAAATGTGGAAACGACTATTAAACAGCTGTCAGGTGTTGAAGCTGTAAGTGTGGAATTTCTACGTTTTCCATCCTGGACTTCTGACCGGATCTCGGAAAAGGGGAAAGCGGGATTAAAGGCATTTGGAATTTCCCCTCCGCCAAGACAAATGAAAGAAGATGGATCGTGGCACGTAGATTGTCCGTATTGTGAATCAACATATGTCACGATGGAAAATATCTTCGGACCAACAGCATGTCGTAGTATTTTATATTGCAAATCATGTAAAAACCCATTTGAAGCAATGAAACCAATGATTAAATTTATATAAAATTTGGAGGGAATAATTATGGTAAAGCTAATAGCGTTATATAAACAACCGGAAAATAAAGAAGCATTTGATGAGCATTATTTCAATGTTCACGGTCCGATCACAGAAAAAATTCCAGGTCTTCAAAAAATGGAAGTGACGAAAATAGTTGGCACACCAATGGGGAAAGACTCTGACTATTACATTCTATGTGAAATGTATTATGAAACTCATGAAGCACTTCAGCAGGGTATGCGGTCCCCAGAAGGAAAAGCATCAGGAAAAGATTTAATGGGCTTTGCTGGGAATCTTGTAACGATGATGATTGGTGAGGAAGTGTAAGATGGGAATGTTTCAATATATTGAAACATCGATTGAAGATAACATCGGTTTTATCTTTTTAAATCGCCCTAAACAGTTGAACGCGCTAAACCGGACGATGGTCGCTGAAATTGTTTCGGCAGTGGATGCATTCGACCGTGATACCGAAGTGAAAGTAATCCTATTATCTGGTCATGGAAAAGCATTTTCAGCTGGGGCAGATATCGATGAGATGAGCAATGACAATCCCGTAAGTTTAGAATTGTTAAATCAATTTGCTGATTGGGACCGCTTAAGTCTAGTTAAAAAGCCTATTATCGGTGCAGTCAAAAGCTTTGTATTTGGCGGTGGATTTGAACTTGCTTTATCATGCGATCTACTTATCGCGGCGCATGATACCCAGTTTTCCTTTCCAGAGGTAACACTTGGAGTTATGCCTGGCGCTGGTGGAACACAAAGACTGACGAAACTGGTAGGAAAAACAAAAGCCCTTGAATGGATTTTGACTTCCGAAAGAATCAATGCACAAACAGCTTTAAACTATGGCATTATTAATAAAATTGTCGCCCCTGAACTATTGATGGAAGAAGCCATCGACTTTGCCAAAAAGATTGCAGTACAGCCTCCTTTAGCTGTCAGAATGATCAAAGACTCTGTTAATAAGGCAGTAGATTACAGCTTATATGAAGGAATGCAGTATGAACGTAAGAATTTCTACATACTTTTCGCTTCAGAAGATCAAAAGGAAGGAATGAAAGCGTTTGTAGAAAAACGAAAGCCTAATTTTACAGGCAGATAAGGAGTTATGCAATGTACGAAACAATCACTTTTCGGATTGAAAACGGGGTGGCTTGGCTCAGTTTAAACCGACCAGATAAACTAAATGCTTTTACATCACAAATGAATAAAGAGATCCAACAGGCTATTAAAAAGTCGGCAAGTTCAGATGAAGTTCGTGCGATTGTCATTACTGGAGAAGGCAGGGCCTTTTGTTCAGGGCAGGATTTAGCGGATGTGGATGAAAGCATGAATTTAGGACAAATACTCCGTGATCAATACGGTCCGATGATGAAGCAGATCGCATCCTGTGAAAAGCCAATTATTGCGGCAGTAAATGGTGTGGCTGCAGGGGCAGGATTCAGTTTGGCATTAGCATGTGATTTCCGACTTGTATCTGAAAAGGCTAGTTTTTTAAATGCTTTTGTCAATATTGGGCTGATACCTGACTCGGGGAATCTGTATTATCTTTCACGGATTGTTGGCCACGCTAAAGCATTGGAACTATCTGTGTTTGGCGAAAAAGTACCTGCCGACATGGCGGAAAAAATGGGTCTCGCCACAAAAGTAATTGGTGTGGAGGATTGGAACGAGCAAGTGACAGCCTTTGCTGAGAATATTGCAAACAGGCCAACGAAAGCGATTGGCTTAATCAAAAGATATTTAGAGGCCTCCTACCATCTTTCCTTAGAAGAATATTTGGAAGTAGAAGCGGAAGGTCAAAGGATTGCTGGATTAACAAAAGATCATATTGAAGGTGTTACAGCGTTTGTAGAAAAACGAAAAGCTCAATTTATTGGGAACTAACATAAAAAGGGAGTGGAATGACATGGTAAAAGTACAAGAAGCAAAAACATTTGAAAAGGCAGAAATTAAGCGTGATTATTACCACTTAGTGATCAATGGTGAAAGAGTTGAAAGTTCAAATGGAGCGACGATTGATGCTTACAACCCTGCCACTGGAGAAATTATTGCCAAGGTTGCAAAGGCTACACAAGCAGATGCAGAAATAGCGGTACAAGCGGCACGTGAAGCATTTGATAACGGAAAATGGAAAAGAACGCCGATCAATAAACGCTCTCGTGTTTTAAATAAAATTGCAGCGATTATGCGTTCCCGTTTTAATGAATTAGTAGAATTAGAAGTATTAAACAGCGGTAAATCCATTACAGCTGCACAAGGTCAAGTTATGCAAGCTGTTGAAGTTTTTGAATTTTATGCAGGTGCGATTATCAGTCATCGTGGCTCAGTAAATAATATGGCAGGTCAATTCCAAAACTATACAGAAAAAGAACCACTAGGGGTTTGTGCACAAATTATTCCTTGGAACTATCCAATGATGATGGCAGCGTGGAAAATTGCACCGGCCATCGCGGTTGGTTGTTCTGTTATCGTGAAGCCAGCTTCGTTAACTCCGTTGACTGCTATTGTTTTAGGAGAAATCTGTATTGAAGCTGGAGTTCCTGCTGGTGTTGTTAATATTACTCCTGGTTCTGGATCAGAAGTTGGTAATTATCTAGTTGAACATCCGAAAGTAAATAAAGTAGCATTCACAGGTTCTACGCCAATTGGTAAAGATATCATGGGAAAAGCTTCTGAAACGTTAAAGCGTGTAACCTTGGAGCTAGGCGGGAAATCTCCGAATATCGTATTCGAGGATGCTGATATTGAAGCGGCTGTAGATGGTTCCGTATTCGGTATTTTCTATAATACAGGACAATCTTGTGAAGCGAGATCACGATTATACGTACATGAGGATATCTATGACGAATTTGTTACTAGATTCGTAGAAAAAACAAAGAAGCTTAAATTAGGCAATCCGTTAGAGAAAGAAACACATGTTGGGGCAGTTATTGATCAGGGTCAACTAGATGTTGTTGAGAGCTATGTTCAATCAGCTATTGCTGATGGAGCTGAAATCTTAGCAGGTGGAAAGCCAGCAATAGTTGAAGGATTCGAAGGCGGATATTGGTATGAGCCGACGATCATTGCTAATGTAAATCATGAGATGAAAGTAGTAAAAGAAGAAATCTTTGGGCCAGTTGTCGTGATCATGAAGTTCAAAGATGAAAAAGAGGCAATTAGACTAGCAAATGACACTGAGTTCGGTCTTGGTTCCGCTCTTTGGACGAAAGATGGCGGTCGTGCAACTCGTGTGGCTAACCAAATCGAAGCAGGAATTGTCATGGTAAACTGCCCATTCTCGGCTTTCCCAGGAACACCATTCGGTGGTTATAAACAATCAGGATTCGGACGAGAGCTTTGTATTGAGACGTTAGATCTTTATACAGAAACGAAAAGTATCATTTCTTATTATGGAAGTCGTCCACTAAATCCATTCGGCATTTAATACGGTATCACCCTCTGTTGGGATTTAACTAGGAAAAAAAGAGATTGAATTAGGGCTGGCTAAAAAATATTTCAGAAACGTTATTCGGTTTATCTGGATGATAGTCTGAAATAATCGCAGCCAGCCTCTATTTTTTGGAAGGAGAATGTTAGATGATTACAAATTTAGTAGTCGTAGGCTCTGGAGTAATGGGCAGAGGGATTGCCTATGTTGCAGCAACTGGAAATTTTGATGTAACATTAGTAGATGTGAACCCATCTGCATTAGAAAGTGCGAAAAAAGAGATTGAGAGAGTCTTTGAAAAAGGTGTAAGCTATAATAAAATTACCATTGATGAAGCGAATGCAGCAAAAAGTAAATTATTCTATTCTTCCAATTTAGAAGATGCAGCTTCACAAGCAGATTTAATCATCGAAGCTGTTCCAGAGCAGGCAGAAATTAAGAAAGCTGTTTTTGAAACAATCGAAAAACATGCGCAAGCTCACTGCTATTTTGCTACGAATACTTCCACTATGAGTCCCACTGAAATTGGTTCCTATGGGAAGCGACCTGAACAAACGATTGCCATGCATTTCTTCAATCCTGTACAGAAAATGCCACTAGTCGAAATTGTCCGTGGCTTGGAAACGAGTGATGAAACAGCAACAGCTATTAAAGCGGTTGCTGAGAAAATGGGAAAAGAGACAGTGGTTATTAATGAGTTCCCAGGTTTTGTAACGAGTCGTATTAGTTGCCTAGTTGGAAATGAAGCGTTTTATATGCTCCAAGAAGGGCTTGGAACACCTGAAGAAATTGATAAAGCAATCAAGCTTGGGTTGAATTATCCAATGGGGCCATTTGAATTGGTGGATTTAGTAGGACTTGATGCCCGTTTAAATAATTTACGTTACTTACATGAAAAGCTTGGTGAGAAATATCGTCCGGCTCCACTTCTTGAACAGTATGTAAAAGCGGGAAGGCTTGGTCGTAAATCTGGTAAAGGTGTATACGACTATACAAAAATGGGAGAGTTGGTGAAAAAATGAGGGACGTTGTGATTGTTGATGCAGTGAGAACACCTATTGGGAAATATAAAGGAGCTTTAAAAAGTGTACGTCCAGATGATCTTGGAGCGATTGTAATTAAAGCGCTAACAGAGCGGAATCCTGGGCTACCACCGGAGCAAATTGAAGATGTCATCTTCGGTAATGCGAATCAGGCTGGAGAGGATAACCGAGATGTGGCAAGAATGTCAGCACTTTTGGCAGGACTTCCGGTGGACGTAGCTGGAACAACGATTAATCGTTTGTGCGGTTCAGGACTAGATGCGGTGATGTATGCAGCACGATCGATCGCTGTAGGGGAAGGCGATATTTACATCGCTGGGGGAACGGAAAGTATGACAAGAGCGCCATATGTCATGGCAAAACCTGAGATTGACTTCCCACGGGGGTCGATGGAGCTTCAGGATACAACAATCGGGTGGCGATTTACGAATAAAAAGCTAGAAGAGATGCATGGAACAGATTCCATGCCGAAGACAGCTGAAAATGTCGCACAGCGCTTCTCAATTTCACGGGAAGATCAGGATCAGTTTGCTCTTCAAAGTCAGCAACGGGCAAAAAAGGCAATGGAATCTAATCGTTTTGCGGAAGAAATCGTACCAGTTCGTTTCCATGATCGCAAAGGTAACGAAGTTGTTATCGATCAAGACGAGCATCCACGTCCTGATACAACGATTGAAAAACTTGCGAAACTTCGTCCAATTTTTGAAGGAGGCACAGTTACAGCAGGTAACGCATCAGGTGTAAATGATGGTGCATCCGCTTTGCTATTAATGAGTGCGGATAAAGCAAAAGAACTTGGGTTAAAGCCACTTGCAAAATATGTGGTTGGAGCAGTTGCTGGTCTCGAGCCGGCTGTTATGGGCCTCGGTCCAATTTACGCTACGAGGAAAGCGCTTGATCGGGCAAACTTATCAGTAAATGATCTCGGTCTTATCGAATTAAATGAAGCTTTTGCATCACAGGCATTAGAGTGTGTGCGACAGCTTGAGCTTGAACAGGATAAGGTAAATGTAAATGGCGGTGCAATTGCATTCGGGCATCCATTAGGTGCAAGCGGAGCGCGTATTTTGACAACGCTTTTATATGAGATGAAAAAACAAAATGTGCAATATGGATTAGCGACAATGTGTGTAGGTGTCGGTCAGGGGATAGCCGCCATTATTGAAAATATAGATTAAGAACGAAAGAGGCTGCCTCAAATACGAGAAAAGGCCTCTATTTTAAAAGATAAGAGTATAAATTTTTTGACTTAGTTTTTGTGTCCAGCGCAAGCGTCCGTCCCCGAAGCACAGGACGTGCAAGTGCAGTCAATGCGACAGGACGTCGCGTTCTTGACTGCCTCTTGGGTCTAAGCCACTCAGGAATTGAAGGCAAAGAACACCTTCTATTCCTGAGCGTCTTATTTGCCCGAGGCTGAACAAGGCGCTTGCGCATTTCTTAAAAAAGAGAGGGATTGTTCATGAAAAACGTCTTATTTGAAGTGAAAGATCATATCGGATATGTAACAGTAAACCGCCCGGACGTATTGAATTGTTTTAACTATGATACACTTCGCGAGCTGCAGGTGGCTGTTGATTCTATACATGTAGATCCTGAGGTACGCGTCGTTATTTTTACAGGAGCAGGTCAAAAAGCATTTAGCGCCGGTGCAGATTTAAAAGAAAGAAAGACATTGAATGAAGCGGAAGTAAGACGAAATGTGAAAGCGATTCGGGATGTTTTTAACAGTATCGCAGCCTTACCACAACCGACAATCGCAGCTGTTAACGGTTACGCGCTGGGGGGAGGTTTTGAATGGCTATTATCGTGCGACTTTGCAATTGCAGCAGCGGGTGTATCAATGGGGTTGACTGAAACAAGCTGGGCGATTATTCCAGGTGCAGGTGGGACACAGCGTCTGCCGCGGCTGATTGGTGAAATGAAGGCCAAAGAATTAATTTTCACGGCGAAAAAAATCTCATCTCAGGAAGCGCTCGATCTTGGGATTGTATTAAAAGTAGTGCCACGAGAAGAGCTTTCTGATGTATGTAAACAATTTGCTGACAGTATGATGAAAAATGGACCTGTAGCGTTAAAACAGGCGAAATATGCGATCGTACAGGGAATGAATACGGATTTACAGACAGGGCTTGCGATTGAAGCGAAGGCTTATGAGCTGACGATTCCAACAGAAGATCGGATCGAGGCTCTCAATGCGTTTAGTGAAAAGAGAAATCCTAAATTTTCAGGAAGATAATAATACGCTTCCAAAATATGATATAATAGATTATATACGTTGTGTTCAAAAAGTGTAATAATAGGGAAAACAGAAAGAGTGAAGTAGTATGGGTGCAAACACACAATCGATGATTTTCACCATTTATGGCGATTATATACGTAATTATGGAAACAAAATATGGATTGGCAGCTTGATTCGATTATTGAAAGAGTTTGGGCATAATGAACAGGGCGTTCGGGTCGCTATCTCTCGGATGGTGAAGCAAGGCTGGATTCAGTCGGAGAAGCAGGGAAATAAAAGTTATTACTTTTTGACTGACCGAGGAGTTAACCGGATAGAAGAAGCTGCAAACCGGATTTATAAAATGAACCCTAGTGAATGGGATGGGAAATGGCGTATTTTAATGTATACGATTCCGGAAGAAAAAAGACAAATTCGTGATGAACTTCGTCAAGAGCTTTTATGGAGTGGATTTGGAAGCTTCTCCAATTCGTGCTGGATTTCGCCGAACAATCTTGAAAAAGAAGTGAAGCTTTTAATTGAAAAGTACGATATAAGTGAGTACGTTGATTTCTTCGTATCGGATTATATAGGACCGAAAGATAATCAATCACTTATGGAAAAAAGCTGGCCACTTGAAGAAATCAAGAGTAAGTATGAAGAGTTCATTTCTAAATATAGTAAGCAATTTATTGTCCATCAAAGTGTGATAAGCAGGGGAGAAATGTCCGACTCAGAGTGTTTTGTGGAAAGAACGAAACTAATTCACGAATACCGAAAATTTTTGTTTATTGACCCAGGCCTGCCAAAGGAACTTTTGCCGCCAATGTGGAGTGGAGACCATGCTACGTTGTTGTTCAGTCAATATTATAAAATTCTAGCTGAACCAGCCAGCCGTTTTTTTGAAGATGTCTTTCAAAAGGATAATGATTTACGTAGAAAAGATAAATCATATGATGCGAATGATCATTTCTTGATAATTAAATCAAAATAGTAAAGCTGCCGCAAAAGTCAACGAATGTAGGACTTTTCCAGGCAGCTTTATTGGTTTTGATGAAAGTCTCGCATTAAAAAGATTAGGATAGGACAAAAAATGTTTTAAAGCGGGCTAGTTCCACCCGTAATTGAAGCAGGGCTAGTAGTTATAACAAAAAATCCAGTTATGTAACTCTGAAACTACTTATTTAAGGATTTCTTTAAATTCTCGACCTTTTTGTACATAAGAATCAATGGATAGGCGAATTAATTCTAGGTCCTTATCTGTTAACTCTCGGACCACTTTTCCTGGCGAACCAACGACTAGAGAACGAGGGGGGATCTTTTTGCCAGATGGGATCAGTGTATTCGCACCAATAATGCATTCTTCACCGATTTCGGCATTATCCAAAATGGTCGAGCCCATGCCGATAATTGAGCGTTTTCCGACTTTGCAGCCATGCAAAATGACGTTGTGTCCGACCGTGACCTCGTCTTCTATAACGACAGGACATCCACCGTATAAGTGAATGGTAGCGTTATCTTGGATGCTGCATCTTGCACCAATGGCAATCGAATCATCATCCCCCCGTAAAACAGCATTAAACCAGATTGTAGATTCTTCTTTTATCGTAATATCACCAATTATGTGAGCCCCAGGTGCTACGAAAACCGATTCATGGATGGAAGGGGTTACACCATTGTAAGGAATAATCATATCATTCTCTCCTTTTTTAAAATATCAGAATTGTCTTTCTATTAATAATAGTATAACATAAATTCCATAGGGGGTTTTAAAAATGAAACATATATGTGAACTTTTATCTATTCAATATCCAATCATCCAGGGGGGGATGGGGAATATTAGCAATGCACAGCTTGCGGCTGCTGTTTCAAATGCTGGAGGTCTAGGTACTATAGGATGTGGTACGATGACTCCTGCTCAGGTTGAAGCTATTATTCTTGAAACAAAGGCAAAAACAAAAAACAGTTTTGCCGTGAATATACCAATTAATGTTAGTCCTTATACAGAAGAAATGATCAGTCTTGTATTAAAACATGAAATACCAGTCGTGTCATTATCGGCGGGCAATCCGGCTCCATTTATTCCGCTTTTGCAAGAAAATAACGTAAAAGTAATTGTGATTGTCGCGTCTGTCAAACATGCGCAAAAGGCAGAGGCACAAGGAGCCGATGTGTTGGTGGCAGAGGGGTTCGAAGCTGCAGGCATTAATTCAAATATGGAATTAACTACATTTACGCTCATCCCACAAATTAGTCGCCATGTCACAATTCCGGTTGTGGCCGCAGGGGGGATTGGAGATGGTAATGGTTTGGCTGCGGCTTTAATGCTCGGAGCAGTGGGAGTACAGTTAGGCACCCGCTTGATTGCAACGAAAGAAGCACCATTCCATTCATCTTATAAACAAAGGCTTCTGGATGCTGCAGATAACGAAACAATTATTTTGGGAAGATCGATCGGACAAGTTAGACGCGTATTAAAAGCACCATATGCCGATCGCATAATTGAATTGGAACAAAGCGGACTGGTTCCTGAGCAATATAGTAAAATGACATCTGAGGATTATCATATTAATGGTGCGATCCAAGGAGATACTGAAAATGGTTTCATGAATAGCGGTCAGGTAGCCGGACTCATTGACCATATTCCAACAGTGAAAGAACTGCTCGAAGGCATGATAAAAGATGCTCGAACCCAAATGGAAGATCGATTAAACGGCTTTACTGTGACAGTAGGATAAAGTTGAAATACGCAAACAGAGATAGCCATTTTTTCGCTAATGAACTAACGCCACTTACCATTCTGTGAAAACATCTACTATGACAGTGATTGTTAGATAGAAACTGCACTTTTTTTAAGATAAGAGGGAGTATAAGTTTTTATACTTAGTTTTGCTGTCTAGCGCAAGCAGCCTAGCCCCTCGAGGTCATAAGCCAATCAGGAATTGAAGGTAAAAAACACCTTCTATTCCTGATCGTCTTATGCTTGTCGGAGCTGAACAAGGCGCTTCCGCTTTTCTTAGTCATCAACGACTGGCTAAACAGTGAAAGTAGAGGTGATTTTTCGTACATAATTTCGTGTTTCTTTAAATGGAGGGATCCCACCATATTTATCAACGTTTCCAGGACCAGCGTTGTAAGCAGCTAAAGCTAATGAAACATCACCATCATAACGCGTTAGCATCTGCTTTAAATATTTTGTTCCACCTTCTACGTTTTGAACGGGGTCATAAGGATCAAGAACGCCGAGTGAGCGAGCTGTTGCTGGCATTAATTGCATGAGGCCCATTGCACCAGCTGGGCTTTTAGCAGTTGATTTAAAACCAGATTCTTGTTGGATGACTGCTCGAATCAGCTTTTCATCAATTCCATACTTTTCGGCAGTTTTCACAATAATTTCATCTATGCTTCCAGATTGGATAGGAGATGATTCGCCTTTGGTCGATGACAAGCCGACGAATGAAGACGGGGTTGCTTGCATATTTGAAAAGGAGTTTATGTTCATCGGAACGATAGACTCTTTCGGTTCATTGCCAACAGATGATGAACTTAAAAAGGATTGCAAGAGCTCTTCAAAGTCTGTTTCAAAATTGGAAGATTGTCCTGTAACTTTTTTATTGTCAAAGTTGCGTAAGGCTTGTAGCTCTAATAACGTTTTATAATAGTGCATTTTTATATCCAGAATTCTTACCCCATTTCCTCATATTTTTGCTCATAAAAACGGCGAACCTTATTTTTAGTATGACGGATTGGAATATCGAGTTCGTTTAATAATGTTTGGAAATCCATTTTCCCTTCGACTTCGTTCTGCACCTCATATTCAAGCTCATAATCTTCTACCGTTAAATAGTTACTATGGTCGAGAACAAGTAAACCATTTCGGTATTTTTTTTCCGCTCGAATTGTCGCAAGTGTTCCGAAATAGGTCATCTTATTAGCGTCTACACCTAAATGGAAAAGACGTTCGACAATTTGTCCTTTTACTAGCTTTCCTGTTTTGATCATTTCAGAAGCGACTTCCTCTGTGATCATTTGATGTGTTTCTAATAAACCAACTTTTGCCGGTTCCTTTAATGTCATAACAAAGTGCTCTAGTTTTTTTCTGATTCGAAGTGCAGCTTCAAGTTCTTTTAAAGAAAATTGAGGTGTATCAAAATAATGGTTTTCTTGCAAAATAAATTCATTATCTTCTATTTGAAATGCAGCTTTTATTTTTAAAAATTCAGCTTCGGTAAGTAAATTTTTAAATTCAATTTCAATTTCTTGTGACATGTTTAAAATCCCCTTATCTAACCTGTAGTAATTTGTATAGGTTTCAATGCTTTCAATGCTCTTTCCTTATTATCTCTTGAATTAAAACAACTCGCAATGTTATCATGTGACTTTTTAATATGGTAAAATAATCATGAATGTGCAATGGGAGGAGAAACATATGAATACACGAATTGAACTAACAGAAGCAACAATTGAAAATAATAGGTTAATCCTACAGTCCGCTTCCTTATCAATAGAGGCAGAACAATTAAAGGCAAAGGGACAAATGCTCGCTGATTCTGATCAATTGGCTTTCATTTATATTTTAGAATCACCCGATGAGTTTGTCTATGCTGGATTACCTCATACGATTTGGACAAAATTAAAAGAAGCAAAAGAGAAAGATCTACCTGTGATCTTACAAATAAACGAAAATGAAATAGAATTGACTGATATTGTTCCTGAGCTTAATTATCTTTTGGAAAATATCAAGGGGAATGCGAATTATGGAGAGGAAATGGAGAACAAGGTAGTCGAGTTGTTTTTCTAATACTTGACCATTAAGGTGACAAGGGAGAGAAAATGGGCTAGGTATGTACTTGGTTTTCGTATCACTTGCCCAAGGCTAAACGAGGAACTTTCGCTTTTATAGAATGACTTTAAGCGGTTTCTTAAGGGGGATTTTTATGCAAAATAATGAACAATGGAAGTTATTTTTGGCTCCATATAAACAGGCGGTAGAGGAGCTAAAAGTAAAGCTGCGAGGAATTAGAACACAATATGAACTGCAACATTCGAATTCGCCAATTGAATTTGTCACTGGCCGTGTAAAACCACTAGCGAGTATTCTAGATAAAGCGAAACGCAAAGGAATTCCGTTGGAGGATTTGGAAGTCGGTATGCAGGATATAGCTGGAATTCGAATGATGTGTCAGTTTGTGGATGATATAAAAGTAGTTGTAAATATGCTCAAAAATAGAAATGATTTAGAAATTATCGAAGAACGTGATTATATTACGAATAAAAAGGAAAGTGGTTATCGTTCTTATCATATTGTCGCTAAATATCCGGTCCAAACGGTAGAGGGTGAAAAGAAACTACTCGTGGAAATTCAAATTCGAACATTATCGATGAACTTTTGGGCGACGATTGAGCATTCAATAAATTATAAATATGGCGGGAATATTCCTGATGAGATAAAAATTCGGTTAAAACGTGCTGCCGAAGCGGCATATTCTCTAGATGAAGAAATGTCTCAAATTAGAGGAGAGGTTCAAGAGGCCCAAGCGATCTTCTCGCGAAAAACAGAAAATAAGGGTACATAATTACGGGCGCGATACGTAAAGTTCAGTTTGCATGAAAAGAATATTATTGATAAGGGGGTAAAAGTGTATGAAGTTTGCCATTTCATCCAAGGGTGATCCAGTTTCAAACTCTATTTTGCAAAGAATGAAAACCTATTTATTAGATTTTCAATTAGAATATGATGAAGATCGTCCAGATATTGTTATATCTGTTGGTGGGGATGGGACTCTGTTATATGCATTTCATCGTTACCGGAGCAGACTTGATAAGACTGCTTTTATTGGCGTACATACAGGACATCTTGGTTTTTATGCAGATTGGGTACCTGATGAAATTGAAAAGCTTGTCATCGCGATTGCGAAAACACCTTACCAAGTTGTGGAATATCCTATTTTAGAGGTTATTATCCGTCATAATGATGGTGGACGAGAAGCAAGATATTTAGCCTTAAATGAATGTACTGTAAAGAGTATTGAAGGTACCCTCGTCATGGATGTTGAAATTAAGGGGCAAAAATTTGAAACGTTCCGTGGCGATGGTTTATGTATGTCTACACCTTCAGGAAGTACAGCCTATAATAAAGCATTAGGGGGAGCGATTCTACACCCTTCAATAAGGGCTATTCAGTTGACTGAACTAGCTTCAATAAATAATCGCGTATTTCGAACGATAGGGTCACCGCTAATATTACCGGAACATCATACATGTATGTTAAAGCCTGTTAACGACGTCGATTTCCAAGTCACCATTGATCATTTAACACTTTTGCATAAGGATGTTAAATCGATTCAGTATCGAGTTGCGAATGAAAATGTAAGATTTGCTCGATTTAAACCTTTTCCTTTTTGGAAAAGAGTACGAGACTCCTTCGTTGGCGATATAGGGAGTGAAAGGTAAGTAGGTTTTTTTATGAAAACATTTCAACTACAGTGGATCATTTCAAAGAAGGATGTAGGCAAGCTTGTCTTTGATTATGTGAAGGAAAAGAAAATTTCTAAGCGAGCTTTAACGGATATAAAATTTAATGGAGGGGATATTTTAGTGAATTCTCAGCATGTAACTGTTCGTTACTGTTTAAAGGAGAATGATATCCTCACCGTTATTTTTCCTCAGGAAGTAAGGGGAACAAGCCTTGTGGCTGATGATGTTCCATTTGAGATTGTTTACGAGGATGATCATTGTTTAGTGATCAATAAACCACCCTTTATTCCTTCAATCCCATCTCGTGAACATGAAAAAGGTACGTTAGCGAATGGATTAATAAAATATTATCAACAAAAGCAAATTCCATCTACTATTCATATCGTGAATCGGTTAGATAAAGATACATCAGGATTAATGCTCGTAGCAAAGCATCGGTTTGCACACTCTTTATTTTCTGAACAGCAAAAGAAAAAGGAAATTCATCGTACATATGAAGCGATTGTTCATGGTGTTATTGATCAATCAGTTGGGGTAATTGAGAAACCAATTGGACGTAAAAATGACAGTATTATCGAGCGGGAGATTTGTGAAGATGGTCAAGAAGCAATCACGCATTATCAAGTTCTTCATACCTATCAAAATAAATCTTATCTTAAGCTAGTTCTTGAAACTGGGAGAACGCATCAAATTCGTGTCCATCTTTCTTCAATTGGTCATCCCCTCTGTGGTGATACATTGTACGGTGGAGACATAGCTGAAATTAGAAGACAAGCACTTCACAGCTCACAGCTTTCATTTTGGCATCCTTTGTTAGAAAAGGATTTCCATTTTAAATCAGAGTTGCCTGACGATATGAAAAATCTAGTAAACGAGAACCCACTTACGAAATAAGTGGGTTCTTCGGGTTTGGGAAGCTATAAAATTCTTGTACTGTGGATAAGCTCACGACAGCAAGCGTAAGCGCTGTTGCCCCGAAGCACAGGACGTGCAAAGAGTGCAGTCAAATGCCACAAGGACGTCGCGTTCTTGACTGCCTCTTAGGTTTACAGCCACTTTTGTTTCTATCTAAATCTCGATTCATCATAAGGAAGTGAAGAATCAACGGAGATAAGCTGATCTTCCGGATAACGAAATGCCGTCAGTTTGTTCCCGAATACTGCCCCTGTGTCAATATTAATCGTTCGCTTCGTTCGCCGAGGCTCTTTTACTGGGGTGTGTCCATAAACGATTAGTGCATTTCCATGGTAATGCTGAGCCCAATCTCGACGTTCAGGAGTTCCATCCGGGTTCTTTTTACCTGTAATATCGCCGTATAAAACAAAGGTTTTTACTGCATTACTTGTTTTTCCAATATACTCTTCACGAATCCCTGCATGTGCGACAATTAAGTTTCCTTTATCAAGTACTTGATAAAGAGGTGATGATTCATAAAGCCAAATAAACTGCTTTTTAACCTCTTCTTGTTTAGGACGAGAAAGTGTTTCATATTCTGCGACTGTGGTTTCAAGACCGTGTGAAATTTGAACATTATTTCCAAGAAAATAACGATAAAGCTTATTACAATGATTTCCAGGTGAGTAAAAAGCTTTCCCCTCCTTAACCAAATGAAAAACTACTTCAATTACTTTTAGTGATGAAGGTCCACGATCCGTTAAATCTCCTACAAATGAAAGTTTTCTATTTTCGGGATGAACAGGAATCCCTGATGACCAATCATACCCAAGTTTCTCCGTTAATGATTCAAATTCATTAAAACATCCATGTATGTCACCAATAATATCGATTTTCATTGACTCACCTCTTCTTTGCGGATAAGAACAAAAGCGTAAGCGCCTTGATCAGCCTAAGGCAGGCATAAGACGCGCATGAATAGAAGGCGTACTTTGCCTTCAATTCATGCGTGGCTTATGATCCCGAGGGGCTAGGCGCTTATGCTTGCTGTCGTGCGCTTATCCACAGTACAAGAATTTTATAGTACGCTAAACAACGAAAAAGGCACCCATTATATAGGGTACCTTTTTTTCAATCAAACATGTATTTTCTTGTCCGTGATCGTACATTAAGGACGATGCCAATCGCAACCATATACGTAGCGAGCGAGCTTCCACCGTAACTCACAAATGGTAATGGGAGACCGGTGATTGGAAGAAGACCGATTGTCATTCCGATGTTTTGGAATACTTGGAACGTAATCATGCCCATTATACCTGTACATAAGTAGCTTCCAAATGGATCATTGCTTTCTAGTGAAATATGAATCATTCGATAAATCAGCAAAAAGAAGAGTGAAACGACGATACTTCCTCCGATAAATCCAAATTGTTCGGCGATAATCGAGAAGATAAAGTCAGTATGTGCCTCAGGTAAATAGACCTCAAGGTTTTCATAGCCTTTCCCACCTAGTTCACCTGAGCCAATCGCAAGTAAGGATTTTACAAGTTGGAAGCCTTGATCACCAGCATATTCAAATGGGTTTAACCAACCATAAAATCGGCTGAGCTGATATTCTTCTCCTCGTAAGATATACGTAAGAAAAAAATCAGGGAATTTAATAAAGATAAACAAGCCTGTTCCAATCACAACAAGCGCTGAAATAGCAGCGGGTAAAATAATCCGCCATTTAATACCAGAAATTAAAACGAGTGAGGCAATGATTGCACAAACGACCATTGTCATCCCCATATCTGGTTGTCTTACTAAAAGTAGAACAGGTGGTGCTGCGGTTGCAGCTAGTTTCCCAAGTAAAAGAAAATCATCTGTTACAGTATTATTTGGGTATTTTTCACGATGGTCAGTAATAACTTTACTCAGTACGATAATCAAAATGATTTTCATCAATTCCGAAGGCTGAAAGTTACCTAAAGGTCCAAGTCGATACCAACTAGTTGCTCCTTTAATTGTTTGAACAATTCCTTCAGGTAGAATTTCTAAACCAAGTAACAGCAGTAATCCAAATCCATACAAATACCAGGAAAGCTGTTTTAAACGATCGTAATCAATAAGCATTGTAATAATAACAGCAACCGTACCAATAATATACCATTGTACTTGTTTCAGAGAAAAATTAATGCCCTGCAAAACAGGAGGCAAAGTTGCTTCTGCACTGTTAATCGCAATTGTACTGACAAGCGCTAATAAAAACATAATAAAGATTAGCGTATAATCTATTTGTTGTTGAGGGGATTTTTCAGTTGTCATAGTCGATCCCTTTCTATTTTTTAAGCTTGAAAATAACGTTATTGTCATTGTATCATTAACCATCTTAATTGATTGTGAACGATTTGCAAAGAATACTTTATTATAGCTTTGATTTTGAAAATTTTTAATCCCATTCTTTATGAGTTTTAGAACAACTTCCTGAAAGAGGCAAGGGAATCAAAGAAGATAGGGCAGGGATAAACGGACCAAAAGGCCCGCATCATAAAGGTTTAAATTGTTTATTGTATTAAACCACTGACTTCATATAAACTATTATAGTAATTATACTTAGTAGTGCAAATGTAAAGGTCAACTACCCACCACTTAGCTAACGCTTGAAGTGGGGCTTTTAAAAAGTCCTAGTTGTCTAGCCTAAGTCCTTCGAGGACTACACGTTATCCTTCATATAGAAACATACGGATGATTCCCTCGTCTGTAGCTCTTTCGTGGCTCTCTAAACAGTTCTGATGGGAAGGAACGGTGAACCACAATACGAAGGTTTGGATAACATTGGCGAAGGGAAAACACTCCTAATAAGGAGGAACACTTTATACTAGTGTTCAAAATCTGCAGGCTAACACCTGACTGAAATTCATCCCCTCCCTACTCATTGGGCTATGCCCTTCCCATTCCTTGAGGAAGAGGACTTCTTTCGGAAAATAAGTTAAATAAAAAGGCTAAGCTCTATTTTACACTAATTATATGCTTAATAAATAAACAAATTATTACATTTTGAGAGAGGAGGGCTTGAAATGTCAGATGAAAGAGAAAAAGTTGAACTTGAAGAAGGAGCTTTACTTACTTCATTATCAAGTCAAAATATAGACGAATTTCGCGATGTCTTTTTAGAGCAGCATCCTTATGATCAAGCAAAGTTCTTTGTTAAGTTAGAAGAGCAGGACCGTTTTACAGTCTACCATTATCTCTCTCCTGGAGAAATGGCCTCTGTTTTTGAAAATATTGAGGATGAGAATGATCAATACGAAGTGTATTTGTCTGAGATGGAACCGACATTTGCAGCACAAATGCTCGCACAAATGTATGCCGATGATGCGGTTGATGTATTAAATGAGCTAGATAAAGACCAAGTAGCTAGTTATTTAACGATTATGGATGATGAAGCTGCTGAGGAAATCAGAGAGCTGCTCCATTATGATGAATATACGGCGGGAAGTATCATGACAACGGAGTTTATTTCCATTCATGCGAATCAGACCGTCCATTCCGCAATGCAGATCTTAAAAAATGAAGCGCCTAATGCAGAAACCATTTATTACATATACGTCATTGATGAAGACAAAAAGCTTGTTGGTGTTATCTCGCTAAGGGATTTAATCATTAATGAACCAGATACAATGATAACTGAAGTGATGAATGAACGTGTATATTCCGTAAGTGTAGCGGAAGATCAAGAAGAGGTTGCCCGCCAAATGAAGGACTATAATTTCTTAGCACTACCTGTTATAGATTTCAGGGGTCACTTACTGGGCATTATTACAGTAGATGATATCGTTGACGTTATCGATGAAGAAGCTAGTGATGATTACTCTAAGCTTGCAGCGATATCAGATGTGGATTCAAATGATGGTGGACCGTTTTCTGCTGCAAAAAAAAGACTTCCGTGGCTAATCATTCTTTTATTTTTAGGAATGTTTACAGCTAGTCTAATTGGAAGATTTGAGGAGACACTAGATAAAGTAGCCATTTTAGCCGTTTTTATTCCATTAATAGCGGGGATGGCTGGTAATACTGGCACACAGGCTTTAGCTGTAGCTGTTAGAAGAATTGCAGTCGGTAATGCAGAAGAGCATAGTACGTTTAGGATGATTCTTACGGAAGCTGGAACCGGTCTGATTACTGGAACAATCTGTGGAATTCTTGTGACGTTGGTCGTGTTTGTCTGGCAAGGAGATATCTTTTTAGGAATATTAGTTGGGATTTCAATTTTAGCAACTTTAACAGTTGCAACGATTGCAGGAGCCTTTATTCCGCTCGTTATGCATCGGTTAAAAGTCGATCCTGCAGTCGCCTCAGGCCCTTTCATAACAACAATAAATGATATTATAAGCATTTTGATTTATTTTGGAATGGCGACATTATTTATGCAATACTTAATTTGAATTCAATGATCGTTTTCTTTCAACTGTTCAAAGCTCAACGCAAGAATGAACATATATAGACAACTCTATATTAAATGGGAGGGATATGATGCATGGAGCATCTGTGATTTCATTAGTAATCGTTATTCTTGCTGCGTTTCTAACACCTATTTTATTACATCGTTTAAAAATGAATTTTATGCCTGTCGTCGTGGCAGAAATTATTGTTGGTTTAATTATTGGGAAAAGTGGGTTTGATCTAGTTTCACAGGATACGTGGCTTGAAACGCTGTCGATGCTAGGATTTATTTTCTTAATGTTTTTAAGTGGCCTTGAAATTGATTTTTCTGCTTTTGCTGGAGGTAAGAAGAAGGAAAAGCTCCCTTCAGGTAAAGATGCACCGAATACTTTTATGGTATCTTCTATCATTTTTGCTGGGATCTTTGTCCTTTCCTTATTGCTTTCATATCTCTTTGTATTGGTTGGTTTAATAGACAATGCGTTTTTAATGACGCTTATTATTTCTACGATTTCTCTCGGGGTCGTGGTACCTACTTTAAAAGACGCGCAAATCATGAAAACGAACATTGGACAGATTATTCTCCTTGTAGCTGTTATTGCTGATTTAGTTACAATGGTTTTACTTGCTGTCTTTGCATCGATTTATGGTAATGGCGACAGCAATACGTGGTTATTATTAATTCTTTTTGGTGCTGGAGTTGTTTTCTTTTTTATTGGGAAAGTGTTCAAACATCGATCGTTTATAGAAACAATGTCAAAGGGAACAATCCAATTAGACATGCGCGCGATTTTCACACTTATCATGGTTTTGGTAGCTATTTCTGAAACAATTGGTGCCGAAAACATCCTTGGTGCCTTCTTAGCAGGTGTACTTGTCTCACTTTTATCACCGAATAAGGAAATGGTCCATAAGCTTGATTCGTTCGGTTATGGATTCCTAATTCCGATTTTCTTTGTCATGGTTGGCGTAGACCTTGACATATGGGCATTATTTGAGGATCCAAATATTTTATTATTAATTCCTTTACTATTGATTGCCTTATTAATTTCGAAAATTATTCCGATCCTTTATTTAAAACGCTGGTATGATATGAAAACGACACTTGCATCAGGTTTCCTATTAACCTCAACACTTTCATTAGTGATTGCAGCAGCAACGGTAGGGGAACGAATGGAGATTATTACTTCAGAGGTGTCGGGGGCACTCATTTTAGTGGCTGTTATCACGAGTATAGTGACGCCGATTTTCTTTAAAAAGCTGTTTCCAAAGCACAAAAACGTACATAAAAAAATGAAGGTTGCATTTATCGGTGCAAATCAACTGTCATTACCTGTTACAAGGGAGCTTAATCCAGACCTTTATGAAACAACAATCTTCCATACACAGCAAGATAAAATTGATAAACAAATAGCTGAATCATTGTTTGAAATTAAAGAAATCAATGATTTTCGGGTTGAAACTTTAAAGGAACAACATGCGTTTGATGTGGATTTAATTGTTGTTGCAACAGGTGATGAAGAAAGAAATGCAGAAATTTCCTTATTTGCAAAAGAAGAGCAGGTGAATCGAATCATTGCAAGTGTTGCTTCACCTGAATGGGGTGCAAAACTGAAGGAAAATGACATTGATGTTTTTTCGACATTGCTATCGACAAAAACGATGCTACGTGCACTAATTGAAGCACCAGGTGTTATGAAGATCTTAACAAATCAAGAAACAATGCTTTACCAAATAAACTTTAATAATGCAAAATACGATCAAATTTTGTTACGTAATTTTCCGTTCACTGGAGATGTTATTTTCGTTCGAATCTTTAGAGGAAAGGATTCAATTGTGCCCCATGGAGACACTGATCTGAAGCTTGGTGATCGCTTAATTGTTACAGGATCAAGAGAGTATGTGAATGAACTAAAACAAGAGCTTGAGCTACGATCGTAGATTAACGGTTAGTAAACCCTGACTTTAAGTCTTTGGGGAGAATAAGACTTGAAGTCAGGAATAAACCGCTCGTAGAGGCTAAAGTAGGTCTCACTTATTTTAGTATCGTGAAAGAAAAAAATTATCCTTGAAAGATTCAAAACATTTGGTATTATAAGTATAAGTAAATAATATTGATAACCGCTAGGGGTGCCCTCATAAAAGGGCTGAGATTAAAGTGTTTCTTTAAGACCCTTATAACCTGATCTGGCTTATACCAGCGTAGGGAAGTGGGTTCGGCATATATAGACTATGCATGTAACCACTTTCTTACTAAGGAAAGTGGTTTTTTGTATTAACAAAGAAATTACAAGAAAAATGAATAGGTGAAAAAATTGGAGATTCATATCATTACTGATGGAAAACAGCCAGTGGGAGAATTAACAAAACGAATTTTAATGATTCATGAAGAAGCAGATTATATTCATATTCGTGAAAAAAAGAAATCAGCTTCAGAGATAATGGAGATTGTCTCGATCTTAATAAGCAATGGTGTTTCAAAAAGTAAACTTGTAATCAATGATCGACTTGATGTAGCACTAGTAAATCAATTACCAAATATCCACTTACCAGGACATAGCTTTTCAGTAGGAAAAGTGAGGGAGTTGGAACCTTCATTAAGGATTGGTCGTTCTGTCCATTCATTGTCAGAAGCACTTGAAAGTGAAAAAGATGGGGCAGATTATCTCTTGTTTGGTCATGTTTTTGAAACGAATTCAAAAGCAAACTTAACACCACGGGGAATAAAACAGTTAGCTGAAATATGTCAAAGTGTCCAGATTCCAGTGATTGCAATCGGTGGAATCGTCCCTAATACGATTTCGAAACTACCGGGTGTGAATGTGAGCGGAATTGCGGTTATGTCATATGTGATTGCAAGTGAAGACCCACATCATGCTTTACTCGAAATAAAAGATAGTTTAAGTAAGGGGGGATTTGATGAAAAAACATTTTGATGTTGGAATTATTGGTGGAGGTATTATTGGCCAATCGATTGCCTATCACCTAGCAAAAGAAGGTGTTTCTGTCCTTGTCTTAGAAAGTCATAAAATTGGGACAGGTGCAACAAGTGCTGCAGCTGGTATGCTTGGTGCAAATTCAGAGCTTGAAAACAATGATGCATTCTTTCAGTTTGCGAAGGAAAGTCAACGATCCTATCATATTTTGCGAGATGAACTTTCAGAATTATCTAACATAAATATTCAACTCGTCGATAATGGCATGTATAAGCTAGCGATGACAGAAACAGAAGCTGAGTCTTTAAAAGCAGTCGTGAAGAAACATGAAACGGTGGAGTGGCATCCAAAAGAGGTGGTACTAGAGAGAGAACCGACTCTATCATCATTGATTAAAGGTGCACTTTACATTCCTGAGGATGGGCATGTATCACCCACACATGTATGTGCGGCATTTTCTAAATCTGCTAGTTTACTAGGAGCAACAATTCTAGAACATACACCTGTCCATTCCATTACGAAAACAGCTACGAACGAGTACGAATTATCAACTCCGGTTACTGATTTTATCTGTAATCATGTCGTTGTTGCGAATGGGGTTTGGAGTGGATACTTTTTTAAGCAATTAGGCATAAATGCTGGTATGAAGCCTGTAAAGGGAGAATGTCTCTCTGTTAAAAGCAATGAGATAAACCTGGAACGAACGATTTTCTATGATCATTGTTATATCGTACCAAAAGGTGATGGCAGGTTCGTCATCGGTGCGACTATGGTTGAAGATGATTGGAATATAGTGCCTACAATCGGTGGAATTCAGTCATTAATTGATAAAATAAAGCCAATCATGCCTAGCATTTCGTCCGCGCAGTTAATTGATACATGGGCTGGATTAAGGCCACAATCTGATGATGGAAGACCTTATATTGGCCAGCATCCAGAAGGTGAAAAGATTTATTTTGCAACAGGTCATTATCGCAATGGAATCCTCTTAGCACCGAGAACTGGGATGATGGTTAGGGATCTCATTTTAAATAAGCAACAAAATGAAGACTATATGAACGCATTTTCGCTTACACGAAAACATGCACAGACCATGAGGTGATAAAATGAGCATTAAATTGAATGGTGAAATAGTAGACTTAACGAATGGAGTTCAGACGATTCAACAATTACTAGCACTTTATAAGTTAGAAGATCGGCTAGTAATTGTTGAGCATAATAGAGAAATTATTTTAAAAGAACAATACGAGTCAACTGAGTTACATTCCGGTGATGAAGTCGAGTTTGTTCATTTTGTAGGAGGAGGATGATACAATGTTAAAAATTGCAGATAAAACATTTCATTCAAGATTATTATTAGGTACGGGAAAATACCCATCATTTGAAATCCAGAAGGAGGCAGTTGCTAGGTCTGAGTCTGAAATCTTAACATTTGCGGTCCGTCGCATGAATATTTTTGAGGAATCACAACCTAACTTTTTGGAGCAATTAGATCTTTCGAAATATACTTTATTACCTAATACTGCGGGAGCGAAAACGGCTGAAGAAGCAGTAAGAATCGCTAAGCTTGCAAAAGCATCTGGCTTATGTGACATGATAAAGGTAGAAATAATTGGCGACGAACGCTCTTTACTTCCGGATCCAATTGAAACGTTAAGAGCGAGTGAAATGCTTTTAGAAGAAGGTTTTATCGTCTTACCTTACACGTCAGATGATGTTGTGCTAGCAAGAAGATTAGAAGAATTAGGTGTCCACGCAATCATGCCAGGTGCATCACCAATTGGATCTGGTCAAGGGATCATTAATCCATTGAATATCAAATTTATCATTGAACAATCACAAGTTCCTGTTATTGTAGATGCAGGAATCGGCTCACCGTCAGATGCTGCCCTTGCGATGGAGCTTGGTGCTGATGGAGTGTTATTAAATACAGCTGTTTCTGCTGCACAAGATCCTGTGAAAATGGCGGTTGCTATGAAGCTTGCAATTGAAGCTGGTAGATTAGGCTACGTGGCTGGTCGAATTCCGAAAAAGGAATATGCAACAGCAAGCAGTCCAACAGAAGGAATGATGACAACTTAATGGAACGTTATTCTAGACAAATGTTATTTGCTCCAATCGGAGAGAGCGGTCAAGAAAAGATTAAAAATAAACATGTATTAATTGTCGGTGCTGGAGCTCTTGGAACAGCTAATGCTGAAATGATTGTACGAGCTGGTATCGGAAAATTAACGATTATTGACCGGGATTATGTCGAATGGAGCAATTTGCAAAGACAGCAGTTATATGTAGAAGCGGATGCGACGAATCGGATTCCGAAGGCGATTGCTGCCAAAGCTCATTTAAATGAAATTAATTCAGAGGTTGAGGTTCAAGCATTCGTAGAAGATGTGACGTCAGCAAATATTGAAGGTTGGATTGACGATGTCGATGTAATTGTTGATTCAACAGACAATTTTGAAACAAGATTATTAATCAATGATGTTTCATTAAAGCATAATATCCCATGGGTGTATGGTGGCATTGTTGGAAGCTATGGCCTAACATTCACAGTGATTCCGGAAGAGACACCTTGTCTTCATTGCTTACTAAAGCATATTCCATTTGATGGGGCCACATGTGATACAGTTGGTGTTATTTCACCAATTGTGGGTATGGTGACTTCCTACCAAACAACAGAAGTGTTAAAGCTCCTAGTTGAAGATAAGGAAAACATACGAAGTAAGCTAGTATCAATCGATCTTTGGAAAAACCAGTATTCAGCCATTAATATGGATCGCTTAAAGAATGATGCATGTCCAACTTGTGGAACAAACCCTGTATATCCTTATTTAACAGCTGAGAAGGAAACGAAGGCAGCGGTACTTTGTGGAAGAGATACGGTTCAAATTAGACCTACTGACGGAAAGCAAGTGTCTTTTGAAAGAATTTCAGAACGGGTTAAACCAATAGCCGATGCATTTTTAGAAAATCCATTTTTAATGTCATTTACTTTTGGAGAGCAAAGAATCGTTCTCTTTAAGGATGGGCGCGCACTTATTCATGGAACGAAAGACATTGCCGAAGCGAAAAAGATCTACCATCGGTACGTCGGTTAGGAAAAAAAGAAGGGACTGACTTATACATTTCTGAGCACATAATGACTTTTTAAAAGTCTGTTTGTGTACAAGAATCTGTATTGGAGTCAGTTCTTTTTCTGATTAGAAACGAGGAAATCGTCATGAATATTGCTAAGGTATTTAACTTGTGCATTGTTCATGTGGTCAGAAAGATTTTGTGGGATTAATCCGGAAAAAACACTATAAGAAACGCCAGAAAAAGGCATTTCCTTTTTTATAAGGGGGCACCGAGTTTCCTTATACTCTTTCCTGAAAACAAGGATTGAAAAGAATGGACGGACGAAAGGTGATGCAAACATGACTGAAAAAAGATTCAAAAACACGTTTAGTATCATAGATAGTTTTAAATGTTTTTTTAATTTTCTTGCATAAAACTCCACTTTTTTATGCAGCCAAGAGGTTTCTAAAGAAGCCAGAAACGCTGATAAATCAACAATGTATAAAAAGGTGTATAAACGATAAAAAAACGACAAAGAGCCAATCCCTTGATCCATATGGGTTTGGCTCTTTTGCTCTCTTTCTAAAATTGTGATTATGTTAACTAGAAATGAATATCGTATACATTCTATGACTCTTAAATGTATTGAGAATAGGAAAGTAGGGGAGGATGAATAAATAACTAGATGAGATGTACAAGCGTGCGGATTAAATCATTGGGGAAAGAGGGGGAGCTCCTAGACAGTGGAGAAAGCAAAAAATTAGTACCATTCAACTATTTGCCATGATGTTTCTGTTTGATCTGGGGACTGCACTAGTCGTAGATTATGGAATAACGGCCAAGAAAGACGCCTGGCTAGCCATTCTTTTAGGAATGGGCGGAGGAATGGTCTTATTTTTTATTTACTACTCTTTATTTCGTCAATATCCAAGTCTGCCACTTACCGGATATGCTAGAAAAATTTTTGGTAAATACTTGGGATGGATCATTGGTTTGTTATACATTCTCTACTTTTTGTATATTGCTGCCAGAATTGTGCGTGATTTCGGCGATTTGCTGCTTTCATCGGCATTGTCGAAAACACCATTATTAGCAATCATTATCTTATTCGTTCTTGTCATTTGTTATTTACTTTACCTAGGAATTGAAGTATTGGGGAGAACAGCAGAAGTATTTATTGTCATTTTGCTCCTGTTTGGGGTAGCAGGAAACTTTTTTATCCTTGTTTCGGGTGATGTTAATCTTCAAAATTTGCAGCCGTTTCTTGAAAATGGATGGAAACCAATCTTAACGACAGCTTTTCCGACTATTATTTCTTTTCCTTTTGGTCAAATGCTTATCTTTATGATGCTGCTTCCTTATTTAAATCGTCCTAGATTAGTGAAAAAAGTTTGGCTGTCTGCCTTGATTTCAAGTGGTCTTATCTTATGTTGGACAGCAAGTTTAAATATCGCTGTTCTCGGTGTCGAAGTAACTGAGAGAGCTACGTTTCCTACGTTAGAAACACTTCGAAAAGTCAACTTTTTAGAGTTTATCCAACGACTTGATGCCATTGTTGTTTTTTCCATGTTGATTACAATGCTTTTCAAAGCATCTATCTTGCTGTATTGTGCCTTAATCGGAATGGTCGATTTGTTTAAATTAAACAACTATCAAAGCATTCTTTTACCATCCGGGGTGATCCTCATCTTTTTCTCAATGATCATTGGCTCCAATTATTCAGAAATTAGGGAAGACGGTGGAGACGTTTTATATTATTATCTTAACATTCCTCTTCTTATAATTATTCCCTTGCTAATGCTGCTTGTTGTCATGATTCGTAATGGTTTCAAGAAGAAAGGTAGATCGAAATTAAATGAAACGTAATAATTATTATGTTTCATTCCAAAGCCATCGGGTTTAAATAAATAAATAAATAAATAAATAAATAAATAAATAAATCCGCCGGCTTTTTTGAAGTATGAATTTTTGGTCTATCACAATTACTTTATTATTTTTATTTCTATACTAATCTCCTTACTCCTTGCTCTATGTATTGCACTCGATATAATTGTTAGTATGAGTAAATTAAGCGAAATGCAGGACTTTTAATGAACTAGTATAAATATATGAACGTAAAAGCAAAATGAAAGTAGGTGGTTTTTACGTATGCTAGTAAATGAAATTATTCATAAAATTATGATGAAAGAAATGACTATCAAAGAACTAGCAGAATTGTATCGTATAAGTGCTCGAACGATTCAAATGAAGATTAAAAAGTTAGGTTATGAATGGGATAGCAAGTAGAAAAAAGTTATCATTTGAACCTTGTTCAACTTCAAGGGGGTATTTTGATTAGCTTTGTCCATGAGGGTGACGAAGATGAGAAGGGAATTGGGAAATATTATAAGGAAGATGCGTCGGATATAAAACAAACATTCAATTTAAAATTAGAATCTAAGATCATACATTAAGTAAGTTGTGAACACCGTATAAAGTTTCCTTTATCCGATTCTTATCGGGAGTAAAATCTACCTCAAGATTCAAGAGAAGCAAAGAAGATAGGTGGGGGATAACTGCCCGTAAAGATTAAGAGAAGTCTCGCATTATAGTAAATGATGATATTGTCCTGTTAAAAGTGGAAGTTAATAAGCGGCATAGCACTTTAGAAAAATTAATGCTATAATTACAACCAGGTACTAATAACATGTATTAATATTAGGAGGATGTACATGAACTTATCACTTAATGGACGCAATATTGTGGTTATGGGAGTAGCAAATAAACGTAGTATCGCATGGGGAATTGCACGCTCTTTACATAACGCTGGTGCAAGATTGATTTTTACATATGCAGGAGAACGATTAGAAAAATCTGTTCGTGAATTGGCAGATTCTTTAGAGCGTAATGATTCGATTGTGTTACCTTGTGATGTAACAAATGATGATGAAGTGAAAGCATGTTTCGCAACAATTAAGGATGAAGTCAGTGTGATCCACGGCGTTGCTCACTGTATCGCTTTTGCTCATAAAGAGGAACTACAAGGTGAATATTTAAATACAACACGTGATGGCTTTTTACTAGCACACAATATAAGCTCATATTCTTTAACTGCTGTTGCGAAAGAAGCAAGACCTTTAATGACTGAAGGTGGAAGCATTGTGACGTTAACATATCTTGGTGGAGAACGTGTGTTACAAAACTATAACGTTATGGGTGTAGCTAAAGCTTCATTAGATGCAAGTGTAAGATACTTAGCTAGTGATCTTGGGAAAGCTGGAATTCGTGTTAATTCTATTTCTGCTGGTCCAATTCGTACACTTTCAGCGAAAGGAATTAGTGATTTCAACTCAATCTTAAAAGAAATTGAAGAACGTGCACCATTACGTAGAACAACAACTCCAGAAGAAGTTGGAGATACAGCATTATTCTTATTTAGTGACCTATCAAGAGGAATGACTGGCGAAAATCTACATGTCGATTCAGGATACCATATTATGGCATAGAACTTAATGAACCCCTAATCCAATAAAAAGGATTAGGGGTTTTCATTATGTGTAAAATGGTGATTTTTGGTCCTTTTAGAGGAGCGAGCTTGCAGGCTGACGTTTAATTTCAACCCCATTTTGAACAAGGATGATGTCATCAGAAATATCAACGGTTACAGACTTACCTCTATTTTTCAGTTCAAACAAGTTCAAATATTGTTTTGCATTTTCACTTATCGAAGGTATTGGATTATCGGGGCGTGCAATAAAAAAGCCTTGACCATACACAATTCCTAAATCGATAATTCGGCGAAGTTCGTCCTCTGTTTCAATTCCTTCTGCAATAATTTCGCAATTCATTTTTTTTGTGAATGACACAAATGCTTCTAAAATATTCGACTTTACCTCATTATGATCTATTCCGCTAATTAACGAGCGATCAATCTTAATATAATCAGGCATTAGTTCTGAAATAGATTGTAAAGAAGAATATCCTGCCCCAGCATCATCAATAGCAATTTGGAAACCTTGTTCTCGATAATGATTTAAAACATTCCTAAAAGCAGCAAAGTCGTGAATGGCATTCCTTTCGGTAATTTCAAATACAACGTTTTTCGGGTTAATCTCAAACTGCTGTAACAAAGAAATGGTATGACCTGGAGTAAACTGACTATCATAAATAACCTGTGAATTTAGATTAATAAATAGTTTTTGTTCTTTTGAAATACCTCTACTTTCTTCAAAAGCTCGTTCTCTTGCAACTTTTTCTAGAGTGTAAAGCAATCCTTCTTTTTCTGCATATGGAAATAATCGAGAAGGACTATAAAAAAAACTATTAAAAGGGCCTCTCGATAAGGCCTCAAACCCATAAGTTTGATGGCTGTGAAAATGAACAATTGGTTGAAAATGAATGGTGATGAGTTTATTTTTAAGAATATTTAAAAATTGATCTTTAATCGAAATCCTTTCACTAATAGTGTCTGGACTTATATTATTCATTATAGTTCTCCTTTGATCTAACAAACTAAGGGTTATAGATCCTTTAGTCATAATGTTGATTTTACAGTATATGTAATTATTAACTGTCTTTTCTATATCAGCCTAGATAGGATTTGCAATATTTTCTTCATAATTCGACAATAACAAGAAAATGTTAAGCCAGTGTACAATAAATGTAAAGATTAATTGTTTTATCAGAAAATAATTGTAATGTAGATTAACGGTCAATTCCCCCACATTCTATGGAAGTTATCCATTAATGTTAGTGAAAGTTGTACCATATTATGATAAGCAAAAGACTTTTAAGGAATGTGATTCATTGTAAGAATTAGGCACAATCCTTACTCCACGAGCATATTATGTTGAGTGTGAATCTTTTTTACTACGGGAGGTATTGAAATGGCAAGTAAGCAAAAACAAAATTATCAGATAAAGCCTCTTATGTATATTGTTCAGCCCGACAATCAAGATATTGATGTTCATATGCAATCATTCGTTGTGAAAAAGGTAAGGACAAAGGCGGCAGTGAGGACTGAAAGCGTCGATTCAGGAGTGAAAAAAATTGTAAATGAATCGATTCAAAAAGAAAAGACATTGGAAGAAATTCCAGAAGAAATTCCAGATGAAATAAAATCTAATGAAGATGTACAGTCAGTTCAAGAAATCCAAGAGAATCAGGTCGAGCAAAGACAAGAGCAATCTGTAAAAGAGTATCGAAAACAAAGGAAACCTCTTACGCAAATGAATGTAGCGGAAAAGGTTGAGTTTTTCACAAACCTACCGAAAAACATGCCACGGACACTGTGTCAAATTGAAACGACAGATGAAAATTATCGTGGTGTCATTATGTCTGAAGAAGATGGAATTGTCACCATTCGCTCATTAACACATGCAAAGCCGATTGATCTACCTGTTGCAAATATTATCGCAATCAATTTATTAGGATTTTAATTATGACGTAAAAAAGTTAGATACAAAAGGTGTCTAACTTTTTTACGTCAATATTTATTTGCTACCAATCTAGGTGATAAACACTGGATGGCACAGAAGCATGTAAGATCAACTTCAACACAGTTTTTTGTTTTTACGAGTCTTTCAACATCACAAATTTCATGTGCAATGTGATTATGACAGTCTAGCGGTAGTAAGAGCCGAAGCGTTGTGCAGCAATGATTTATATGCTCAACTCTAAAAAAAGGAGTTTTGAAGCAATTTCCACCAACATTGCCAAATGCTTTAAATAAAGTTCCGTTTTCATTAATTAAAATGAAGGGAATTGTATCCCCAAGACTTTTCACTGGATTAAGGAGGTTGCTATAGCAGCTAGTAGGACAGCGGTCTTTAACGGCATCTTGTTGATCTAAAATATGTTCAACTGTATCACAAACACAATTTTTTTTGCTCATAAATTTTCCCCTCCCACTTAACATTCTTACTATTAGTATAAGAAGCTATGTAGAAAAAGGTGCTATGTGAATTGTTTATTTTCGAAGCGTTTGTATAAAATTACCAAACAAAAAGAGACTGCTGATTGTCAGCAGCCTTTATAGGTGATTTATTTGTGGTGATGTTTTCGATCAGCAATGCGGTCAACTAATTCTGGTGATAGGCATTGAATCGCACAGAAGCAATCAAGGTCTACTTCAACACAAAAGTCTGATTTTTCAAGACCGAAGAAATCCTCGTCACAAGGATCTGTTACGCTTTCTGTGTTTCCATCAATATCAACCGGACGAAGTAATGACAATGTTGCACAGCAATCATCTAAAGCTTCAACACGGAAGAAGATTGTTTTAAAGCAAGTCATGTCACCAGTTAAGCCACCAACATTACCAAATGCTTTGAAAAGATCACCCTTTTTGTTAGTTAAGATAAAAGGAATCGTATCTTTAGTACCTGCAACAGGGTTTAATAAGTTACTGAAGCAGCTAGTCGGGCAAGTGATTTCTTCTACAGCTTCTTGTTCAGCTAAAATTTGTTCAACAGCATCACATACACAATTATTGTCGCGGTCTTTTTTATCTTTGCAACCCATTGATAAGTCATCTCCTTAAATAATATCAATATTTGACTTTAGTCCTTAACAGACTATGTGTGTAATAACTAGTTGGTGTGGGTATTCGTCTATACTTGCTCAATCAAAAAAAAGAATTTAGGTAAATGGTATGTAGAAAAATGAAGTAGGTTTTTAGTTAGCCTTTTTCAAATAAGACAAATTAGTTCAGGTCCTAACATATTAAAAAGCAGGGGTTTTCCCCCTGCATACATACAAATCTAGTCACTGTTGTAGTGGATCCTTTGTACAATCTATTTCAACTTCTTCATTCACTAGTTATACCTGGCTTGAGCTTTTGTTCCTGTCTATCCCGCATTAATTAGCAGTAATCCCCCCATTGACGGAAGTATCGTTTTATATTAGATCGATTCTACTTGTTGTAACAATTTTTGTGTTACGTTCTTAGCACGATCGCTATCGTCAACCGTTAGGTCAATTAGTTTTTCTACAAGTTGCACGATTTGAGTTATGTTGTCAGATGGAATTTGTTCGATATTACTTTCTTGCTCTTCAGTTTGAACAACTGTTGCGACGTTGTTAAATCCTTGCTCTTCAGCTGGAACAACTGTTGCGACGTTGTTAAACAAGATGTTGACCCATTTATAAGGTGTAGCTTTCATCGTTTTTCCCCCTTTCAATGTACTATTATTAAATGATTGAAATCTAATTTTGTATAAGACAAACATCTTGGTACATAAAACCATTTTTAGGATAATTGTCTTTTGTTTGTTTTCTAACAATATACGTCTTGCCAATTTCTTTAGTGATTCCCCTGTATCAGTAACTTTGAGGCGATGATAAAGAAAACGACCATTGCTACATGTATCACAAAAACTTGTATTTGATTATTTCAGAAACTTGGTGTTTTGTTTATGGTATTTCACTTTTGACTGTCTGAAAACATCTTTATTATATGTTTCTACCTATTTTTCAGCGAATGCACTATGATGAACATCGTACAAAGATTTCCACATGGCATTAATTGGCATAAATGTCGATTTACACATAGCTTTTTTATCTATTTTGCGAAGGTAACATGTCTATCATCATAATTAAGAAATTATTTCATAAATTATAAGGATTATGGTTTAGTGAGGTGGGGGAGATGACAACCTGGTTACAACTTATCATCTTTGTATTCGCGTCTTTTCGATTAACAAGACTTATTGTTTTTGATAAGATTACAGCATTTATACGTCGTCCTTTCCATAAAGAAGTTGAAGAAATAGGTGATGATGGTGTTGTTGAAGTCTTTTTAGAAATGAAAGGCAAGGGATTGAGAGCGTGGATTGGTGAACTATTAAGTTGCCATTGGTGTACAGGAATTTGGTGCTCAGCATTTTTGTTCGTTGCTTGGATGTTATGGCCGCAAGGAGCTGAACCCGTTATTTTTATTTTAGCAATTGCAGGTTTTGCTGGAATGATAGAGTCTCTTGTGATGAGACTAATAGATTAGGCAATTGCCTTAGAAACAATTAACTTCTTTCACATAAAATGAGATATAAAGGCTGAATATTTTTCTATGCTATAGCTATAAAATTCTTATACTGCGGATAAGCGCACGACATCCAGCTCCAGCGCCTAGCCCCTCGGGGTCATAAGCCACGCATGAATTGAAGGCAAAGTACACCTTCTATTCATGCGCGTCTTATGCCATGCCTAAGGCTGATCAAGGCGCTTGCGCTTTTGTTCTTACATCGCTTTAAATGTGTTGACTAAAAAAGGAAGGTGGGATAAGGCGTGTATAGATCAAACATAAATCCTTCCCAAAGACCAACTAACTCAAATCAAACAATTTCTAAATCTACTTCTTCTAGAACAAAAAAAGTTAAAAAGAGTGGTTGTGGTTGTGGGAAAAACAAAAGAAAATCATAATCATTAACCTGTTCAGCTTTTTATTGTTCATGATGTAATGAGGGGACTGACTTCAATGACAGTTCCCTATTCATGCATCTAAAAGTGATGTTACATAATAAGTATAAATTTTTTTGACTTAGTTTTCGTGTCCAGCGCAAGCGCCTAGCCCCTCTTGGGCAAATAAGACGCTTGCGCTTTTCTTACATAAAAAAATCTCAATTGATTCATACTAAATGATAGTTAAGATGACTGATGAAGGAGTAGATTTATGCCTGAATGGATTGAGATTATTATTCGAACAACCCTAATTATATTAGGGATTTTTTTTATCACGAAGCTTTTAGGAAAAAAACAACTATCAAAGCTCTCCTTTTTTGAATACATTTTAGGGATAACGATAGGAGATATTGCTGGAACAATTTCGATGGATATCGAATTGAATGTTGTGAATGGAATTATCTCAATTCTCATTTGGACATCGGTGCCGATAATTGTTTCATATTGTTCAATCAAGAGTAAAAAGTTTCGTGATGTTGTTGAAGGGAAGGCTACAACATTTATACAAGATGGAAAAATTTTGGAGGGGAATCTGAGGAAGGAAAATTATACTACAGATGCATTGCTTGAGCAACTACGCAAAAAGGATATTTTTAGTGTTGCTGATGTCGAATTTGCCATTCTTGAAACGAATGGCGAATTGAGTGTTCTATTAAAGAAGGAAAAGCAAAAGGTGAGTTGGGGAGATTTGTTTGGTCAAGGTGCTGCTGTAAAGGTTCCGCTAACAGTGATAATGGACGGTGAGCTTTTAGAGGAAACAATCTATGGTGCTGGTTTCAGTATTGATTGGATAAAAAGTAAACTTAGCCACAAAGAAGCAACGGTCGAGGAAGTATTTTTAGGTCAAGTTGATGTTGATGGAAATTTATATGTAGATCTCTATCATGACAATCTAGAGAAGAAATAGGAGGGGGAAAATGGATCTTATTGAACGAGTATTTAGCGAATGGATACAGAGGAACTATCGACAACATGAGCTCATTCAAAGGAATGAAGACAAAAAACTTAAAAATAAATCAGTCGAATTAGCAAAAATAGATAGGTTAACTGAACAATTTGAACAGAGGATGGATCTAAATGCACAAGAAATGGAACAGTGGCTAATTAAACACATGAGATAATAAAAAAGTGAAAAAAATGTCTTTTTCAACAGACGATTCGTCCAAACGGAACAAAGACTTATTTCATATAGTATAGGGATGATAGGGAAGAGGAGGTGCATGGCACATGAGTTACTGCTACGGTGGTGGTTATGGTGGCGGTGGTTATTACGGTAACAGCTTCGTTTTAATCGTTGTTCTATTCATCCTATTAATTATTGTTGGTGCAGCTATCTGGAACTAATCTAAAAGGAAGCTAAGTATTTTTTTAAGTACGAGCAATGGCTGCTCGTGCTTTCTTTTTTAACAATATCAGAATTTATAAGTTTTGGCTTCGAGAATTGTCCAGTGCAAGCGTCCGGTCGCTCTTGGGTCTACAGCCATTCTTGAATTGAAGGTGAAAAACACCGTCTATTCAAGAGTGTCTTATTTGCCTGAGGCTGAACAAGGCGCTTGTGCTTTTCTTATCACGTTTTGCCTAGATAGTCATAAGATATATCATTAATTAAGGAGGTTTAGAAAATGGATAATAAATTTTTTAAAAACCTTGAGAATAAAACAGGTGTAAACATGAACGATGTGTTTTCATTGGCTAATTCTTTACAAGGTGCAAACTTTAAAGATGAACAAACAGTACGTAATGTTATCCAACGTGTTTCACAAATTGCTAATAAACCAGTTTCAAAGCAAATGGAAGATAAAATCGTAAAATCCATTGTTAATGGTGATGAAAAGTTAGATTTTAGTACAATTTCCAAAATGATGGGTAAAAAGTAGTAGCAAGCGAAGTTTCGTTGTTTCATAAAATAAAAGTCTGCTAATTTTCTACGGTAGAAAATGAAACACCCGACAGCTGAAGAGACCAATTATCAGCTGTCGGGTGTTTTTATTAGGCTCTTTTTTAAAAGATTGTTGTTTTTAAACATAAAAAGATTAACAGCATTTACAGAGCGGGACGAAAAAAATGTCGAAAATTGAAGGTTGGTCGATACCTTGGTGATTTCGGACAATAAAATTCAAAACTAGACAATAAAACCTTGAGCTTGGACAAAAAATCTCAAGTTCTGACAATAAATCATGATTATGGACGATACATCATTTCGAGAAGTTGAATTAGAAATCAAGTAAGTTTAAAAACAACAAAGTTTACT